>NZ_JBNNTI010000003.1:36144-155414 GCF_050278625.1 Viridibacillus sp. NPDC096237 | reverse complement strand
TGTATTAGGCACGCCGCCAGCGTTCGTCCTGAGCCAGGATCAAACTCTCCATAAAAGTAGTTTGAAAGCTCATTAGCTTTGCTAGCGTATCATCCAAAGATGATATCTATTTCGTTTTAATCCACCAACAGAGTTGATGTCCAAAACATTTATTGATTAACGTCTTGCATGTTCAGTTTTCAAGGTTCATAAATTACATTGGAGCGGGTGAAGAGAATCGAACTCTCGACAACAGCTTGGAAGGCTGTGGTTTTACCACTAAACTACACCCGCATTGATACTATAATTCTTTAAAAATATGGCGCGCCCGGCAGAAGTCGAATCCACAACCTTCTGATCCGTAGTCAGACGCTCTATCCAATTGAGCTACGGGCGCATATCGTATATTATATATTGAAAATTTTTGGTGCGGTCGAGAGGACTTGAACCTCCACCGAGTCAACCTCGACTAGGCCCTCAACCTAGCGCGTCTGCCATTCCGCCACGGCCGCATTTCAATTGAAACATGATAGGTTTCTATTATATCACCTAAAAACATAATGTCAAGTTAAAATGGTGAGTCATGCAGGATTCGAACCTGCGACCCTCTGATTAAAAGTCAGATGCTCTACCAACTGAGCTAATGACTCGTAGCTTGAAGAATGGAAATGGCTGGGGTACCTGGATTCGAACCAGGGCATGACGGAATCAAAATCCGTTGCCTTACCGCTTGGCTATACCCCAAAAATAAATGGCGGTCCGGACGGGACTCGAACCCGCGACCTCCTGCGTGACAGGCAGGCATTCTAACCAACTGAACTACCGGACCATATAAAACTTGGTGACCCCTACGGGATTCGAACCCGTGTTACCGCCGTGAAAGGGCGGTGTCTTAACCGCTTGACCAAGGGGCCATATGGCTCCGAAGGTAGGACTCGAACCTACGACCGTCCGGTTAACAGCCGGATGCTCTACCACTGAGCTACTTCGGAAAAATTTGTTACATTTTGTCGTCATCACCTTGTCGACTTTTATTATTATAGACAGGTATTCAGAAAAGGTCAAGCGTTTTTCTGAAAAAACTTTTAATCAATTTGCTTAATGTGCCCTGAACACTTGCTACAACGGTATTTGGCAGGGTTCATTCTTATCTTCCTAACATAGTTTGTACCGCATTTTATACATATATAAATATAACTTTTATTAGAGTTCTTTCCCTTCTTCTCAGTTAAGTCAGAACAGTATCTAGGAGCATTGGTGTTCTTTAATAGGAGGCGGAAATCTGCATCACGATGTTTATAACCCTTTCCTTCTATATGAAGATGATAATGACATAGTTCGTGACGAATAATTCCTTCTAGTTCTTGAATACCGAACTTTGAAAAAGCTTTGGGGTTAATCTCGATATTATGTGATTGCAATAAGTATCTACCACCTGTGGAACGTAGTCTCTTATTAAAATAAGCTTGATGCCTAAAAGGTTTATGGAATACGTTCTCTGAGATTTCTATTACAAGGTTTTGCAACTCTTCATCCGTCATCTTATTCTTCCCTTTCTTCTACAAAATAAACCCCGCTTTATGGCGAGGTTTAATCTTTCTACTATATTAATCGATTTGTTTTGCCGGTGGAAGCATCGTTAACGCAATTCTTCCTTTATCTTTTTCAATCTTTTCCACCCACACAGTTACGATATCACCGAGTGCTACTACATCTAAAGGATGTTTTACAAAGCCATTTTTCAATTTAGAAATATGGACAAGGCCATCTTGTTTCACACCAATATCAACAAATGCACCGAAATCTACTACGTTGCGTACTGTCCCTTGCATCTCCATTCCCGTCTGCAAATCTTCCATTTTCAAAATGTCTTTCTTCAATAATGGTTGAGGGAATGCATCACGTGGATCACGTGACGGTTTCATCAATGTATCGATGACATCTTTTAACGTTACCTCTCCTACATCCCACTGTGCACTTAAAGTTGCAATGTCAAGGTTTGCTAGCGCTTGTTCAGCTTCTGCTGTCCCTAGCTGTTCCTTCTTAATAGAAGTAGCTTCAAGTAATTGATTTGCAAGATCATAACTTTCTGGGTGAATACCTGTCGAATCTAATGGGTTTTTAGCTTCAGAAATTCTCAGGAAACCAATTGCTTGTTCATAAGTCTTAGCCCCTAAGCGTGGAATCTTCTTCAACTGGTTACGAGCTGTGAATTTCCCGTTTTCACCACGTATTTTAACAATATTCTCTGCAACTGTTTTTGAAAGTCCAGAAACATATTGTAAAAGTGAAGATGACGCAGTATTCACATCTACACCAACTTGGTTAACAGCTGTTTCAACGATGAAAGTTAAAGAATCTGCTAGCTTTTTCTGAGATACATCATGCTGATATTGCCCTACCCCGACTGCTTTCGGTTCAATTTTTACAAGCTCAGCAAGTGGATCTTGTAATCTTCTTGCAATTGAAACAGCACTACGTTGTTCAACTTGTAAATCCGGAAACTCTTCGCGCGCCACTTCTGACGCTGAATACACACTTGCCCCAGCTTCATTGACAATAACGTATGCTGTTTCGCTGATTAACTCTTTCAAGCATTCTGCCACAAACTGTTCTGACTCACGGGATGCTGTCCCATTGCCAATAGCAATAATAGATATTGGGTACCTTTGCAATATGTCCTTGAATACCTTTTTGGATTGTACAGGGTCTGCTTTAGGCGGATGTGGGTAGATAACTGAGATTTCAAGCATTTTACCTGTATCGTCCACTACAGCCAACTTACAACCCGTTCGATACGCTGGATCTAGTCCCAATACATAGCGATCCTTTAATGGCGGTTGTAAGAGTAGGTTTCGTAAATTTTCAGAGAAAATATGAATCGCTTGAGCTTCTGCCTTTTCCGTTAGCTCTCCACGTAACTCTCTTTCAATAGAAGGTTGAATTAATCGTTTGTATGAATCTTCAATCGCTAACTCCACTTGTTTAGCTGCGGGTGAGTATGTACGTGGTATCCATTCCGTACACATCAATTGATGTACTCGTTCTACCGGTACAGCAATATTGATTTTCAAAACATCTTCCTTTTCACCACGATTGATGGCTAATATACGATGAGGAACAATTTTATTAATCGGTTCTTCGTATTCATAGTACATTTCATAAACAGATTTTTCGTCTAAATTTTGATCTTTTACTGCAGAAAGAATCTTGCCATTTTGCCATGATAGCTTACGGGTTTTCTCACGAATAGTTGCATCATCTGCAAAACGCTCTGCTAAAATATCACTAGCACCCTGTAATGCTTCCTCAACCGAATCCACATTTTCATTGATATAAGGTGTAGCTAAATCTTCAAGTGCCGTTGACTCAAATTTCATCAACTCATCCGCTAAAGGCTCTAACCCTTTTTCTTTAGCGATTGTCGCTTTTGTTCTACGTTTTTGCTTATAAGGACGATATAAATCTTCAACTCGCTTTAGGACGGTTGCCTCTTCTATATCTTTTTTCAATTCTTCGGTTAACTTGCCTTGCTCATCAATAAGGCGAAGCACTTCTTCTTTTCGTTGTTGTAGTTGTTGTAAATAATGATAACGGTCTTCGATTGCTTTAATTTGGACTTCATCAAGTGAACCAGTTGCTTCTTTACGATAGCGCGCTATAAACGGCACCGTATTTGAACCTTCTAACAATTCGATAACTGATTCTACTTGTTTTGGTCGGATGCTAAGTTCTTTCGAAATTAATTGCTGCATTTTTTTGTTGTCCATTCAGTCACAACCTTTCTCTATCTTATTTATATTATCATATAGGTAAGTCCAAAAACTCTTGTCACTCAGCTTTATATCACCTTTGCATTATTTTACATTAAATAAAAAGCCTACTCCAAAAGAGCAGACTCCTAACATCAAAGTTTCTATTGTTATTTTGGCTCTCGCCAACCAACACCGCTTTAATAAGGTGTCCATTCTTCCAGCTGTAATTTATTTTTACTTCTAGTAAGTCATAGATATAAATTCTTAACCTACTTATAAAACCATTATTCTATTTTAATACGAATACCACTGGCGGCACCAATTGCCTCTTGTAGTTTTTTAATCGCTTTCCTCTGCAATCTAGAAACATGCATTTGAGAAATACCGAGACTTTCTCCTGCTTCTTTCTGACTTAATTGTTCCATATATGTAAGCTGGATAATGCGTTTTTCTTTTTCTGTTAAAGCTGTCATAGCTTCAGCAACAATCATGCGGCGGTTTGTTTTTTCATAACCTTCATCTTCATTTCCAACAATATCGAAAAGCGTCATAGAACTACCATCTGAATCGGACTCCATTGTATAATCCATCGATAAGGCTTGGTAACTTTGCCCCATTTCCATTGCTTCTAACACTTCTTCTTCCTCAACTCCAATGTACTCTGCAATTTCATTTACATGCGGGGAACGTTGGAATTCTGTCGTCAGTTGCTCTACTACAGACTTGATACGCGGCCCAAGTTCTTTTATACGTCTTGGCACATGGACATCCCATGATTCATCACGTAAAAAGCGCTTAATCTCTCCGATTATTGTAGGAACTGCAAATGCTTCAAAATTACGACCAAAAGATACATCAAACCTCCTTATAGCACCAAGTAGTCCAAGCATACCTACTTGGACAATATCATCGTGATAGGAACCACCTTTTGAATACTTTCTTGCAAGTGACTCAACTAAATATTTATATTGTACAACTAAATTCGTTTGCGCTTCATCATCTTCGTATTTCTGGTAGTTATTAATCCATTCTAAAATTTGCTCTTTTGAAGTTGACTTAGTAGGTGATTTTTTCCACATGGTCCGTCACCTGCTCTCTGGCGACATATTTTGTCATTAAAACAGTAACGCCATTGTCGTTAAGCACTTTTACCTCATCCATTAGAGTTTCAATTAAATATAGACCCAAACCACCTTCTCGAATAAATCGAACATCTTCATCTTCTTGATATGGCCCAACTCTTCTTTTCACATCCTCAAAATCGAAGCTATAACCATAATCCGCGACCATAATTTCAATTTTATCTTTATATAACGCACACCCTACTATAACTTCGCCTTCCGCATCAACTTCATAAGCATGTTGAATAGCGTTAGTAATTGCTTCACTTGAAGCAATTTTCAAATCTTCAATATCATCATAAGAAAAGCCAATCCGATTTGCTAAACCTGAAATGGTTAATCTTATAACCCCTACATATTGAGGCTTTGCTGGTACTCTCATTTCAAAGTAATCAAATACCTTCATGGTTAGTAGTCTCCTTCCCCTCGTCTTCAATATTCATTATGTCACTTAGACCAGTTATATTAAATAAGCGACGTAAACGTGGCGACAGCCTTCTTAATTTCATATCTCCGCCGGCACTTATAACGTTTTTATAAAAAGCAACAATAACACCCAATCCTGTACTATCCATATACACTACATCACGAAAGTCTAATTCAATTTGGACACTTTCAGTTAATTTAATGTTAGTTAGTTGCTCACGAAGCTTAGGTGCAGTGAAAGCATCTATTTCTCCACTAACATAAGCAATACTTTTTTGTACATCTACAGTTTCTAGTTTGAAATCCATATAAAATCTCCTTCCATCTACTAATCTAGCTCGATTACTCATATATTACCCTATTATAATAGCTTTAAACCTTAGTGTTTATTTTTTGAAATACCAGACACTAAACGTCCTAAATAGTAATTTTATCATCATTATTTTTTTAATATATACAGTTACCTACGTTTTCAACAGAGTTATAATAACAAATCTCCAAATAAAAAAGCACCAAAGTGAATTTCACTTCAGTGCGTAACATTTATGTATACCTTTAAAATTTCAAAAGTCCCAAGCTAATTTCTAACGCTTCTTCTACTTTTTCCATTAAGGGATCATCAAGTTGTGTTATTTTATCAGTCAATCGTGATTTATCTATCGTACGCAATTGTTCAAGTAAGATAACTGAATCTCTTTCGAACCCATACTGCTTAGCATCAATTTCGACATGAGTTGGTAGTTTGGCCTTTTGAATTTGCGCAGTAATAGCTGCAATAATTACTGTTGGGCTAAAACGATTTCCTATGTCATTTTGAATTACCAGAACGGGTCTTGTACCACCTTGCTCAGACCCGATAACTGGTGATAAATCTGCAAAAAAAACGTCACCACGTTTTACGATCAAGTTTTCATCCTCCGCTTACGAGACGCTCCACCATATGTTCGGCTTCATACTCTAAATGTAGACATTCACTACATATGGATAAGTTAATTTGTGACATCTCTATATAACCTTTAACCATTGCTTCTCGTATTTGATTTTGTTTGTATTCTCTTTTGTATCTCTTTGTTGGTGTATAAACGAATTCATCGCATTCTGTCGTAATTTGTCTATAAGCTTGTTCAATATCCTCAGCTATCTTATGCTTAGGGAGCTCTAAGATAACTTCACTTATTCTCTTCTTATTCACGGCCAGCACCTCCGACAAAACATTCCATCTTTTTCAATTCAACTTTCAACTTATCCCTATCTTAACATTGAAATTAATTGTTGAATAGACAAGAAAGGTAAGAATTTGACATTGTGGGTGGAATTGTTTTTATTTGTCGGCTGCAATCATTGTTATTAAAGACTTAAAGTTGTTGAAATCATTTATAAATTCTTGGAATTCTTGATGTTAACATACACGGTATTTCATATACAATTGTCTGAAGTCTATCTGACCATTCTTTTATCTGAATTTCCTCTTGCTGTTGTTGACCAATTAAAACGACCTTTTCTCCAACCGGCATTTCATATGGTAGCTTGATCATACATTGATCCATACAGATACGTCCAATAATCGGAACGCGATTCCCTTGGATTAATACTTCTTGACCAGTAAGCCCTCTTAAAAGACCGTCCGCATAGCCAATCGGCATTGTACCAATCCACGCTTCTTCCGTTGCTACATATTTGCCACCATAACTCACTGTATCACCTTGTTCAATTTTTTTCACATGAACAAGTTCGCTTTCAAGTGACATAGCAGGTTTCAAAGAAAATGATAGATGCTTTTCCACATACGGTGATGGTGCTAGTCCATACATAGAAACACCAAATCTTACGGCATTGAATTGTGCATTTTCTTTATTTAATGTTGCAGCCGTATTGGCAGCATGTACAAGTCGTGGTTTCTCACGTAAACTCGTTACATATGAATTAAACTTTGCTAGTTGCTCGTTGTATTGCCTAGCATCTTCTTCATCTGCCGTTGCAAAATGAGTGAAAATACCATCGATTAAAAAGTGCTCATTTGCTTCTATGGCATTATAAAGTGCTGTTAACTCAGTCTGTTTTCTAACACCAATCCGCCCCATACCACTATCAACTTTAATATGTAGCTTCAAAGGTTTTTCAAAGTTCTTTGCTTGTTTCGCAACTTCATTTACCCAATCTAACGAAAATACCGTTAGAGATATATCGTATTGTGCTGCAAAACTTGCAAAACATACCGGTGTTGCTCCTAAAATTAAAATTGGGGCTTCCTTTATAAACTCTCGTAAATGAAGTGCTTCTTCAGGAGTTGCTACAGCTAGCATAGAAGCCCCCACTTGCAACGCTGCACTTGCTATTTGTAAATCACCATGACCGTATGCATTCGCTTTAACAACTGCAATAATTTCTGTCGTGGTATGTAAGTGTTTTCGCAGTTGTTTGATGTTATATTCAATGTTTTCTAATTTAATGACTGCCTTAGTAGGACGGAAATTTTGATGCTGATACATAGATGACCCCTCATTAAAAATGGATTTTTTTCTATTATCCGCCCTGAAAAAGGTTAGGTCAAATGTTTCATCATTTTACTTCGCCATTTACCATAGATGATGCAACTTCCACCATCTCTTCACGAGTTAAAGAATTTGTCGCTATAAAGAAAGATACCCCATTTTTCTCCCAGCTAATCGAATTATCTGTAATTGCTCCAATAGTAAATCCTAAATCAGCAGGATCTCCTGGTGCAAACACTGGAATAGAGAGTGGGTTTGTATCTGCAGACTGTTCAATCACAGTGAATGGCTTGTCACCCTCGTATGTCAAAATTCTTCTTTCACCATCTGCACTTGCAATTGTTGTATCATCCTTCAGTTTGACATCCCATTTAAGAACTGGATAATGCGTTTGGAATGTAGGATTTTCATTATCTGCCCCTGCTTGTGCATCGCCTGTTACACTTTTAGTTTCTTCTTTACCTTCTCCTGTTGCATTCTCAGATGTTTTTCCAGAATCATCTTTCGCATTTTCTTTTTCAGTTGTACTTCCTTCAGTTTTATCACCTGATGCATTTTCTTTTGATGCAGTTTCATCAGTTGCCCCTTTGTCTTTCGCGCCTTTTTTAGAGAAATCTTCTACTGCATAGTCTGTACCTTTTCTTGACGTCCCAAGCGAAATTTTCTTAAATGAAATAACAATTTGCTCTTCTTTCGCTTCATTTAATACCGAAACCTTAGTTGGAAGCAAAGTCTTTTTATCGATGAAAATTTGTTGAGTAGGCAACATTTTCGAATGATTGTTACGCGTCTTAACTTCAAAGACATAAGCCTTGTCTGATTCGGTCATTTTGGCATTCTCATCAGCTTTTAAATCTTCCGCAAGTGCACCAATTAAATAAGCCTGACTATTTTGTTTTGGCCAATCACTTTGGAATTTATACGTCTTTTTCATTGAAGGAGTGACAACAAATACACCATCCTCATTACGTATAATCATTTGTGAATCTTTTTCCCCTTGTTGTGCAACGGCTACACGATAAAAATCAGGTTTTGTATGCCATACATTAACATCATAAGTACGGGGTTCTGCACCTGATTTAATTTCCATTTGAGCAGTTAAATCATACCCTTTTGTTTCTGTCCATTTATTACTCGTTTTTTTCAAAACTGCTTCCTTCGAATTTGAACCACAAGCTCCCAAAACCAGCGCTACAATCATAAGTAAAGTAAACACTATAAAACGTTTTCGCAATTTCCCATCCCTTCTCAATTCTATCCGTTAAGATATCTTATGAAACAAGCCAAGTGTTTATGCTAGAAGGATAACTTGAGCTGCAGCATATTCTTTTGAGTGGGTTATACTTACATAACCATCTACAGTTTTTCCTTTAAAGTATAGTATTGGTTGACCCATCGAATTCGGCAAAACCTCGATGTCTAGAAAGCCACAACTCTTACCAATACCCGTTCCATTTGCTTTTGAGTAAGCCTCCTTAGCAGAAAATCTCCCAGCTAAGAACTCCATTTGGCGACGTGCTTTTAATGTATCAAAAATAGCGAGCTCCTTATTTGTTAAAATACGTTGTCTAAATTTTTCACTGAGATCATTGGATCGTTTTACACGTTTGATTTCGACGATATCTAATCCGATTCCTTTTATCATATAAGGTTCTCCTTTCATTCATTAGCTAAAACAATGTATAATAATTATACAAAATTGAGGTGAATAGATGTTTATTCGTAGAGAAAATTTTTCACAGTACATAAAATACTACCCCGTCGTTTCTTTATTAATTGCTCTGAATACGCTAATTTATGTGATGAGCATTTTCCCAATCATAGGTGATAACTTATTTATCTTAGGTACCGGTGCAAACTTTTTAATTGCCGACGGGGAATATTGGCGACTAGTGACACCAATCTTCCTCCATGCAGGTTTTCCACACTTACTATTTAATATGTTTTCGCTTTATTTATTTGGTCCTGAGCTTGAAAAGATTGCAGGGAAGATGAGATTCTTCACCATTTTTTTCATCGCTGGACTTTTAGGCAATGTTGCTACTTATTTATTACAACCACTAAACTATAACAGCGTTGGTGCTAGTGGCGCTATATTTGGTATTTTCGGTGCGTTTGCTGCCCTAGTCTATTATACGAGAAATACCCTACCACAATTAAAGCAAACAATTATGCCGATTATTATCATCAGTTTAATAATGACATTCCTACAATCAAACGTTAATGCAACTGCTCATATTGCCGGTCTGTTAACTGGTTTCGTTATCGGCCTAATAGACTTCCATCCACGCAGAATTTTAAATTGGCGGATTAAAAAGAAAAGATAAGAAAAGCTGTTGAGTTTCGTACTCAACAGCTTTTTCTTATAGTTCATTTACCTGCTTTTCATCATGAGTAGATTTCACATTCGGTTTGTACCACTCCATTAATCTGTCCATATCTGTTTTTTCAAAATGGGCAACTGTGGTTGCAAAACCCGCTGAACCCGATATAATAGTCGCACCAATTGATGCAATACCTTTTCTTTTTCTGAAATACGTTTGCTTTAAACTCATTTGCTGTATACGCTTTTTCTCCATAAAGACAGTTACTTTACTAAATGTACGGTAAACAATTGTAAATTGGTTTCCTTCTACCGCATAACCCGCAGTCTTATGTTGCCAAATACCATTCAAAATTGCTAACGGTACTATGAAGAATGACAATAAACCAAATGGGAAGAAGAAATAACTCACAAGCGCTACGATAAGCAAACTCCATAAGATTTCGATACGATAATAATACGGACGTGCCCTTTTAGGCGAATTCTTTAACGTTGGTTGCCAATTGATATCCGGAAATAATTGTTGTAAAGGCCCCATGGCATGAAGTTTCTTTACAAGCGGCATAAGGACAATTTTCCTCTCATCATCCTGTGTCGATCCCCCAGCACTCTCAACAACAACTGTCGCGTAGCCAAACATTTGACGTAATGGGTTTTCCACAATTTTAATACCTTGAATGCGATTAATAGGTATCGTAATTCGTTTTTTTTCTATCAATCCTCGAGTAATGATCAACTTGTCATTTTCACGTTCAACTATAAAATCATAATAATTGAACAATGTTAGAATGAGCGATAGCCCCCAGGCGATAAGTAATACAAGAAAGATTCCTAGTACTACAAGTAATATACCTATTTTTACAAACGCACGAAACTCATCATACAAATAATCGTAAGGAATAATGTTACCAAATTGCGATGCAAAGGCTGCTACCCCTGAAAATACGACACCGACACCACCTGATGTTGTTGCTAAGATAAGTAAATCTTTGATGGACATACGATGCACTATCTCTTTATGTACAACTTCTTCCTCAGGAAGCTGCTCGTACTGATTTAAAACAGGCACAACCTCTGACACATTTTCCTGATCAACTTCATATTGTGCCGCTACTTGTTTTCCTTGTCGCTTCTCTTTTTTAGCTCGTTTCATCTCAAGCTCAATCGTATCAGCTGCTTTTCGCGTAATGGCAGTTAACTCTGCTTCCGCTTTCCCATTATTGCTACCAGCTGTTTCTACGCTAACTTTGACAAGACCAAACGGTCGATGGAAAATTCCCTCTTTATAATTTAAACTTTGAATACGTTCAAAAGGAATGTAACGTTTCTTTTTAACGAAAAGTCCATACTCTACCCGCAGTTCACCTTCTTCAAACCAGTAAACAAAACGTCTCCATTTCACAATCCCACCAATTAGATTTAATATTAATAAGAATGCAACAATCGCTAATGGCACGAGATCTTCCCAGAATTCTTCATTATTAGGATTTAAATTAATCTTTAAACCATTACTAACGAAAATAAGAACAAACGGGAATATTAAATCTTTTAGTCCTTTAATGAAATTAATAATAGCTGAAATTGGGTGTAATCTAGATTTCGTATCAGACATCATCTTCCGCCACCCTTGCTAATTCAGATATGCGTGCTCGTAAATCATCTGCTTCAGCCATAACGAGGGCCGGAATCGTATGCGTAGTTGCTGCTGTTGAAATTTTCATTTCAGCTAATCCATAACGCTTTAATATCGGACCTTGCGAAGTATCAACATGCTGTACACGTACCATCGGCACTAATGTCCTAACAACAATAAACAATCCATGTTGCACTTCGATTTCTTGTTCACGTACTTCGTAACGCCAATGATCCCAACGTATTTTAGGAAATAAGAAAATAAATAAAAATGCAAAAACAAACGGCACTACTGCGCAAATTATGTATATCCACCAATACCATTCAAAAAACCACGTTAATACACCACCGCCCACCGCTACTAATGAAACAATTAGTGATTGAATAATACCGTAAACGCGCCAAACGGATAACCCTTTTCTCGATATTTGGTATTTCGGTTCTATACTCATTTTGTCCACCTCTTTTCTTTTATATCTCTTTTACGTTTGAATAATAGGAAATGTTTCATTTATTTTCAGTCTACAAAGAGACAGTTAAACCGTCCATTTGTTAAGTTCTAATCCTTTTTATCAGCAATATCTCTCTGCTAATATCAAAGTAAACAAAAAAGCTACCCCACCGAAATGGGATAGCTTTATTAGATAAATTTTAGTCTTCGCTACGTTTGCGTGGTGCACGAGAGCGACCACCTTGGCTAGCGCCGCCTTCACGACGACCGCCACCTTCACGACGACTACGATCTCCACCACGTTCTCCACGGCTTCCACCGCGTCCTCCGCGATCTCCACCTCGGTTGCTGCCGCCACCACTTGAGCGACCACCACGGTAACCGCCGCCACTTGAGCGACCACCACGACTACTACCGCCTGAACGTCCACCACGTTGTGGTAATGGGCGTTCTTCAGTGATTTTGATTGGCGTATCATCCGGCTCTTTAGTCATTGATTTAATAGCAGCTGCTACTAAATCAACAGCTTCGTGTTTAGCTAACAAATCTTCTGCCATTGAACGGTAATCACTTAAGTGATTTTTTTCAACTAGTTCAGTTAATTGTTCTACTGCAAGAGCTTGTTGGCCAACTAAAGCTTCATCCGCTGTTGGTGGACGAAGAGCAGTCATACGTTTCTTAGTTGTTTCTTCAACGATGCGTAAGTAACCCATTTCACGTGGCGTTACAAATGTAATTGCCATACCTGATTTACCAGCACGACCTGTACGTCCAATACGGTGAACGTAAGATTCTGGATCTTGTGGGATATCGAAGTTATAAACGTGAGTTACACCTGAAATATCAAGACCACGAGCTGCTACGTCAGTTGCAACTAATACATCAATTTTATTTTCTTTGAATTGACGTAATACTGAAATACGTTTTGCTTGGCTTAAATCACCATGAATACCTTCAGCAAGGTAACCGCGAATGCTTAAAGCGTGAGCTAATTCATCAACACGGCGTTTAGTACGACCAAATACGATCGCTAATTCTGGTTGGTGAACATTTAATAGACGAGAAAGGATATCGAATTTTTCGCGTTCTTGAGACTTAACGAAAAATTGCTCAATGTTTTCTACTGTCATTTCTTTAGATTTGATTTTAACCACTTCAGGGTCTTTCATGAATTTCTCAGCAATTTTACGAATTGGTCCAGGCATAGTAGCTGAGAACAGTAATGTTTGGCGTTCAGCTGGAACGCTTTCTAAAATTGTATTGATATCTTCAATGAATCCCATGTTTAACATTTCATCAGCTTCGTCTAACACAAGTGTTTGAACGTTATCTAATTTCAATGTACGACGGTTGATATGGTCAAGAATACGACCAGGAGTACCAACAATAATTTGTGGTTTATTTTTAAGAGCACGGATTTGGCGACCAATGTCCTGTCCACCGTATACTGATAAAATTCGTGCACGTGTGTCATAACCAATTTTATGAAGTTCTTCAGAAACTTGGATTGCTAATTCACGAGTTGGGGCAATAATTAAGCCTTGGATTGCAGGATTATTGATATCAATTTTCTCGATAAGCGGAATACCAAACGCTGCAGTTTTACCAGTACCAGTTTGTGCTTGGCCGATAATGTCGCGTCCTTCTTTCGCAAATGAAATTGTACCTTCTTGGATTGGGGTTGCTTCTTCAAAGCCCATACGTTGTAGGGATTTTTGGATAGAAGCGCTTACGTTTAATTCTGAAAAATTTGTCAAAGTTTCATTCTCCTTTTTGCTCATGCATTTGACAAATGGTTACATTTTCAGATGAAAATAGGGCAAATCGAGCCTTGTGAGAGGAACGTTTCCGTCTCTTAATATATCTCTGTTTTAGTTCCAGAGGAATTTTATATATATAAAGTAAAGCCCGGTCTTTGCCGAGCGGTTCAATTCTCGGGGAATTCTAACCCAAAAAAGAATAAACCGTAATGTTCAAAAAAAAGCACTCTCCATCATCTCGGAGAGTCTTCACACAAAATGTATCCATTGCTTTCAATAGTCTAACACGAGTAACCATACTATGCAATCAATATCCATCAGTCAAAATTATCAGTTTCTTTTTTCACTCTAACAAAAAGCTCAGTACAGATTGAAACCATCCATCCCTATCATCACTATAGCAAATATGATGTTTACCATTTGGTGAAAGTATTAATTGCTTTTTCGTCGATCCTAATCGGTCATATAAAAATTGAGCGGTTATCGCTGGCACTATTCCATCCACTTCTCCTTGAACTAAACAAATGGGTACTTTAATTTTCTCATAATAAGGTTCCACTTTTTTTACCAAACGAAGAAATTCTAACGTCGATGACATAGGTACATTACTAATTTTACTGTCATAGCGATGGAATAGCTCATTTTGCTCGAGTTCCCCATGAAACAAATCATTGGTCAATTCTTTTATATCTTTTAGCAATTGACGGACACTGATATATTTTGCTGCAGCGCTTAGTAATACCAATTTTTCCACTTCATAACGTAATGCTAGATAAAGGGCTATTAGTCCACCCATTGAAAATCCTACAACAATGACTGCATCTACTTCTTTAGCTAATTTTTTATAAGCAAGTTCAGCATCCATTAGCCAATGTTCAGCTTTATAATTATCTAAATGCAATTCTTCACCATGTCCTGAAAGAGTCGGCACTAGAACAATCCAATCTGTTTTCTGCTTTAAAAAATCCACAAACGGTTTTAATTCTTGTGGTCCACCTGTAAAACCATGAATACAAAGCACGCCTGTTGTCATCATGTCACCCTCCGCTCATAGTGTACCCATTATTTTATTGAAAAAAAGCATCAAAAAGGAACTCAACCTTTTTAGATGCTTTTTCAAAAAATTACTATTTAAATGCTTTTAATACATTTTCAAGCGCCATTCCACGTGAACCTTTTAATAAGATGATAGAATTTGCACCCGCATTCTCGCGAAGGTGTTGAATAATTGTTTCATATTCTTCTGCAGTCCATAATAGACGATCTGCCGGTAAAATTTTTTGCAACTTATTGTATAACCACTTCATACGTGGTCCAAATAAACATACTTGGTGGATGCTCTCTGCATCAATTACCTCTGCAATTTCCTCATGGAACTGTTGCTCTAGCTCACCTAGCTCTAACATGTCTCCAAGCACTACCCATTTGTCTAAACGCATATCTGTCGTTTGTAAAAATTGCAGCGCTGCCTTCACAGATGTTGGCGCTGCGTTGTAAGCATCATTAATAAATAAGATTTCTTGTGCTCCGTTTACTAATTGCATACGCATATTAGTTAATGAAACTTCTTTTAAGGCTTCGCGGATTTGTTTGGCTGATAGCCCTACTTCACGCGCAATCAAGATCGCTACCAATGTATTTTTCACTTGGTGACTTCCTAAAACCGAGATGAAGAAATCTTCATTCAACAAGCCCTCAACAATAAACGCACTACCGTTTTCAGTTGTCTTAATGTTTGTCGCAGTTATATCTGCTGAGCCCTCAAGTCCAAATGATATGGCTTGTAAATCTTTTTGTTCCGAAACAAGTGGCATAAGTAATGGCTCATCACCGTCATAGAACAACTTACCACCAGGTTGTAAACCTTCAACGATTTCAAATTTTGCTTTTGCAATCCCCGCTCTTGAACCGAGATCTTGCATATGCGCTTCTCCAATATTCGTAATGGCTGTAAAATGCGGTTTAGCTAGTTTAGTCAAAAATTCAATTTCGCCAAAGCCACTCATCCCCATCTCGAGAACAGCAAAATCTGTATCTTCATCAAGAGATAAAATTGTTAATGGTAAACCTAACTCATTATTAAAGTTTCCCTCTGTTTTTTGCACTTTGTAGTAAGGAGATAATACTCCCGCTACTAAGTCTTTTGTAGAAGTCTTCCCATTAGACCCCGTAATACCTATAAACGTAGCACTGTGTTCTTGTCGATAAGCTGATGCCATTTGTTGAAGCGCCTCTTCTGCATCATCTACAAAAAGTAATGGCAGACCTACAGGCGGATTAGGTTCATCCTTTAGCCAAAATGACGCGGCAGCACCGTTTTCAAATGCTTGCTCTACATAACGGTGACCATTTGTTTTTTCCCCACGGAAAGGTATAAAAAGATCTCCCGCTTGCAATGTACGTGTATTGATAGAGATTCCTGTGACTACAACGTTTTCAAATAATTGTTGATCGCTATTTAACCAGTTTGCAATTTGCTTTAATGTTTTTCTCATTATCTCATCACACTCGAGTCTTATTGATATTGAAGCTGTTGTTTTTCATCATGTCTTTCAATTGCCAAATCAATCAATTTTTCAATTAAATTTGAATAAGTAACACCTGTATTTTGCCATAAAATTGGATACATGCTGACAGGCGTAAATCCTGGCATCGTGTTTACTTCGTTAATAACAATGTCGTCTTCAGCTGTTACAAAGAAATCTGCTCGGACAAGACCTGAACAATCTAATACTTTAAATGCACGAATCGCCATATCTGTCATACGCTCTACAACATCTGTTGATACTGGAGCAGGAATAATTAGACCTGTATTATTATCCTTATATTTTGAATCGTAATCATAAAAATCTGTTACTGGTTTGATTTCACCAGGTACAGATACTTTTGGTGAATCATTTCCTAGTACACCCATTTCTACTTCACGTGCAACGATCCCAGTTTCAACAATAATTTTACGGTCATATTTTAACGCAAGATCGATTGCATTAATAAGTTCTTCACGGTTAGATGCTTTGCTAATCCCAACACTTGAACCCAAGTTTGCAGGTTTAACGAACATCGGCCAAGTTAACTCTTCTTCCATTTTAGCAATTAATGCATCTTGATTTTTGCTCCATTCTTTACGGATGAAGTATACATAAGAAACTTGTTTTAATCCAGCATGTTCGAACAGTTGCTTCATGACCACTTTATCCATACCTGCAGAAGAAGCCAATACGCCATTGCCGACATATGGTAAGTTCAATACTTCTAATAACCCTTGCACTGTGCCATCTTCTCCGTTTGTACCATGTAGTAATGGGAAAATTACATCAAATTCTTTTTCGTCTTTATCTAATAAGAAGCTTGATACATCATTTGGAATGCTGTCTTGTGTACCTTTGCCTAATTGTAATTGTTCAACTGACTCTGCTGGCTCTGTTAGCTGTTCTCCTTTTCTCCATTCGCCTTCGCGTGTAATGAAAATAGGGAATACATCAAATTTATCAAAGTTTAACGCTTGAGTGACTGCTCTTGCTGTTGATAAAGAAACATCATGCTCTGCGGATTTACCACCATATAATAAGCCTAATTTTTTTTTCATTTATAAATGTCCTCCAGTTTGTTGTACTTTTAGTTTATCATGAACCGAAAAGATTCATGAAATGATTTCATTATAAAGAGTCGAAGGTCCTTCATTTTTTTCTTACTTAAAATATCTTTACTTATAATAGCACTCTAGAAAATTTATGCATGCAAATATGAAAAAATTCTCCACAGAATTAGCCGTGGAGAACCTTATAAGCAGTTGGCACTCAATGAACTTCCATTATTTGCTCTGCTTTTTTCTTTAATATTGTATTTAACTCATCCCAAATTTCATCTGGGAAAGTTAAATCAGAAATATTGCGCAGTTCTAAGACATATGCAAGGTCCGGCTTTTCAATTCTGTACATTGAAAATAACACGCCATCCTTCACTTCTTCACGAAAGCCCTCAAACATTTCTTTCTTAAAGGTCGGAATACTGTCTTTCGCTTTTCTTCTCCAAAATGTCGCAGGCTTTTCTTTTTCTTGAATAATGGCATTAAACAAATTAGCTAATAATTCTTCGACATCTTGTAAATCCCTAAAGTAAATTTTAGACATCTTCTCATCTTCATTGGCCAAATATACGTATTTATTTTGTAATTGATGATAAAATGGCGTTCGGACAGGTTCCTTTTTATGACCAATATATAACAGCTCCGCCTGTTCTTGTGGCGACAAAAGATTTAATCGTTTTTCGTCAGAGAAATCAATCCAGCAAAGCTCTTTTTTTGAATCTGAGGCTTTCTTAATAAACTTGCGGATACTTCTTTCTTCTACGAATTCTAATTGTGTATGCATATTAAATGAACCGTCTTCGTATTCATTTTTCAAGAGTAAAATATTTTGAAGCGGACCGACTGAAGAAACGAATTCTTGAAACGTTAAACCACTAAAAATGACAAATTGATTAATCTCATTCATATGTACATATAAGTGATGCAAAAAATCATCAGCAGCTCGCATTTTTTTTGCCAAGTCGATCACCTCATTCCTATTTCCAATTCTCATTATAAGATGAATTATCATAATTTGAAACATTTGTGATTCGATTTCGTCACATCTTTATAATGAAGCGTGATACAATTATTTACGCTATAATGAAAAGAGAAATGAAACTAAATAATTTAGGTGACGTAAATGAATACAAATAAAAAATTTTCTGATCGTTTTGATTGGACGCTCGCTTTTATATTGCTCTTATTTTGCATTATCAGTGTAACAGCTATTGCTTCAGCTCAAACTTCTGGTCAATATGCAGCAAACTATGTAAATAAGCAATTATTTTGGTATTTTATCTGCACATGTATTATGAGTGCGATGATGTATTTTGAACCCGACCAGTACAAGAAAATGTCTTGGTATTTATATGGAGCTGGCATTCTCCTATTAGCTCTATTATTAATTGCCCCTGATGGAGTAGGTCAAATTGCCGAACGACGAAATAATGCAAAAAGTTGGTTCCATTTACCTATAGGTGATATTCAACCTTCCGAATTTATGAAAACTTTTTTCATACTCGCACTCGCCCGAATGATCAGTAAGCATCACGAAAAATACTCTATGAGATCTTTGAAAACAGATTTCATGTTATTAGGTAAAATTTTCGGCGTATTATTAATTCCATTAGCATTTATTATGCAACAGCCTGATTTAGGTTCAGCACTCGTTTTCTTTGCTATTACTGCAGCAATTGTAATCGTAGCAGGGATTTCTTGGAAAATCATTTTACCTATAGTAGGTAGCGCCGCAGCTTTAGGGGCTGGTTTATTGTGGATGGCCCTTTACATGCAAGACTTCCTACAGCACAAATTAGGTTTCAGCCCTTATCAATTTGCTCGAATCTATTCTTGGTTAGACCCTTATTCCTATGCATCTAGTGATGGCTATCACTTAATTTCAGCCTTAAATGCCATTGGCTCAGGTGAAATTTTCGGAAAAGGCTTCCAAGGTCGTGAAGTATATGTTCCTGACAACCATACAGACTTTGTCTTTAGTGTAATCGGTGAAGAGTACGGCTTTATAGGAGCAAGCGTCGTTATTTGTTTATTCTTTTTCCTAATCTTCCATCTGACAAAGTTAACTTTGCAAATGAAAGACCCATTCTTTACATATGTTTGTGCTGGGATTATCGCGATGATAACATTCCATGTCTTAGAAAACATCGGTATGACAATTCAATTACTACCTATAACAGGTATTCCATTACCATTCATCAGTTACGGTGGTAGCTCAATGATGGGAAATGCACTGGCATTAGGCCTAGTATTCAGTATGAAGTTCCATCACCGTACGTATATGTTCGGCAACCATGATGAAGATGACGATGACGAATTTTAATAATAATAGAAAAAGCCCAGAGAATAATTAATTTCTCTGGGCTTTCTCTTTACAAATAAAAAAACTTCGACATCTTATAGTCGAAGCGGAGCATTTTAGTTTTGTGTTTGTGGTGATTGTTTTGGTGGTGCTATTGCTTTAAGTAATTCCAAGCGCGATTTTGTAGTCGTTGCTTTAACGCCAAGCTTTGATAAGTTAGAAACAATTTTAGTCAAATCTACTTCTCTTCCCATACTTTCCACCTCTTCTTTTCTTTATATTTAAGACGTAGTGTCCTACAAAAGGTTTCAACTACATAATACCCAGTAGTTAAGTATTTCATGCTTATTATTATAACATTTTTTCACCATCTGATACGTTTCAATATTGTTACATATATTAAGCGGAAGTAAATCATACTACACGATAAGCCTTATTGACAATGGTGTTTTCAAAATATTTATGCTATTCATTACTCTTTAGTATCCTTTAACAGTAATGTTTAAACCAAATATTTTAAAACATTACTTTTGAATACCCCCCTATAGTATGGTAATATAAATTCATCAAACGTAGGAGGAACAAAATGACGAAAGAATGTCACGATAACTCTTGTCGTAAAAGTCACCACCCAGAGCAAGTAAAAAAAGATTTAATCACTCGATTAAATCGCGCCGAAGGTCAAATCCGCGGTATTAAAGGCATGGTCGAAAAAGATATTTACTGTGATGATGTCATCACACAACTATCCGCAACACAATCCGCTTTAAATAGCGTCGCAAAAGTTCTCCTAGACGGACACTTAAAAGGTTGTGTAAAGGACAGACTAGCTGAAGGCGATGACGAAGTATTAGACGAGCTAGTAACAACTATACAAAAACTAATGAGAAAATAAGGAGTGTTCGAAATGGCAGAAACAATTCAATTAAAAGTAGAAGGTATGTCTTGCGGTAAACTGTGTAAACGCTATAGAAACTGGCGTTAGTATACTTGCAGGTGTAGATACCGTATCAGTAAACCTCCAACAAAGCACAGTAGATGTAGCATATAACAATTCAAAATTGAATAAAACAGACATTTCGCAAGCAATTGAAGAAGCTGGATATACCGTAAAAGGTTTAGCCGATCCTTCATAACAGAAAACTTATATAACCCAAGTATATAAAATAACAAAAGACATTCAGGATATGAGCATACTGAATGCCTTTTATGTGTTTAAAAAGCATCAAGACAGTCTGAAACAACTGCAGCCTAGCAGTTGTTTTTTTATGTTCATGGAGAATTTTTTTATTGATACACCAACCAGTTGTCACAAATTCTTTAGTTCTAACACATTATGATAAAAAGGAAATCACAGCTGCCCAAAATCATCATCGTACAGAGGTTATCAGAATAAACTCTTTATACTTTCTCAAGAAAAACTGAGACTTAGTATAATGAGTATTCGATTTTATGCAATCAAACGCTCCTTTATTTTTCTCTGATAGTTGTGTCTATATTTATACAGCGTTAAAATGAACATACTTATGTTTATAGAAAGTAGGGATTATATGAAAAAATCCATCCTATTATTAATGTCCGTACAGTTCTTTGTTTATTTAGGATTTGGTTTAATCATTCCTATTTTGCCTGAAGTTGTTATTCAACAAGGCTTTAACAAAATGCATGTAGGTGGATTATTAACAGTCTATTCTTTAGCAAGCTTTTTTACAGCACCTCTTTGGGGTATGTTATCAGATAAAATGGGTCGAAAAAAATTAATTTTAGTTGGCCTTCTTGGCTTCTGCACAAGTTTCTTATTAATTTCACTCTTTATCGATTCTCTTACAATGCTCTATATTTCGCGCATTGTTGGTGGCCTATTCTCTGGAGCACTTTATACTGCTGTTACAGGTTTTATAGGTGATATGTCTACAGAGGAAAATCGCAATAAGTACATGGGCTTCATGGGGATGTCAATCGGTTTAGGCTTTATCTTTGGTCCAGCAATTGGCGGATTACTTAGTCATTATAGCTTAAGCCTGCCATTTACAGCTTCAGCCATTTTAATCTTCCTATTATTCATTTATGCAAGTATTGTGTTGGTAGAGCCTGAACGTCTTGGCGAAGCTAATAAACGTGCGATTGTTCCAAAAGGGGCTTCTACTCTTTTCAAATATCGCGTGCGGTACTTATTCCTATTTTCATTCGTTGTAACATTTTTACTTGCTGGAGTTGAGTCAACTCTACAATTATTCCAAATGGATAAAATCAACATTACTCCAGCACAACTTGGATCACTATTCTTATTCAGCGGATTCGTTGATTTCCTAGTCCAAGGCGGCCTTGTTCGTCGTATTAAAGATGGTTCTGAAGCTAAATGGTTAATGATCGCTCAAATCATCACAGCAGGTGGTTTACTACTGTTCCCATTCACAACAAGCCTTGCTTTCGCAGGTTTTGCGCTATGTGTCTTCACAGCAGGTAACGCTCTAGCGAGAACATTAACGGTCTCGTTAACTTCTAAAGAATCTGGCGGTAAATACGGGACAGCAGCTGGCTTAACATATTCATTGGATAATATGGGACGTATTATTGGCCCTCTATTCTTCACTTGGGTATTCACAATGCAAGCAAACTCAACATACTTTATTTCAGCTTCACTAGCGATAGTAAGTATTCTAATCATCCTACTATTCAAGTCAACTAAAAAAACATTACGTGTTTCAGAATAAAAGCGAAAATCCAGCAACCATTATGGTTGCTGGATTTTTTCTGTCAATTTCATAGACTTTGTTTCTTTTGCTAACTCCGGATATGCTTCTTTTAATACGGATGATCTTAGCATATAAAGCGTAATAACAATAAGAATACTACTTGAACCGAGTAAGATCCACTGTGCCGGGAATTTATCAAATAATAACCCAAACAGTAGCGTTCCAATTGGCATCATCGCCATCGCCATTGTTTCTAGAATACCGAACACTCTGCCACGGTATTCTTCCTCTACTTCCGTTTGCATCATGACTCCAATGGGTGTATTCGTAAACACTCCAAATACTGAAAAGCTTATAAAAATAGCTATATAGAAAATAACTATCAAAATATACGAAAATTCTATCCAAAGCGGAATGGTCATTAAACCTAATGATATGGCCATTAACAATACAAATCGTTTTGAAAATAATAAAGGATACTTTACTTGCTTTCTTGTCGCAAAATAAATAGAAGCTATAAGCATCCCAACTGCACCTGATGCCTCAATAATTCCGATATGTCGTGAATTCACATGTAATAATTCAACTAACACATAAGTTCCACCCACGTTCAAAGCCGAGAAGAAGAAGTTAATCCATAGCGCTACCCATATAATAATTGAGACGACACGTTTTGTTTTTAAATATCTAAATCCTTCTTTAAAACTTTGCAAAAAGCTCTCTTTATCTTCTTCACCTTTATCTTCTTTTTTTGTATACAATTTAAAATCCATTGTTGCTTCGAGTAAAAAAGCTGTAGCGTATGCAGCCATATGAATCATTAAGAATACTTCTATCGAAACAAAACCATACATCATCCCACCTAGTGCAGGACCACCAATTGCCGCTACAGACAATGAAGCTTGGTTAAATGAGGTAGCCTTTTGCAAACGTTCTCCATCGACTAAATTTGCAATAGAAGAAGAAAACGTAATGCCGGTAAATGTTGATGTAATTGAATAAATTGCTGTTGTAATATAGATTGCTGTTACTGACATCCCGAATATAGATGCATACGTAAGGAGTCCACCCATTGTTAATACGGTACATGCTTGAGCGATTAATATGATGTGTTTCTTCGAATATTTATCTGCCATCATACCTGCAACTGGTGCTAACAAAGTCCTTGGAATAATGGAACAAATCATATTCACCGCAAAAGAAGTCGCTGATCCCGTCATCGCCAAAATGTATAAACTAATACCAAACGCTAATACATTGGAACCCAATGTAGAAATCATTTTACTAATCGTAAAAGTCCATAAATGATAAGTCGCTTTCTTTAACTTTAAAGCTTCTTCCACTTGCCATCTCCACCTTTTGTTTAATTCAATTGAAATGTTTAATTTAATTAAACAAATAATAACATACACTTGACTTCCATTGCAAGCTGAAGTTTAATATAATTAAACAAACTAAAGTAGTGAGGTGTCTGTATGGAGACTCTTGGAACGCGTATACGCAAAATCCGCAAAGAGCGAAAGCTAACATTAGCAGAACTAGCAGGCGACCGCTTAACAAAAGGTATGCTTAGTCTAATTGAAAATGATAAAGCCAATCCTTCTATGGATAGCTTGGCATATATTGTAGAACAGCTCGGAATTGAAGTAAGTGAATTATTAGAGGAAGTGAGCGCATCAGAATTACGTGAGTTACTTGAGAAAGTTAAAAGCATTAAGGTCACTAAACTGTTAGAAACAATTGATCCACAACTGGAAAGATTACAAATGATAGAGCCTTATATAGACCGATTACCAGTTAGTTACGAAGCAGGACAACTCTTAGTGTTATACGCTGAAGCTAAATACGATGTAGAGAAGACACATTGGGAAGAACCATTAAATCGAGCTATTAACACCTTCAAAAAGATGAACTTAATGAACGATTGGCTACGCGCCTATATATTAAAATCATCTACTGAATTCATTAATCATAATTATGAAGAATCGTTAAATATTCTACTAGCAGCTAAAAAAGAAATGGAATTGAATCACTATGTAATAGATGAACTACCAAATCTTGATTTACTTTATATGATAGCTGTTGAATACTTTGCTATCGGGATGGATGAAGAAGGTTTTGGAGTCATGAACGAAGCAATCAAACTATCGAAGGAAGCACGTATCTTCTATCGCATCGATGATCTTTATCGATTAGCCGCGTTCAAAGAAATGATGAATGATAACGAACAAGACGTACAATATTATTTGAAAAAGCTCTCTCAATATGCTGACTTTACAGACGATGTCACAGCAAAGGGTTTTATCCTCTTCGCGAAAGCCCATTACTATAACAGTTTTTTAAAAGACTATGAAAAAGGTAATGAATTTGCTGAGCAATTCTACGAATTTGACGCAGGCGAAGCAACTAAAACAATGGCCTTTTACTATATTGAAAAAGGTAAATCATTATTCGGGATGAAGCGTTACACAGAAGCACTTGAAGCATTTGAAGCATTTGAACTAATCGATGGGTTTCCTAATTACTTTCATCACCCGTATGATCTATCTATTCAAAATGAATTATATGCTTATAAAGCTTTATGCTATGAGCAACAAGGTCAATTAGCAAAAGCTTTAGAAGAAGCAAAAATTGGCGTTGATTTAGTCGAGTATTTTATAGATACACCTTATAAACAATTTATTTATGACACATATGAAAAGCTAAAAAAGAAAGCAGATGGGCGTTAGCACCATCTGCTTTTTAGCGTTCTAGTTATAACAGCTCAACAAGCCCATTCAACATTTAATTTTTCTGTATTCCTTATATTTACTATACCATTTCTTAAAACGTTCCCACGCTTCATCAAAGTCCGGTTGGATAATTGAAATTTGTACCCATCCACGCTCTTTTAAATAAGCACTTTCATAGTGTAAATGGAAACCATTCATTGCTGCAGCGTCAGCCATATTTGTTAAAGATTCATCTGCCTTTAACGTGACGATCATTGGGTAGCCTTCAGTTGTTAAGAAAGTGAAGTCACCATCAGTAGCTGCCTGTTGTAATTTTTCATATCGTGCTTGCAATAAATCGTAGCGATTTCCTTCAGTATAAGCTAGTAGCGCGTTGTTAAAACTTTCCATCAACTGCGCTGGATAGGTAAATGGAATATGATGATTAGAATAATTGCCTAAATCAATATACGATGGAAGTTGCTCACTTTTTGCAATAACATGATTTGAAAATACTACGGCTATACCACTCATAGTGCCAACTGCCTTACCACTAACCGCTGTTGCTAAAAATACCTTCTCCATTGAAAAACGATATGTTCCAAAAGAACTTACACAATCCATACAAAGTTTCACATTATATGTCTCGCATAAATTTTGTACCATCTCTAGATTATTTAACATTCCAGTAGATGTTTCACCATGAGCGATTAACAGCCACTCAAAATCAGACTGTTTTAAAATAAGTTCTAATTCTGTTTCGTTAAAAGATTGGCCCCAATCATAACGTAACCAATCATGGTCTAATTGCCATCGCTCTGCTTGCTGTTGCAAGCGCTCACCAAAGGCACCATTCGTGACAATTAACCCTCTTCCTGGGAGTTTGGTAAGCTGAGCAATCATTGCTTCATTCGCCAATGTACCGCTTCCTAACAGCAAATGAGCATAACTTGCTCCACTTAATACTTCTAGTTTACTACGTACCTGTTCGATTGTTCTAGAAAAGGAATAGGAACGATGGGATACTGGCGTCTTTAGTAAAGGCGCTTGAATATCCTCTGTTAGTTGAACTGGTCCTGGATAAAAGGAGTAACGTCGTTGCTTAAAACGACCTGCTAACGATTTTTCATAGCGCTCCGTCGTTAACACCATCGGAATGAATTTTGCATCATCTGCCCCAACCGGCTCTGAAAATGCCTCAAACCCCATTTGCATATACAATTTTTCTTCGCGTACAGTTCCGGAGATTACTGCAGCGCCATAGCCATTTTCGTAAGCATAATCAATTAACGCTCGAGTTAGCATAAAAAATACACGACCGTTACGATGCTCCTTTTTAACAGCTAATAATCGCACCTCACAAAGCCTACCTAATAACGCATCTGCAGGTAATAACTTCTCCACCTTACCAATCTTTTTATCCAAAGAGAAAGGTCGATGATCACGAAAAGCAACCATACCAACGAGCTCTTCATCCTTCAACACAACTAAGTACATATTTTCGTGATGAAAAGCATCAACTCGTCGCCCACTAGGGTCTGGCTCATGCTGAGGAATTTCTTCTACAAATGTTTCGTAGTTAAGCTTGGCGATTTCATCAAATTCATGTTCTGTTTGCGCAATTTTACACCAATACATAGAAAAGCCCCTTTAACGTTTTACTATAATAACGAAATGTTTAAATAGAAGTTTCCATATTAATACTATTAGTAACAAAACAGGAATATTTTCTACTACTTTCATTTTATAGCTAAATGGCTACGAAAAAAAGGAGGTAAATTCCCTTTTTGTATTATTGTGCGATTAATTCAAAATCTCCTGAGTTTGTTCGAGATTTAACAACCGGATTTCCGTTACCGATTTCGCCCACAATTCGATGATCTTTTTTCTCTTTAAAAGTCACATCAGAATGTATAACTGTTCCATCACCTGAATCACTTATAAAATCTATCCCTAAATTATCTGCCTTGTTTTTCAATATTACCGCTGTATCTCCACTTTTGGTATTAAGGGTTATATTGTCTTTCACTGAATCTAATAACAATTCTATATCACCTGAACTAGTTTTCGCTGTAATTTCTCCAGCTATATAATCCGCTGCTATATCACCTGATGTTGCATCCATTACTATGTTCTTTGCTTTAAAATGCTGAGAGGAGATATCTCCACTTGAAGTTAATCTTGCTTCACCATCTACAGTAATGCTTTGACTGGTAACATCCCCAGAAGCTGCATCCATAACAATGTTCTTCATTTGCATATCTCGGATACTTATATCTCCACTTGAAGTAGTTAATTCTACGTCACCATCTACAACAATATTTTTCCCAGCTATATCACCTGAAGATGATCGAATAGCTAACTCTTTCGTAGAAACATCTACATACGCTACATCACCAGACGAAGTATTCACAGTTATTTTCTCATACATAGCTTTCGGTAATGCTACTTTCAAGCTAACTGAACCTCTGTAAAAATTAATAAATGAGATTGATTTTTTAAATTTTGCTTCAGCTACGATAGAGCGATCACTTTTCTTTACATCTAAAGATATTTTCCTCGCTAAACTAGGTTTTGCCTTTCCCGATATAGTGAAAACTGCCTTATCCCCTTTGCCTTCAACGACTTCAATATCAATCGATGAACTTAACACCTTAATTGCATCTATATCCGTTACCTCTATCTCCTTCTCAATAGACGCACCTTTCATCTTCATTCCAGTAAAATAATAAAAGCCACAAACTATAATTATTGCTACTAAAAATATACCAACCAATACTTTTCTCACTTCAGCACCTCTTTCCTTATATTTACTATACCAAAATGTAAGATATGCCATATCAGACCAGAGACGTATTTAAAAAAGACGCTAGATGTAAAAAAATCTGCTCTAAGTTATACTAGAGCAAGCCAGATTGAAGATAAAAAGCAGTTGTTTAAGCTATTCCAACTGCCTTTAAAATTTTCCTCAATAAATCTTTAGTATTATCAAGAGTAGTACACTACGAGTACCCATTTTTTCACTTTAAAGGATTGGATTTATTTTGGAGATATCCTTCTTTCATTGTAGTTGTGTATTTTAAAATCTCTTCTTCCCGACAGATATACCAATCATAAAAGTTGTCATAAACATATTCGTATTTTGAAAATATCCCTCTTTCGTTTTCGGACATGTAAAAGGAAGGCAATCTCAGCATCCAATTCTAAATGTTCTTGTGGATCAAGTTATTCAATTGTAATTATCTTTAATTGGCCGCGTTCATGATTTTGGTTTCTCCTCATCGTTTTCCATCACCTCAAGATTATTCTTACTTTAATTATTAAAATGAATGAGTTATAGAAAAGTAGAAGGTAGCATTTTATTGTTTGGAGAAGCGTCGCTCGACTCCTGCGGGAATAGCGAGACAGACGAGACCCTGCAGGAGCGTAGCGACGAAGCGGCTCGACTCTCGCCCGCGGTAAGCTTCGGAAAACCTGTTCTATCCTGTATCAAAACGAATGAGTCAATAGAAAAGTAGAAGGTAGCATTTTATTGTTTGGAGAAGCGTCTGCTCGACTCCTGCGGGAATAGCGAGACAGACGAGACCCTGCAGGAGCGTAGCGACGAAGCGGCTCGGCGCTCGCCCGCGGAAAGCGAGCGGTAAGCTTCGGAAAACCTGTTCTATCCTATATATAAATAAAAAGACTGTAGAAAACTCGTTTTTTCAGAGTTTGTCTACAGTCTGACCTGCTCTAAGTTAGACTAGAGCAGATTTTCAATAAGCACATTAAATTTCAGTTAATTCTTGTGGTGCTTCAGTGTCATAGATATCATTATCTAATTCACCTGTCACACGTGCAGTTACGACACCTGCAGTCATTGAACCATTTACATTTAACGCTGTACGTCCCATGTCAATTAAAGGTTCAACAGAAATTAAAACACCTGCAAGAGCTACCGGTAAATTCATCGCTGATAATACAAGGATTGCCGCGAATGTTGCTCCACCGCCAACACCTGCCACACCGAAAGAGCTAATTGCTACTACAGCAATCAACGTGAAAATAAATGATGGTTCTAATGGGTTAATTCCAACACTTGGCGCAATCATAACAGCAAGCATAGCTGGATATATACCTGCACACCCATTTTGACCAATTGATAAACCAAATGAACCAGAGAAATTTGCTACTCCTTCTGAAACACCTAAACGATTTGTTTGTGTTTGAATATTAAGTGGTAATGCACCTGCACTAGAACGTGAAGTGAAGGCAAATAATAAAGTTGGTGCCACTTTTTTCAAATAAGTGATTGGGTTCAAACCTGATGCAGTCACAATTAATAAGTGAACGATGAACATGAAGATTAATGCTACATATGAGGCAACAACGAATTTACCCATATTGTAGATTGCACTAAAATCTGATGTTGCAACTGTTGACGCCATAATTGCCAAAATACCGAATGGTGTTAAACGTAAAATGATTTTCACAACACCCATAACTAAAGCATAGATTGCATCAATTCCTACTTTTATTGTATCAGCTGTCTTTTCGTCTTTACGTTTAACTGCTAAATAAGCAAACCCTAGGAATGCTGCGAAAATAACAACTGCAATTGTTGAAGTAGAACGAGCACCTGTTAAATCTAAAAATGGATTAGCTGGGAGCAAATCAATAATTTGTTGTGGTAATGTTTTTTCACCAATATCTGCTGATTTTGCAGCAATATCTTCACCACGTTGCATCTCTGCTTCACCTTGGACGATTTGTGATGCATCCAATTGAAAGCCTACAGCAGAAGCAATACCCACCGCAGCGGCGACTGCCGTTGTACCAACTAAGATAAATAAAATAAGTGTAGCCATCTTCCCAAAGTTTTTACCGATAATGACTTTCGTAAACGCTGAAAGTATAGAGATAAATACTAATGGCATTACAACCATTTGAAGTAATTTTACATATCCCGATCCAATGATGCTAAACCATCCAACTGAATCTACTAATACTTGTGCATCAACGCCATACGCAAAGTGCAAGATTAACCCGTATATAATTCCTAAACCTAGACCAGCAAATACCCTTTTTGAAAAAGATATATGTTTGCGGTGCATAACAATTAATAAACCAATGAGCAGTAAAAGTACTACAACATTAAGTGATGTCAATAAAATACTCATAGTAAATCCTCCTAGTAAAGAAAAGCATAAATGATAATTATATAGAATACCATAAACCATTAATCCCTATTGGTCAAGTAGGCTTTAAGGAAACTTTAGAAAATCACTACCTTCTTCTTTCTTATAGACATATACGATATACTAAAGGAAAGAAATAATGGAAGAAGGTGTAACGTTTGATTGTAACTTTTTTTTCATTTATAGTGCCCCTCACCTTATCGTTGAACATCTTATTAGCAATCCCCATTATATTTTTAGAACGACGTGAACCTTCCTCGACATGGGCTTGGATATTAGTCCTATTCTTCTTCCCAGTTGGCGGATTCATATTATATTTATTATTAGGTCGTAAATTACGTAAAAAGCATCTTTTCCGATGGGAAGGTCGCAAGAAAATTGGGATTGAAAAACTAATTGATTATCAGATGGAAGCTATTGAAGATGGGACATTCGAATATCGTTTAGATGATGCAGCACACTATAAAGACCTCATCTATATGCATCTAAGTACAAATCACGCTGTTTTAACACAAGATAACGCAGTGAAAATCTATTCTGATGGTGCTGAGAAATTCAAATCTCTACTAAAGGATATTGAAGCAGCGAAAGACCATATCCATATTCAATACTATATTTTCAAGATGGATAACTTGGGAACTCATATCTTAAATGGGTTGATTAAAAAAGCGAAGCAAGGGATACAAGTAAGGGTATTGTATGATGAAATGGGTTCAAGGGGTGTTCACAAGAGACACTTCAAGCAATTAATAGAGGCTGGCGGTGAGGTAGAGGTATTTTTCCCTTCAATTTTGCCCCTCATTAATCCTCGTTTGAATTATCGAAACCACCGCAAACTTGTTATCGTAGACGGTCGAACAGGATATATTGGTGGATTCAATGTTGGCGACGAATATCTTGGGTTAAACAAAAAATTTGGCTACTGGCGTGACACACATTTACGTATTGAAGGAAGCTCTGTACATCCACTTCAAACTCGCTTCATTTTAGACTGGAATCAAGCATCTGATAACCAGGATATTGAATACTCTGATCGATACTTCCCTACTTTTTCTCGTAAAGGTGAAGTTGGTTTGCAAATAGTTTCTAGTGGCCCTGATTCAGAATGGGAACAAATTAAAATCGGTTATTTAAAATTAATAGGAATGGCAACAAAATACGTTTATATTCAAACACCTTATTTTATTCCAGATGATAGTTTTATGGATGCGGTGAGAATTGCATGCTTATCTGGGATTGATGTACGTATTATGATACCTAACAAACCTGATCATATGTTTGTTTACTGGGCAACTTATTCTTATATTGGTCAGCTAATTAAAGCAGGAGCTAAAATCTTTATATATGAAAATGGTTTCTTGCATACGAAGATGATTGTCATTGATGATGAAGCTTCTACAGTTGGCACTGCTAATATCGATTTCCGTAGCTTCAAATTGAATTTCGAAGTAAATGCATTTATATATGATCGGGAAACTTCCCATCAATTAGCAGAGCTTTTTGAGCAAGATATGCAGTTATGCACAGAATTGACTCCTGAAAAATATGCTAACCGTTCTCGTATTATTAAAATGAAAGAATCAATATCTCGTTTACTATCACCTATTTTATAAACACAAAAGCCTTCTGAATGGATGTTCAGAAGGCTTTCCTATTTATATAGCAATTTACTTTCCTATTTCTAAGTATTCTTCTAATGTACTTTTATTGCTATAGATATCTTTAGCAATATCTATTCCTACGTAACGGAAATGCCATGCTTCATGCATATAACCTGTAACATTTTCTTTTCCTTCCGGATAGCGCATTATAAATCCAAACTTATGGGCATTTTTTGCAAGCCATTTCCCTGCTTCAGTTGCACCAAAACCTTCGTCTGCAAAAAGTTGTTCATTTCCTACTTCACCAATATCAAAAGCTAATCCTGTTTGATGTTCAGAATAACCAGGACGGGCACTATACCTATCGGCTGCTTCTTTGCCACCTTTTCTATTTACATAATTAGCATATAACTCAACTTGACGGTCATAAGAACGATAAGTACTAAATGCATTAAAAGTATAGCCCTCTAGTAAAGCTGCAGCATATAATTTTTCATAAGCTGCACGTGCTTCAGGATCTTCACCTGGAGCAAAGTCGGCAGGTAATGGATACTTTTTACTCGCAATTAATATATCATTTATATAAGTTGCTTTTTTAGGGAGCTCTTGACCTACAATATAGCCTCCAGCGTCACGTACTTCTTCTTGTTCATTCTTTTTTGAATCTTGCGTTTCTATATCTTCATGAAATGTTTCAGTTGTTTTTGATGATTGTTCCTCTTTATTTTCAGTATCTTTATTCCCACATCCTGACATTATTAACGCAAAAACCGCAAATGAAGCCATCATCTTAAATGGAAATTCGATATGATTTTTTTTACTCATGTTTATTTGATACCTGTCCTTCTTTTATGTATTTTATACCATCTTAACTTGAACCTTTAGAATCATCAACTTCCAAATAGCTTTTATATAGACGTTCTCTATATGGAAATGTTTCATCTAACAATAAAAACGATATCTAGCAACCGCAAGATATCGTTTCATAATAAGGTTACATGAAGTTAACTACTAATATCGCTAAAGTAGCAATCCCGAAGAAAATAGACATTCCTCGCATCCATTTAGCCTCTTTTTCAAAACCTTTTTCTTTAAAATCTTTTGCTCTAAAAGCATTCGTTACCGTGAACATTAATGTGATGAATAGTATAGCTACATTAAAGTTCTGTTTAATGATGAAATATAGCGCCAGTAAACTCGTAATAACAACTAATACACCCGTAATATTTTTTATTTTCAAAGTATTTTCCTCCAAAAAAATCGGGACACTATCTGCCCCGATCATTGTATTACTATTTTGCTGCCTTTTCCGGATGTTCTGAATAGAACTTACGACCAAGATATGTTTGGAATATTAAAATCGCACCGCTGACAGACCAGTAAAGTGGTAATGCTGCCATACTAGAGAATGAGATGAACATGATCATAATCGGCGAAATATACATCATCAATTTCATTTGTGATTTTTGCTGCTCTGGTACAGTCCATAACGATACTTGTGCTTGAACGAAGTAAATCGCACCAGCAACCAATGTCATAATAATATCTGGTTTACCTAGGCTAAACCATAAGAATTGATGAGCTTGAACCTCAGTTGAGTAAAGGATTGCATAATAAAGACCCATGATAATTGGCATTTGTATCACAACTGGTAAACAACCCATATTCAATGGATTGACTCCATGTTTACGATATAGACCCATCATTTCTTGTTGCAATGCCATTTGTTCTTCTTTTGTTTTTGCTGCTTTTAATTTCTTTTGGATATCATCCATTTCAGGTTTTAGCTTATCCATTTTCGTCTTCATACCTTGTTGATGCTTATAGTTTTTAAGCATAAACGGCATTAAGACAAGGCGAATAAGAACCGTAATTAAGATAATCGCTAATCCGTAACTATCTGTAAATAACGTATTTCCAAAGAAATTTAAAACAAATTCCATTGGCTTTACGAACAAACTATAAAAAAAGCCTTCTTGGTTTTTCACTGAATCACAACCAGCTAGCACAAACGGCACTAAACCAAGCATTGAGAGTAACCCAATTTTCTTCTTCAATTTTCTCACCTACAATTTCTCAAACTATAGTGAAGTATACCTTAAATATATAGTACATTTCAAATTAAAGAAGAAGTAAACTATCAATATTTTCAAATGTTTCGGTCTGGTAGTTGGAAACGAAAGTACTCATGATTTGGTTGGTCTCTAAAATGCTTAGGTGTCAACCCTACATACTTTTTGAAAATACGTGTATAGTAACTCTGGTTACAGAAGTGGAATTGCTCTGAAATATCTGAAATACTTTTATTTGTATGCCTTAAATAATACTGCGATTCCTCTACACGCCTCACGTTCAAATACTCTACTAATGTAATTCCCACATGCTCCTTGAAGATACGTGACAGATGACTTGTACTGATCGTAAAGTACTGTGCAATATCTTCTACAGATAAGTCTGTCTCTACCTCATCATCAATAAACATAATGACTTTATTGACGGTTTGATGCTTGTAAGAAGGCTGCTTTCTTTCAGAAATCACATAAATATAGAATTCTATTAAATCATCCGCAAACTGTAAAAATTCTGCGTCATTCATACGTTGATCAATCATCTCAACGCAAGCGGCGTTAAAGGCAAATGCCTTTTTAGATGGTGCCTGGTTCTCAATAAGTTTTCTCGTAACAACTGATGAAAGTACAACAAAATAATGCCTGATTGCCCTAAAAAAATGCTTCCCAGAACGCTCAGATAAAATATCAATTAGAAGACGCAAAGATTCCTTTGAAGCTTCAGCCTCTAATTGATAAATCTCTCTTAACAGTTGGGATTCAATTTCAAAAAATTTTTCAATACCTTCATAGCGGTTCATCGTTTCAATCTCTTGGAAATACCTCTTTGAAATAGCTTCTGAAATAGAATATTGGTGTTGTAGCATATACTCCCCATCTTTCTACAATATGCGCATGTTTTATATTAGACTTTAACTAACTATATAACGAAATTGGTAATATGAAAATAGTTTTATACCTTTCTAAGCAAAATTTGTAAAAAAATATATTATAGGACGTTATTCTCACTAATTTTACAGGTGATATATATATATTATACAATATTTATCCATTAATATTAATTAAAGGGGCTGGAATTTATTTTTATTGCAAAGCATGCTACAATTCCTTACAAAACTCTTTTGGCAAAACTATAGTATGAAAGAAGCAACGCATGTATCTTTTGCTTCATCCTGATTCCACTAAATAATTTTTTATTATTCCAATGATTCTCTTTACTTAAATTCGTCTTTAAACTATAGTAAAATGTTAGAAAAGTACTTAAGAATGGAAAGAAACGAGGTAAGGATTTATGGATCCACGATCTATCGAGGAATTGATACAAATTATTAAGGAATTTTTCCCTGATAACACTTCAATCGTTATTTCAGATACTGAAGAATACTTATATTATCAGCCAAGTAAAAAAGTTGATTTAAAAATCAAACCGGGTGATCTAATCCCTGAAGGCTCAGCAACACACCAAGCTCTTCGTTACGGACAAAAAATCAATTCATTTATCGAACCTGAAGTATTCGGTGTTCCTTACTATGGAATGAGTATTCCGTTAATGGAAGAAGGGGAAACCAAAGGGGCTATCACAGCTATTTTCCCACAAAAGCCATCTCCTTTCCTTACAAACTACATTACAATTAAAATCGATGACTGTTGGTACCCTGTCAAACATAAAGAAGTTATCTATTTAGAAACTCAACTTCGCAAAACTTTTGTGAAAACAATGTATAAAGAAGGCTATCATCGTTTGAATTTAAGTGATTTAGAGCTTTTCTTATCTCCGGACTCTTTCATCCGTTGCCATCGTTCATACATTGTTAATATCGATTTTATTGAAGAAATCCAACCGGATTCTCATTCAACCTTCTTATTGATTATGAAGGATGGAACAAGAATTCCTGTCAGTCAACGTTACGCAAGCTATTTCCGTCGTTCACTGGGATTCTAAGTAAACATAAGAAAAAGCTGTCTTTTAAGACAGCTTTTTTCTCGTTTACACGTTTTTTTTCTCTTTTGAGCTATTTTTAAGCCTTTTCATGCTTTTTTCGAGCAAATGTGACAATTCGATGATAATATAAAAAATAGGTATAATCTTCATACAGGCTAATTTAAAAGAATAGTAATTTTTTGTAATAATGATAGAAAAGTATTCATTAAGCAGAGAGGATGATAGTAATGACAGTAAAAATCGAAGATAGACTTCGTCATGCAGAACTTTCGAAAAAGGTAATTACAGCTGAGGAGGCTGCATCTTTAATTCAAGATGGTATGGCACTTGGTCTAAGTGGCTTTACACGCTCAGGGGATGCGAAAGCAGTACCAATGGCTTTAGTAGAGCGTTCTAAAAACGAAAAGTTCAAAGTTGATGTATATACAGGTGCATCTCTAGGCTCTGATATCGATACGATCATGTCTGATGCAGGCATTATTGGCAAACGTGTACCTTTCCAATCTGATAGCGCTATGCGTGGTCACATTAACAATGGCGACATGTACTATATTGACCAACATTTATCTATTACTGCTGAATACTTACGCCAAGGAGCTATGAAAGGCGTAGACGTAGCTATTATCGAAGCAGTAGCCATCACTGAAGACGGCATGTTAATTCCAACAACTTCTGTTGGTAACTCACCAATCTTCATCAAAACTGCCGATAAAGTTATTATCGAGTTAAACCTTTCTTCTTATCCAGCTCTTGAAGGTATGCACGATATCTATATTCCAGATAACCAAGGTGAACGTGGTCCAATTCCATTGTTAAACGCTTCTGATCGTATTGGTACTATCGGTATTCCTTTAGATTTAGATAAAGTTGCTGGTATTGTCATTACAAATCAAGAAGACTCTGAATCTGCAATCGTTCCACCAGATGCTGAAACAGATCAAATTGCTTCTCATTTACTTGGTTTCTTACGTAACGAGATCAAAGAGGGTCGTTTAACTGAAGAACTTGCTCCAATGCAATCTGGTGTTGGCTCAGTTGCAAACGCTGTACTTCACGGTATGTTAGATTCTGAATTCAAAGATTTAGAAGTTTACTCTGAAGTTTTACAAGATGCTGTATTCGACTTAATCGATGCTGGTAAAGTTAAGTTTGCTAGTGGTTGCTCTACAACACTTTCTCAAGAGAAAATGGAATCTGTTTATCACAATTTAGAAAAATACAAAGAAAAAGTATTGTTACGCCCACAGGAAATCTCTAACCATCCAGAACTAATCCGTCGTATGGGATTAATCGCGATTAATACTGCTCTTGAGCTTGATATCTATGGAAACGTAAACTCTACTCACGTAAGCGGTACTAAAATGATGAATGGTATTGGTGGATCAGGAGACTTTACACGTAATTCTCGTGTATCTATCTTCGTTACTAAATCATACGCTAAAGGCGGCAAAATCTCTTCAGTAGTACCATTTGTATCTCACGTTGATCATACAGAGCATGACGTAGATGTGATAGTAACTGAACAAGGTTATGCTGATTTACGTGGACTTGCTCCTCGTGAACGTGCTGCACTTATTATCGAAAACTGTGCTCACCCTAAATTCAAGGATGCTTTAAATGCATATGTAGAAGAAGCTAATGCACGTGGTGGACAAACTCCACACGTATTAGAAAAGGCTTTTGAGTTCCATACAAACCTTGCTAAATACGGTCAAATGCTAACTCCAGAACCTGAAGAAGTAAAATAATTCAGTTCTAAAATAGCTTAATTATAAGAGGTTGTTCAAATTTTTGATATTTCAAAGGTTTGAACTCCTCTTTTTTGTATTCGTTAATACTAAAAAAATTGAGCCAACCGTAAATTTATTACAGTTGGCTTTTATTTTATTATTATTTCTTATCTTCTGCAGGCTGTTCTGGGTCATCAAATGAATTATCTTGTCCATCATCCTGAATTTCAGCGTTGTAATATCGAACACTTGTTAGCGCACCTTCATCTACCATTCTAGAATCACCCTCATCATAAGGGTTTGGGTGTCCTGCTTCAGTTAAATCAGAATAATTGTGTTTTTGCGCTTCAATAAATGAATTAACTTTAACCTTCGTATTATTAAATGCAACTACAGCTTTATCACGGTTTTCTTTTTTGCGGAAATATGCATATGCACCTGCTGCGATACCAGCGATTACTAAAGATTTACCTTTTGCCATTGAACATCATTCCTTCCAATATTTTGTTCCATCATACTATGTTATTTACCTTATATCCAAATAACTAAACATGACATTTTATTTCACTTTGTAAAAATACTATTTTTTTCGCTTGCACACCATATCAATATGAGGTAAACATTCCATAATATATTCCTCAGAAACAGCTTCAAATCCAAATGCACCATAGAATTTTTGCAAATAGGCTTGAGCTTCTATAAAAATGTCTGCTTCAGGCCAATTACGTTCTAAAATTACCATTACTCTTTTAATAAGTTCCTGTGCTAGTCCTGTTCCTCTGGCTTCTGGTAAAACGATTACTCGACCAAATGAAGCCATTTCGAATTTTTCACCTGGAGGGACAACACGTGCATAAGCAATTAGTTTTCCATCCTGCTCATACGTTACATGTACACAATTTTGATCATGGTTATCCAGATCTGCATAATAAGCCTTCTGCTCAACTACAAATACATTTATACGTAATTGTAGTATGTGATAAAGATCTGTCGTTGTTAACTCTTCAAATGTCTGTTCTTCCCATGCCATTATCTATCACTCCTTAGTATTCATTATTTCACATTTTCTATACCTTTTCGACTCAATTACTGCTAAGTAAATAAATAAATAGGACAATTTTGAAATATATTCAAGAAAAGTACACATAGAAGCTTTTCGCCTTAGGGTTATCATTTATTTTGTTTTTTTGATAATTGCCATTGTTAAGTAGATTGTACATTTCATTTGCGAAAACGGAGTGCACTGAAAAAATCCATAAAATGAATTTTAGCCATGGCTTTTTCTTCGATGCCGTTAATTTCCGTTCCGGCGGACGCTTTCCTGGGGACGACCTTGAGCCTCCTCGTCGCTAACGCTCCTGCGGGGTCTCAAGATGTTACTATCCATGATTTCCAAACACTCTAAGCCCTTATATCGTTACTATTGAGGAAAAGATAATTTACAGTATGCACAAACAGAAGAGATTCAACTGCTATCAAAATTAAATCTTGTGATAACAAATGGAATCGATTCGAAAAGCGCGAACGAATAAAAAAGACGTAGGTAAAAAATCAAACACAAATTTATTACTTTGACACAGAGAAATGTAAGGTTTGTCCATTACAAGATGGCTGTAATAAAGACGGTACCAAAAGCAAAACATATTCAGTTTCCATAAAATCAACAGAACATGAAGAGCAAGCAGCTTTTCAAGCAACGGAAAAATTCAAAGACCTAGCGAAAAAGCGCTATAAAATTAAAGCGAAGAATAGTGAGTTAAAAAATTAGCATGGCTACAATACTGCAAAATCGGCGGGTTTATTTAACCTGGAAGTCCAAGGAGCTACAACAATATTTGCGGTGAATTTGAAACGTATTTTGAAGCTATTAAATGAAGAATAAGGGAAATATCAAAAAAACACCGGCACTTTCTATTCAAAATCGAACAAAAAGTGCCGGTGTTTACTATTGAAGAACATTACATTTTAAAATGGAAGTTTTTTCAGTGCCCTCAGTTTTTTACTAAGAGCTCTTTTGTTTTATTCGTTTACATAAAAAGTGTCTATTTCCTCAACTTTTGGTTTCCTTACAAAACTCATAATCGCTGCAATATAAAATAGAATTGCAGTTAATGAGACAATTCCAGCGAATACCCCTGCTAATATAAAGAAAGTACCAGCTATATTTTGTTTATCACTTTTTCTAATAAATACAACACCTAAAATGCCAAATACAAGTGATGCTACTAATAAAACAACAACTAACCATCCAAATGCATTTATGTAAGTTGGCAAATTTTCTATGAAAGGCGTTACCGATTCTATCTCTTCCGCAGTTAAATTTGAATCATTCTGAATTTGTGACAACATCTCATCTTGGAATGTTGTCTCATTCGCAAATGTTGAGACACCGAATATCATTACTGCAAGTATAATAATTACAAGTACGTTAATAACAGAACCTATAATACCTAAAGCCATTTCTCCCGTTCTCTTCATCTAATCACCTCTCATTTATCATTTCTATTTACTATACGTACAACCTTTAATTTGGTTTCACTTTTATTAAAAACAACCCACTAAATATTCAGTGAGCTGCCTCTCTAAACCTGCTGTTTAATTGTATAAAAGAAATTATACTTTAATGTCATCATATGCATTTGATTTTTCAAAAGCGGCTACTACATACGTGCAAACAGCTTCAATCTTGAAATCTTTTTCTCTAGCATAATCAGCTGCACGATCTAATAGTTTTTTTGCAACACCTTGTCCACGTAATTTTTCGGATACAAATGTATGGTCAACAACCATAATATCCCCTAATTTTGTCCAACTAATTTCCGCTAATAATTCATTTTTTTCTTTGTACTCAAAAGCGAATTCTTCGTTGCCACGATTATTTAATTGAAATTCCATATACACACCCCTTTTTTAATTTAGTGTAGCACAATTTATTCTGACAGTGTTAATGGTCGCAATTTCGCTTCAATTTTGTCACGTTGAGGCTCTAAGAATGGTGGTAATGCTAATTGTTCTCCTAAAGTTTCAAGTGGTTCATCTGATGTAAAACCCGGTTCATCTGTCGCTAGTTCGAATAATATACCGTTTGGTTCACGGAAATAAATCGACCGGAAATAAAAGCGATCTACTTTTCCTGAAGTATAGAAGCCATGTTGACGCAAATGCTCTTCCCAAAGATTATATTCCTCAAAAGAATTTACTCGGAATGCGACATGATGTACGCTTCCTCTGCCTGGGCGTTCTCTAGGAAGATCTGGACGTTCTTCAATGTGCACTTCAGCACCAGCACCACCTTCACCTGTTGTATAAACAATGATATCTGGCATATTGGGTATTACTGAAGGATATGTCCCCGCTTTTTCAAATCCCAAAACTTTCGATAATACAGTTTCAGTAGGCTTTGCTAAATGGACGGTTAATGTTACAGGACCTAATCCAACTATCGCATACTCTGTTGGTATATCTGTTTCTGTCCATTCTTCTCCGTAAGGTACCCCTTCTCCATCATCTACAACAAGCATTAAGCGTGAGCCTTCAAAATCACGAAATGTTAGTGTTTGGCGTCCGAAGCGCTCCATAACCTCATCATGCTCTATTTCTAATTCTTTAAAGCGATTTCCCCAATATTGTAGTGCTTCATTAGATTTTATTCGGAAAGCTGTGTTGTTAATACTTGAAACTCCCGGGTAGGTGCGACCAGCTATGGGAATATCGAAAAACGTCATATCTGATCCTGGTGTACCAACTGCATCCGCGTAAAATAGATGATATGAAGATGTATCGTCTTGATTCACAGTTTTTTTCACAAGACGCATTCCTAAAATTTTTGTAAAGAAATGATAGTTTTTTTCCGCATTAGCAGTAATTGCCGAAACATGATGGATTCCTGCCAAATGTAATGACATATTAAACGCCTCCTAATATATAAAAAACCGCTTTGAATATATCTCGAATTCAAGATAATTTGTTAAACACATAATATCACTCTAATATTTCTATTGCAATTACAATGCTCAACCGATTTTTCACAATAAAAAAGACTACTCCATACCTATAGTGTGGAGTAGTCTCTTGAAATGGTATTTTAAGCTATTAGCTAAAAAGGCCACTAATACCGTCTATTATTTTTTGGAAAAAGTTTTTAACACTTGCCCAAAAGCCCGAATCGCTTTTAATATCTTCTGAAATGCTACCTAGTTTATCTTTTAACGTACTACTTAAGTCTTCTAATTGACTGCCCCATTTACTAAAATCGATATCTAATTTACTGATTTTATTCATTAAATTAATTAGCAGTTGGCGGTCTTTATCGCTCAAATTAATCTCTAATTTGCTAAGTTGTTCGTTTACAATTTTTTCAACATCTTCTTTTGTTGCGGGTTTTTGTTCTGCAATTTGCTTTTTGATTTCAGTTAATAGTTGGCTTACTTTTTCATCGTCAACGCCTGCTTTTTGTGCTAAATCTGTTGCGACAGAAAGTTCTTCATTCGCTACATCAGTACGTTCTGTGTCTAGCTTTTCACCAGTTGTTACTTCATATGCTTTATAAATACCTACAAGTGCAGAGTGTCCTGTAACTGCTTTAGGAGCTGCTACTTCTACTACAGCGTCCTCAATACCAGCTGTTAACATAGCATTTGCATACATATCTGATGTTACTTGTGTAATATTTTGTGGTGTTACAATATTAATGACTAATCCGACTCCAGCATCTTTACGCGTAATCTTCGCTGAAGAATACATACGAGAACGTGCATCACCATCTGAAATATACTTTACTAAATCAGCACCTGTTACTGTAATCTCTTCTACTTCTGCTTCACTTGCTACATTTAGACTTTTCTTCACGCTTTCTTTTTCTGTATCTGATAAATTGCCACCGTAAACAACGATTGGCACACCTAATTTTTCATTAATAGCTTTTGTTGCTGAAGTATCAGTTGTGCTTGCAAAGCTAATCGGGGGTGCTACAACTGAAGTTGTTAAAAACATTGCCGTTAAGATGGCTAAAAATTTCTTTTTCATTTCTATTTCCTCCTTCATTTAAAAGTGTTTCATATACGTTTGTAGAGTAGACTATTTCATACAGATGCGTTCTTAAGCAACGAATAGTATGACTTCTATCAAACTGATTGTATTAAGAAAAACTAACTAAATAACTGAATCAAAAAAATTTGTTGATAGCAATTGCTACATACTATGATTTTACTTATTTTCTCACCACTATGTATTATTACGAAAAAAAGGAGCAAAAAGTTTCTGAAAGTATGGAAACTTTCTACTTTTGCTCCATCAATTTTATTCTTTAATTTCAGTCCAACCATCTACTTGTGTAATTCGTCCGGCTTTCATTAATGTTCCTAAAGCGCGTTTAAACGAAGCTTTACTCATATGGAACATCTCTTTGATTTCCTCAGGAGACGATTTATCTCCAAAAGGCATTTTGCCGCCAATTTCTTGTAAGTAAGCAAAGATTTTCTCAGCGTCATCCGATAGACGTTCGTATTTACGTGGTAACATTGAAGCGTTAATAGTACCGTCTTCCTTCACTTCAATTACACGTACTGAGATATCTGCACCAAGGCGAGGCTCTGCATTACGTTCTGATTCGTGTACAAAAATACGATAAGGTGTATCTACACCAATAAGGAATGTTCCAACTGGTAGTAAACGGTATGGACGAGCGATGATATTTTGGTTGAAAAGTTCAGGTTCTGCATCTTCATACATTTCCAATACTTTTTCCTCTGTAGCAAGGCGTCCGAATAAACCTCCATCACGGTCTGTACGCAACGTGATAAATAAATGATTGCCCGGCTCTGGCCATAGTGGCTTAAGCTTTGGTAAATCCTCCGCTGGTACTAATACCTCTCTAGAAGTACCGATATCAACATAAGCACCGTCACGATCTTTCACATGTAATACGCGTGCCCAGCCGTATTCATCTTTATTAATATGAGGTATAGCTGTTGTAGCGGATAGATTTCCTCTACGGTCAGCAAATAAAAATACCTCAATTTTACTATTTAGTTCTAAAGGCTCCGTTACTTCCGAAATATTAAGTGGAATATCAACAAAATCATTGGTTAGAATATACTTTGATTCTTGTTTTTCTTTCACAAATAATTTAACGATATCGCCTGATTGTAATTCTGCCATACATCTAGCTCCCTTCATATGACATATCATTCACTTTGTTGAGTTTTTAACTCCTCAAGCTTTTGAATAAATGTAGGATTTTCTTCCATCACTTGTATAAGATCTGCTATGCGGTCTATAGAATTCCAACTTAAATGATGCTCAATTCCTTCAACATCATTGTAAATTCGTTCTTCATCTACACCAATTAGTCTTAAAAAATTCTCTAGTAGATCATGTCGTTCTACTAAACGCTTGCCTAGTTTGGAGCCTTTAGGGGTCAACATGAGGCCTCTATAACGTTCGTACACTAAGTAACCATCTTTATCAAGCTTCTGAACCATTTTGGTAACAGAGGAAGGAAGAACTGACAATGCTTCAGCGATATCCGATACGCGCGCATAACCCTTTTGATCAATTAATAAGTATATTTGTTCGATGTGGTCTTCCATACTCGGTGTCGGCATCTCATGTCCCTCTCTTTCCATATCCTACTGTATAGTTTACTACAAGCACTAATAAAACGTAACCTAAAACGGTAAATGAGCGTACCTATTACAGGGAATTGTTCTTTTAATGTGTCGATTTCTGACTAACAATGTGAATCGCATGTATGATTTGTTTATTAATTTTCTCGATGCTCTCGGGTGTCTTTAAAATAGTGTAGGCTCTTTCACGAGCTTCTTTTGTTGTCACAAAATGATTATCTAAATGATTTAACGTAATAGCACAAATATCTAATTCACATTTTTGGCAGCGACAAAATGTTGGATAGTCAGGACCATGAATAGTGAAAGTCACAAGTCCTCGCACGATTTCCTCTGTTACGTTCAACAATTTCACTTCTTCAGTAACTATCGAGGTTTTCATTTGTTCCGTCATATTCTCTCTCCTTCAAGTACTTCCGACAATTCCCTTATGTTTAATTTTTTCGAAAAAGGGAATTATTTATACATAACAACAAAAGGGGTGTTCCTAATGGGGAAACTGCTATGGTGGATTATCTGTATTTTAATCGCATTCTGGTTACTTGGCTTACTTTTTAAAATTGGTGGCGGTCTCATCCACATTATTTTAGTCATTGCGGGTATTATGTTCTTCGTTCAGCTACTGGCAGGAAAGAAATCATTATAACATTCGAATGCCAATGCGTAAACGCATTGGCATTCGATTTTTTTATTGTGTTTTGGCATATATACAAGTATCTCTCAATACTTTTCCGTTAGCAGAAAGTGAATCATTTTTAAAGATTCCCTCTAATTCGTATTGTGCTCGTTCAGCAACAGCTCTACTACGAATATTCTCAACATCGCAACGAATTTCTATACGCGCAGCATGTAACTCTTCAAAAGCAAATTGTGTAATACGTTCAACTGCCTCTGTCATATAGCCTTGACCTTCATGACGTGCATCTAACCAATAGCCAATTTCAAACTTTGGAATATCCCAATCGATTTTGTGTAAACCAGAGCTACCTATAAATTCTCCTGTCGCCTTTAAAAATATATGCAATCTCAAGTCTTTTCTCGCCAAAAAATCTGCAATAGCTTGTCGAATATTCTCTCTTGTCTCTTCAGATTTAGGTAATGTCTGAGCCCAAGGCATGTATTGTTTCAATGACGTTGCTGATTCAATAATCGAATCCCAAACTGCTTCAGCATCTTCCATAAGCGGCATACGTATAATCAATCTTTCAGAATTAAACGTATTAGGGAAATCCCAGTTTTTTTCAAAACGAACTTCCTCTTTTACTTTTTCATCGTCCCAACTAACAGGCGTTGTTTTGCCTTCTAAAAAATCTTCACGGGTGATGCCATATGTGACAGCATCATAGTATGCATACTCTTTTGGTACAAACCAAGCTTGTCTTAAATGTGCCTCCTTTAAGAAACCAGCACGCTCAAAGGTTTTGCGCATTGGGAAGTTATCCTGTCGTGTATGCCCTTCAAGACGAATCTTCTTCTCATGCAAACTGAATACATAATTTGAGACCAGCCTTAATGCAGCAGTACCATGCCCTAACCCACGCCATTTTTCCGCAATACGTAGATCAAAAAGAGGTATTTCATCTTGCAGATCATAAATCTTCACCAAACCTACCTTTTCGCCTTCATCGCTTTCTAACCAGAACGTCTTCACCTCTTCTGACTCGTAGCCACCCTCATCAATCGCCTTTTCAACTAGTTCACGACCTGGATGAGAATTGACGTGATATGGCCACGTATTCATCGTCATAAAATGTATTAACTGTTCCTGTTCTTCCATTGTCCACTCTATTAGTTTCACATTACTCGACCTCCGATTACGCGATACAGTTATTTCTGCATGCGCATTAAACGTAACGAATTTAATACTACTAGTAGGGTTGCACCCATATCTGCAAAGATAGCAATCCAGAGTGTCAACCATCCTGGAATAATTAGAAGTAATGCTATCAATTTTAGCCCTAATGCAAACATAATATTTTCTTTAACAATTCGCAACGTTTTTCGACTAAGTCTTATCGTATATGGTAATTTTTCTAGGTCATCTGCCATTAATGCCACATCCGCTGTCTCTAATGCTGTATCCGTACCAGCACCTCCCATCGCAATGCCAACTGTTGCATTCGCTAAAGCAGGTGCATCGTTAATACCATCTCCAACCATAGCAACCGAACCATACTGAGACTGTAGTTCTTTCATAGCCTGTAGTTTGTCTTCTGGTAATAACCCAGCACGTATATCAGTTAACTGAAGTTCCTGCGCTATAGCTCGAGCTGTTGGCTCAGCATCACCAGTTAGCATAACAGTATGTGCAATACCATTGTCACGAAGTTTTTGAATGACACTTACACTATTACTTCGAACTTTATCTGCAATTGCTATAGAACCAAGGAAAGTTTCTCCTGACATTACGGCAATAACAGATTTCCCTTCTTTTTGAAAGTTGCTAATAGTAGATTGCATAGCTTTAGGAATACTTACTATTTCTTGAATCCATGTTAAACTCCCTACAGAAATACGAGCACCATCTATTTCAGCATATGCACCCTTACCTGTCACCGATTGAAATTGTTCAGCAATAGCTGGTAGTACCTTATGTTTTTTTGCATATTGTAAAATTGCACGAGCTAATGGATGCTGAGATGACTGTTCCACTGCAGCTACTAAACGAATCAAAGTTTCTTCCGTAATATGATCCGCTACTAATACATTTGTTACTTCAGGTACGCCATTTGTTAATGTACCTGTTTTATCAAATGCAATTGCTTTTATACGCCCAAGTTGTTCTAGATGAACTCCACCTTTAATGAGAACTCCTTGTCTTGCTGCGTTTCCAATTGCTGTGACAATTGCCACTGGGGTTGAAATAACAAGTGCACATGGGCAGCCGACTACTAATACAGCTAATCCTTGATATATCCAGTGATTCCAATCGCCCAAAAATAGTGGTGTTATAAATGCCACTAATAAAGCGATTAAAATAATTAGTGGTGTGTAATATTTTGCAAACTGATCTACAAACTTTTGGGCAGGAGCTTTTTCTGCCTGGGCTTCTTCTACTAAATGAATGATTTTCGCAATCGTTGTATCTTTTACATGTTTCGTAACTAAGATTTCCAACGCGCCCTCTTCATTTAATGTTCCCGCAAATACTTCGTCGCCTATTTCTTTCCTTACTGGAATTGATTCACCCGTAATTGGAGCTTGATTTACACTTGAAATACCACTTTGCACTTTACCGTCCATTGCAATCTTTTGCCCCGGTTTTACAATTAATATATCACCAATTAGAATATCCTCTGTTGCAAGTTCTACTAATTGATCTCCTCTACGTACCATCGCAGTTGCTGGTGCAATATCCATCAAACTACTGATTGACTGTCTTGCCTTATTCATCGAATATGCTTCTAACGCTTCGCTAACAGCAAATAAAAAGACAACAACTGCCCCTTCTTGCCATTCGCCTATTATTGCTGCTCCAATAATGGCAATCGTCATTAACGTTTTCATATCAAATTCTAATCGAAGTAAATTTTTAAATCCTGTTTTGAAAATATCATATCCGCCAATGACTATGGCTAATAAAAACAAAGTTATCGCTGGTAAATAATCATCACCTTTAAACGATGCCACTAAATAACCTGCTAAAACGAATATTAAAGAAATACCCGCTAAGATATTTTCTTTCTTCTTAAAAAATGGAGTATTTTTTTCAATCCTTCTATCATCTGCATGATTAACTTTTATGCCATCAAAGGCACCTGCTTCTTCAAGTTGTTCAATTGATGCTTCTCCTATAACTGTGAGCTTTGCTGCTCCAAAATTTAATTGCACTCCATCTACTGTAGAGATATTTTGAATGTTCTTTTCAAATTTCTTTGCACAACTCGCACAAGATAAATTCTGCAATCTATACTCTTGCTGCTCAGTTTTTTTCAATGCAATCCCCTTCTTTCAAATGTTCATAGGCAATTTTCACAAGTAGTTCAACATGATTATCTGCAAGTTCATAATAAATGAGTTTCCCCTTACGATGCGATTTTGCTAAAGCATTATCGCGTAAATACCTTAAATGATGCGATGCTGTTGCCGTTGAGGAACCTATAATCGCTGCTACATCACAGACACACAATGCTTTTTCAATTGTTAATGCATATAAAATCTTTAAGCGCGTTTCATCTGAAAATGCTTTAAAGAATTGAGCTAACTTTTGCAATTCGGGAATTTGACTTTGTACTCGCTCTACCGCTTCATCATGTACTTTAGTTACTTCACACATATCTTTTTGCATTCTGCACCTCCTCATTCAAACATCCATTTGATTGTTGATATCAGTATACATTTTTTATATATTTTATTCAAATGGTCGTTTGATTGTTCAGGACAATTTTCTCCATTGTTTATATTTTGAATTTTCAATATAATTAATTAAAAAGATAATTAGGAGAGATTAGTTATGAATAAAGGGAGATGGAATGCTATAACAGACGTCCCAAATGTACGAGTTGGGCATGTAACATTACACAAAAAGTTAGATGAGGAAGACACAATTTGTACGGGTGTAACAGCGATCTTATCCCATAACCAAAATCCATTTGAACAAAAAGTACCTGCTGCAAGCTTTGTATTGAATGGCTTTGGTAAAACAGCCGGTCTTATACAAATAGAAGAATTAGGGGTACTAGAATCGCCTATTATGCTAACAAACACATTTAGTGTCGGAGCAGTTTTAGAAGGTACTTTGCAGTATATGTTGCAAGAAAATCCGTCAATTGGAGATTCTACTAGCTCACTTAATATTGTTGTTGGTGAATGTAACGATAGTCATTTAAATAGCATGCGTTTAATGGCCGTTAGACCCGAGCATGCACAAAATGCAATCCAAAATGCTGAGGGTGGACCTGTTCAACAAGGAGCAGTGGGTGCTGGTAAAGGTATGATTTGTTACAACGTCAAAGGAGGAATTGGTTCCTCTTCTAGAATTGTGGATAACGAAGATCGAGCTTATACAGTTGGAGTATTATCTTTAACAAACTTTGGCAATGCCCATGAATGCAAATTTGCGAACTGGCAACAAAAACAAATCGACAAGCCAGATGGTTCAGTCATTATCGTTGTCGCTACCGATGCACCAGTTGATGCACGTCAACTAAAGCGTTTGGCTAAACGCGCTTCCATTGGCTTAGGTAGAACAGGAACACATATCCATAATGGTAGTGGTGATATTATTATCGGCTTTTCAAATGCCTATACAATCCCACACACTTCAAATTCCTTAACTGCAGAACATTCAATATTACGTGATGATACAGACGTAATGAATAACCTTTTCCAAGCGGTTATTGAAGCGACTGAAGAATCTATATACCAGTCTATACTACATGCTGAAACGACAACTGGACGGAAAGGTCGCATGATTAGCAAAGGGCAATTATAAAAAAAAAAGAAGCCTGGCATTATTGCCAAGCTTCCTTTTCGTATTAAGCTAATATTTGCCAACCGAGCGTTACTAAAACAATACCTACAAATAATGTGAGGACTGGATACAATAACACCGCACGATAATCACGTTCTTCTATTAATTTTATAACATCAAAAGCAAATGTAGAAAATGTAGTGAATGCTCCTAAAAAGCCAATTGTGAAGAATGAGGTAAGCGTCGCTTGCTCCGACCCTAAATGTAAAGCCATCCCTATCAATAGTGAACCAACACTATTTACAAGAAATGTAGAGATAAAAAAGGGTTGTTCCTTTCGCTTCATCCACTCAATCACACCATAACGAGCTACGGCACCGAGGCCACCACCTATAGCAACTAAAAACCAGGTCATAATCGTTCACCTGCTTTTACTTTCGGTACTGTGCATAAGTAGCCAAAAGAAGCTAACGCTACGCAGACGCCTGTCATCATAATTGCGTATACTATGGCTAATAACGTACTAGTCTGCATAAGTGCAAGCCAACTAGCAGAAAAAGTGGAGAATGTCGTAAATGCCCCTAACATACCTGTTGTTAAAAAAAGTCGTAATGAATTGGCTGGTTTATAACGAACAAATAGCCCGTTTAATACTCCTAATATAGCACTCCCTATTCCATTAACAACCCACAACACCCATTCTGACGGTACTGTTATTGTCACACCATAGCGAAGCATTACTCCTATCATACCGCCAATAGCGACTGATATTATTTCTACCATTTACAAAACACCTTCTATAGTTATTGAGCCTTTAATAATAATTTCTTACCATTAGGCACATCACTTGTAATAATGGTTTCATGATACTTACCATTCGCCCAATCGTCAACTTGATCGTTATACCACTCAGACTTCATATGTCCACTTTGTCCAGGTCCAACAATATGGTATCCCTTCGATAAGTCACTTAAATCTGCAACAAAGCGCCAAGATGCACCATGATATACATTACCTTTCCCATCATTTGCCGCTGCTTGTACGGTAAACTTAGAGCCACCGGTAGGTACTGGCTTTGGATTTAGTAATTTCGCCAGAATTGGTGAAGCAGCTGATAACGGATGGTTAAATGTTAACTGATGATAATCTCCCCATTGCCACTTCTCGGCATTTTTTCCGTATTTATCTTCAATATCTTTTATAGTCTTTTTAAAAGAATTGTACATAAGCTGGTCAATGCCACCTGCTTTAGTCACCCATGCACCTTGTTTTCCTGCAAAGGCTTGGCGCATAATTTCATCCGTAATATTATATTTTCCAGGCATCATTGCATACACATCTTCTGGTAAATTATCTTCAAACAATTCCTTCTGAACTTTAACTATCCACAAGTTGAAAACTAGCGGAGCACCAGATTCTTTTGAATCGACTTGATTCCAGTCCTCCATCATTTTCAAAATGTCCTTATATTCATTTCTACTATCCGATCGTTTTACTGAGCCTAACATATCTTTCAAAAACTCACCTGCATATAAGTCCTTCTGATCCATTTGCAAGTTTTGCATATCTTTTACTGTCAGCTTGTTATTGCTCTCTAGTACTTCATATATTCGTTCATAACGATATGGCTGTGCCCAGAAATCAGTAATATGATATGGATATTCTTCACCGACTACTTCGTTATTTGCTGTCGCAATAAAGCCTTCCTCAGGATTTACGACTTTTGGCAATTTATCGTAATCGATATAGCCCTTCCAGTCATACTCTTTTGAATCCCCGGGCACTGGTAGCTGACCGTCACCTTTTTTACGAATTGGAATACGACCATTTGCTTTATAAGCTATCGTTCCGTCCTCTGAAGCAAAAACAAAGTTTTGCGCAGGTGCTTGGAAATCTTCTAAAGCTGTTTCAAACTGCTCCCAATTTTCTGCACGGTTAATATTTAGTATCGCTTGTAATTCCAATGTTGGTTCTAAAGCAGTCCATTGCATAGAAAATACCGAAGTCGGCTTTTCTTTATTAAATGCTAAATCTGAAATAATCGGACCATGTCTCGTTTCTACCACTTCAAAGTCTACAGTTTTTCCACCTTTGATTTTAATAGGTTCACCTCGTACTGTAGCCTTCTCCCACTTACCTTCATATTTATATTCAGTTGCATTACTTGGATTTGGTGTTTCGATATATAAATCCTGTACATCAGGGCTTACATTCGTTACACCCCAAGCTACTTTTTCGTTATGCCCTAAAATAATCCCAGGTATTCCTGCAAAAATAACTCCGCTCACATTCTGAGTAGGGCTCACCAAATGCATTTGATACCAAATAGATGGCGTACTTAAACCTAAATGTGGATCATCCGCTAGTAAAGGCTTGCCTGACTCTGTTTTACTGCCCGATACAACCCAGTTATTACTGCCATTAAATTCATGCGGCAATAGCGACGCATCGAATTGTCCTGCAACTTTTACAGGCGTTTTTTTATTTGCTGCAATAATCGATTTCGCATTGTCTGGATACTTAATGAATAACTCTTTTGCCTCTTCATCTGGTAAATTGTTTAATGCCCAGTGTCTAAACGCTAACATATCCCAATTTCCACCTAAATCATAGGCCATGTATTTACCAATCGTTAATGAATCAACGGGTGTCCAAGGCTCAGGTTCATAGCCAAGCAAACGAAATTCATACGATAAAGTACCCTCTTTCTTTGCTTGTTCCATAAATGCGTTTACACCTTCAGCATACCAAGCTAAAACTTGCTTAGCCTCTTGTGAATAGCCCGCTTCAGACTTTTCAGCAGCTGAGTGCAAACTAAATGTACGGAAGAATTTATCCGTATCTACTGCAGATTTACCAACGACCTCTGCCAGTCTACCGCTTGCCTGTCTTCTCGCTAAATCCATTTGAAATAGTCGATCCTGAGCTTGAATAAAACCTTGCGCTCGATATAAATCTGCATCTGTTTTAGCTGTGAGATGGGGAACACCTTTGTCATCACGTACAACTTTCACATTTTCATCCAATACTGCTACTTGCATTTCACCATCTATTTTCGGTTTAGATTTACCTATGTAACCATTAACAAAAATAAGTGCTCCACATGCAATAAGTATTAAAACCCCTATAGTCCAGCTCAGCCATTTCCATAATCGACCCCGCTTTTTCTCATTGGTCATAATTTCGCCCCCCTTACCCCTACTATATTCAGCTCCCGAAGTAATTTTTCCTCTTATATAAAATAAAAAAACCATGCTTTTTCGACAAAAAGCGTGGTTCTTCTATTAAAACAAATCATATTAATGTTAATACTATTGGACAATGGTCACTTCCTAGAATACTAGCATGTACTTCTGCACCTTCAATTCTATCTTGTAAACGATCTGAAACAATGAAGTAATCGATCCGCCATCCAATATTCCGTTCTCTTACTTTATTCATATAAGACCACCATGTATAAGTATCGGTTTGTATTGGAAATAAATAACGATAAGTGTCTGTAAATCCAGAACCTAACAACCTTGTCATTCTGCCACGCTCTTCTGCTGTAAAACCTGAATTACCGATATTCGACTTAGCATTTTTTATATCTATTTCTTCATGTGCAACATTCAAATCACCGCAGTAAATAACAGGCTTTACTTCGTCTAAGGATAATAAGTACGCTCTCAACTCATCCTCCCATTCAATTCGATAATCAAGACGGGCTAAGTCACGTTTTGAGTTTGGTGTATACACATTTACTAAATAAAAATTTTCATATTCTAATGTAATGATACGGCCTTCTTCTTGCGTCGATTGGTCACCTATACCATATTTAACGGACAATGGGGTATGTTTTGTAAATATAGCTGTTCCAGAATAACCTTTGCGCTCTGCGTAATTCCAATATTGTTCATAGCCTGGTAAATCTAATTCAACTTGTCCAGCTTGGCATTTTGATTCTTGAATACTGAAAAAATCTGCATCTATTTCATTAAAATATTCTAAAAAACCCTTTTTCAAGCATGCTCGAATTCCATTAACATTCCAAGATATAAATTTCATAGTATACACCCTTTTAAATATAAATACGCCTTCCGCATGAATTACGAAAGGCGTTCTCTGTAGTTTTTAGTTTCATAAAGTTTGTACTAATTAGTTTTTAGAAGGTTCTTCTCCAACAATTTTCACTTCTAATTCTAACTCAATATCAAATTTTTCTTTAACAGTAGCTTGCACCATTTTAATTGTGTTGATGTAATCGGTAGCTGTAGCGCCACCTTTATTTACGATAAAGCCAGCATGTTTTGTGGAAACCTCTGCACCACCTACACCTTTACCTTGCAGCTCGCTGTCTTGAATCAATTTACCAGCAAAGTAACCTGGAGGGCGTTTGAAAACACTTCCTGCTGAAGGGTATTCAAGCGGTTGTTTCGATTCACGTAAAAATGTTAACTCAGCAATTTTCGCATCAATTTCTTGTTGATTACCTTGTTTTAATTCAAACTCAGAAGATAATACGTAGTAGCCTTTTTTAGAGATAATACTTTTACGGTAGCTTAGATCAAGTTGTTCTTTGTTTAGAACTAATTTTTCGCCAGTTGGTGTTAGTACAGTTGAATGTAAAATAACATCATTTATCTCCCCGCCGTATGCACCTGCATTCATAGCCATTGCGCCACCAATAGATCCTGGAATACCACATGAGAATTCTAGACCTGTTAAAGTTGCCTCTGCCGCTGCTATTGATACGTCTTTAATCAAAGCACCCGCTTGTGCATAAACAGTTGTACCTTTAATACGGATTTCGTCCAATCTCGAAAAATTCAGGACAATTCCTCTAACTCCTCCATCACGTACAACCATATTCGAGCCATTCCCTAATAGCAAAATCGGGATATTGTTGTTATTTGCATATTTCACAATTGCTATTACTTCTTCTTCAGTAGAAGGCATGACAAAAACATCAGCTCTACCGCCTAGCTTTGTCATCGTGTATTGATCTAGTGGTTCATCTATTTTAACGTTTTCAGGATTTACTATAGTAGATAATTTTGCTGCCCATTGTTGTTTCATTATTAAAAGACCTTTCCTTTCTAAACTTCTATTCCTTCATAGTATGAATAGACAACGGCATTTTTACAAGTGATATTCACTTAAAGCCATTTTTTAGACCAATTTTCGATCTCACTGATTGCCGCTTTTAAACCTTGGCCTTTTTCTGTCAAAGTATATTCTACGCGAACGGGCACTTCAGTATACACATGGCGCTCAACAAGACCTTCTTTTTCAAGCTCTTTTAAACGCTCAGATAACAGTCGACCGCTTATTGGCATCGATGATTCAATTTCATTAAAGCGCTGCGGTCCATCTAATAATTGATATAAGATCAAGCCCATCCAGCGTTTACCTATCAAATCCATAGATTTTGCTAAACGAGGGCATAATGCTGATTCTTTCATTTTTTTCACCTCTATATATGTTATTGTAACGGGATTATTTTAAAAAGTAAACTTAGGGTAACTTATTTACTTGATGTAACTAAATTATTATTTTATAGTTATTTACGAAAAGTAAGTGTATAAAAATTAATTGCGAGGAGGAACTTCTTTGACTTTCAAATTAGATCCCAAAATGACATTAGGATATGTACATTTACGTGTACAATCTCTCGAAAAACAAAAAGCATTTTATCAAATGTTAGGGTTCCACATTATTCAGGAAACAGCGACTGAAGTTATATTTGGTGCTGGTAGTACTGAACCAATTCTTATATTAACTACATCTCAGGATGTTGTTCCTAGACCATCACGTACTACAGGTCTTTTTCACTTCGCTATATTAGTACCGACCAGAGAGGATCTAGCTCATATGATAGGAAATTTATTAGAAGTTGGTGCCCCAATTTCTGGAGCAGGTGACCATCTATACTCTGAAGCATTCTATCTAAGTGATCCAGAAGGCAACGGTATTGAAATATACCGCGATTTACCTAGAAGTGAGTGGGCCATTGAACCAAACGGTCAAGTGAACACAGCTACAGAACCAATTGATTTCCAAGGAATTATGGCTTTGTACAATCCAGAGCGTGCATGGACGGGATTCCCTAAAGGTACAATTTTAGGCCATATGCATATAAATGTTACTAGCTTAAATGATTCAACAAGCCACTTCTATTTAAAAGCTCTAGGCTTAGACTTAATGACCAACTTTATGGATTCAGCATTCTTTATGTCCGCTGGTGGTTATCATCACCACATAGCGACAAATATATGGCAAGGTATAGGCGCTCCACTTCCACCACAAAATGCTACTGGATTAATGGGCTACTCACTTAAGTTGTCTTCAAAAGATGAATTAAAAAAATTGAAAGAAAGCTTGCAAACTTACAATGTTTCATTCTCTGAAATTGAGGGGAAAATAATTATAAAAGATTTAAATAATAGTGACATGATTTTCTATACACAAACATAAAATTCATGTGTAACACAAATGCAAATTATCTTTAATTCAAAACTCTTTATTTCGAGATAATATTATATTATGATAAATATACTAAATAACAAACACTTTTTAGGAGGATTTTAAAATGACAAAATATAATGTAGACCAAGCTCACTCTAATTTAGGCTTCCAAGTAAAACACATGATGATTTCAAAAGTTAAAGGTAACTTCGGTTCTTTCACTGCAGATATTGATGCTAATCCAGAAGATTTAACTGGTGCATCAATTAAATTTGAAATTGATGTAGCGAGTATAAATTCAAACAATGCAGATCGTGATACCCACTTAAAGTCATCTGAGTTCTTTGATGTTGAACAATTCCCTAAAATGACTTTCGTAGCAACAAACATTAAATCTACTAGTAATGGCGAATACGAAATTACTGGAGATTTCACTATTAAAGGTGTAACAAAATCTGTAACTTTTGAAGCTGAATACGGAGGTAAAGGTACAAACCCATGGGGTCAAGAAGTTGTAGGTTTTGAAGCTGAAACAAAAATTAACCGCAAAGACTTCGGTTTAACTTGGAATGCAGCACTTGAAACTGGTGGCGTACTAGTTGGCGATGATATCAATATTAATATCGAACTTGAAGCTAACCCTGCCTAAGTCAGTAAAAAACTTGTATTTAGCCTAACCATCCTAACCAGTCACACTTCTGTGACTGTTTTTTTTGTTATATAATCACTCAAAACATATGTAGGAACATTTCTATTGGAACAACCCTATAATTTTCCCAACCAGATTCCCTTTAAGTTGCTCATCCAACTTTTAAAATCACTTAAACTGTAAATTTGAAACTATTTTAATCACATTTCCGTAAATGGTAATATATATAATATAGGGGGTGCTTTTTATGGAAACTGGAGTATATGAAGGAGACTCATTTTTTTCTACAGGTGGCTTTTTTGTTGGGGCTGGATTTGGCGGTATATTTATTTCGATTATTTTTATTATAGTTTTTTTGGGTATCATTTTTACAATTGTTAAAGGTATATCTCAGTGGTCTAAAAATAATGCTTCTCCTATTTTAACTGTGCCCGCAGAGGTTGTTACAAAGCGTTCGAAAACGTCTGGTGGCAGTGGAGATACTTCCCCTAGCACTAGGTATTATACGACCTTCGAGGTACAAAGTGGCGACCGAATTGAGTTGCCTGTAAGCGGAAGTGAATACGGTATGCTCGTTGAAGGAGACTTTGGTTTACTAACATTTCAAGGGACTCGATATAAAGGTTTTGAACGTAATGGAAAAGAGGGAAGCACCATTTAATGGGCCTCCCTCTTTCTTTATGAATAGCCCAACTAAAATTAAGCGTGAACAACTGTTAATGATTTTGCTGCTACTTTAACGCGCTCCATACCTTCAGCAATAATTGCTTCTGCTTTGTCTGGCATTGCATTATGACCTTCGATAATAACTTCTTCTACTGACATACCGAATACGCCACCGAAAACGTTACGCATATAGTTTACAGCCATTTCCATTGGTGCTGTTTCTGGAGTTGAATAAATACCACCACGAGCGCTTAAAAGAATAGCTTTTTTCTCTGGCATTAAGTTAATCATGTTACCTTCTGCATCATATTTGAAAGCAAAACCTGCTTGGTATACGTAATCAACGAAAGTTTGTAATTTTGCTGGGATTGTTAAGTTCCATAATGGGAATGCAAATACTACTACGTCAGCAGCAGTTAAAGCGTCCATTGCTTTTTGTTTTGCAGCTAAAAGACGGCCTTCTAAATCTGTAAGCTCTTCACCGTTTTGTACTTTACCAAACGCATTAAATAAATCTTGACCGAAGTATGGTAGATCCTCAGCAAATACATCAAATGTAGTCACGTTTAGATCTTGGGCTCCTTTTACCTCTTCCATAAATACTTCATACATTTTACTAGAAACGCCTTCAGTAGAAGGACGGTTATTTGCTTTAACAACTAATACATTTGTCAATTTAATCTCTCACTCTCTTAATTAAAATTATTACCCTACAAAATATCTCAAATTCGAGATAATTTTATTTTATAAAAAGACAGATACACTGTCAATGCATCTGCTCTCAGACTTTTGACTGAAGATTAAAGTTCGCACTGGCCATCTTCACAAATGCCTGTACCTTTAGCTCCAACCACTTTAAGCGTAGGTTGAATCCCTTCTTCAACTGCAACTTTACGAATAGTTTCTTCGAATAATTCTTGTGGTTGCGCACCTGAAATCGCATATTTACGATTTAATACAAAGAATGGGACACCTCTAACACCTAATTGAGAAGCCTCTTGAATATCTGCCAATACCTCTGAAGCATACTCATCTGAATTTACTACATCTAGTACTCTCTCACGATTTAAACCAACTTCTACTGCCAACCCTACTAATACTTCAGTTGAGCCAATTTGTTTTCCTTCAATAAAGTGTGCAAGTAGCAAACGCTCAGTCATTTCAGCAGCCTTACCTTCTGCTTCGGCATATTTTGCTAAACGATGTGATTTAAAAGTATTTGCAGGTTTCATATGATCGAAATCATAATCTAATCCCACTTCTTTTGCACGGCTAGCAACACTAACTGTTTGGGCTTTTGCCGCTTCAATTGAAGAACCGAATTTTTTTGCTAAAGCTTCATACATTGATTCATCCGAAATAGCCGGGGTATTTGGATCTAATTGATAGCTTTTAAATATTATTTCTGTTTGTTCACTGAATCCTGTATCTTGCAAAGCTTTTTCTAATTGTCTTTTACCAATATAACAAAATGGACATACATAGTCTGACCAAATTTCAATTTTCATCAATGCTCACCTCTTGGAGACATTGTATATGTGAACATCTGAAACAGCAATTTATCTGCTTATACATAATTTCTCAATTACTCCACATGCTAAAAAAAACTGTACTTGGAGGCATTTTATGGAATCTTCAATTTGGCTAGATAAACAAACACCTTTTGCAAGACCTTCACTTGAACAATCAATTGAAACTGATATCTGTATTATTGGTGGTGGTATTTCTGGCATACTTGCAGCTTACTTACTCTCAAAGGTTGGAAGGAAGGTTACTTTATTAGAAGGCAATACTTTATTTTCAGGTGCTACCGGTCATTCCACTGGTAAGGTAACTGCACAACAAGGTCTATTATATAGCCAACTCATTACTAAGTTTGGTGTTGAAGCGGCACAGCAATATTATGAGCTTAGCCAACAAGCTGTGGAATTATCATTCAATTTAGCAGAATCCGATTGTGTCCACCATGCCGATTCCTTCTTATATACAGAAAAAGCTGAAGGTAGAAAGGACTTAGAAAATGAATGGGAGGCTTATCAGACACTTGGTATTCCAGGAGAATGGAATGCCGATTGCGAAATTCCGTATGACATTGTCGCCTCCCTAAAGATGCCAAAACAAGCGCAAATTGATCCTGTACGCTTTGGACGATCTATCGCAGAAAAAGCATTGCAAGCCGGAGCTGAGATTTATGAACAGTCTCGCGTACAAAAGGTTAATATATTAAAACCATGTGTAGAGTTAAAAAATGGCCATACAGTTTGTTATAAAGAGCTAATTTTATGCTCCCATTATCCTCTAGAGGCTATTATTGGTATGCAAATTTTCAAACTTGAAGTAACTCGTTCTTATATCGTGACTTTTGAAGCAAGCGAATTGTATAAAGGGCAGTATTTATCAATTGATAAACCTGGTCGCTCTATTCGAACAACTTTGATTGATGACAAACCTTTTATATTATTAGCTGGCGATAGTCACCCTGCAGGTACTATTTCCAATACATCTATGTATTATGAAGCGTTAAAACAGGAGGCAAAAGATAAATTCGCAGCCCAGAACTGCAACTACCACTGGTCAGCTCAGGATCCTGAAACAGTAGATTTAATTCCTTATGTAGGTCAAATTAGTTCACGTTTACCGAATATTTGGATGGCTTCTGGTTTCAGAAAATGGGGGTTAGCTAATTCAATCGTAGCTGCTCAACTTCTTCGTGATGGGATTGTTGGTAAACCGAACGCAGGAATATCTCTTTATTCTCCTAAACATACAAAATTTGGTGATGCAGTTTTCCAAGCGTTGAAACTAGGGGGAAAAGTAACAAAAGATTTTGTCGGCGGTCATGTCACACGTCGTGCTATGCCACGCTGTACGCATTTAGGTTGTAAGACTAGATGGAACGAAGCAGATGAAACATGGGATTGCCCTTGTCATGGCTCACGTTTTTCGAAGGATGGTGCAGTACTTGAGGGACCTGCCGTATATCCACTTGACCTAAGTGGATTATAAAGTTGGTCGTAAATAGGATTTTCAGATAACCCGAACGTTTCCTGCAATAAAAAAACCGCCTATTCCAATTGAAATAGGCAGTTCCTCCTCAAATGAGGATTATTTTAATGCATCAGTTAGTGATGGGACAATTTGTTTTTTACGAGAAACTACGCCTTTTAATAGCGCGCTATTATTATCAGCGACAACGTTAAATGCTGCATAAGCTTTTTCAGCTTGTGCTCCTATTGCAACAGCAACAGAATAATTGTTTATGATATCCGTTACAACGAAGAAGAATAGATCTAGACCCTTTTCTGTTACAGTATTGTTCAATAAAACTTCTAAATCCGCTTGACGATTTAAAACGTCATTTACATCAACAGCATTTACTTGAGCGATGACAACTCTGTGGTCACCCATGCTGAATTCTTTTGCATCAAGAGAAAGTAAATCTTCTAATGATTTATCACTTAAATCAGCACCTGCTTTTAACATTGCAAGACCATACTCAGCAGCGTCAACATCTGCAATTGCAGCTAACTCATTAGCTGCTTTTACATCTTGCTCTGTGCATGTTGGTGATTTGAATAATAATGTATCAGAGATGATAGCAGACAACATAAGACCAGCATAGTTAGTTGGAATCTCAACATCATTTTCTTTAAAAATTTTATTTAGGATTGTTGCTGTACAGCCAACAGGTTCCGCACGGTAGTACAATGGGTCAGCTGTTTCAAAGTTAGCAATACGGTGATGATCAATAACTTCAGTCACTTGAACTTCAGCGATATCATCAGCACTTTGTTGGCGTTCGTTATGATCAACTAAGATTACTTGAACAGCTTCTCCTGCAACTTTTTCCACTAAGCGTGGTGCTTCAAATCCGAATTTTTCTAAAGCGTAAGCTGTTTCGTTATTCAGTTCGCCAAGGCGAACAGCCTCAGCATCAACGCCTAGTTGTTTTTTTAAATATGCATATACTAACGCAGATGTGATTGTATCAGTATCTGGGTTTTTGTGTCCGAATACAAGTACTTTACTCATTTAAATTTTGCCTCCTAGATTTCTCTAATTTCCGAATATATTTTATCACACATATCAATGAAAAAGAATGCCAGCGCATTTGATGGTGATTGTTAAACCTTATTATGGTCTTTTTTAAAAGCATAAATATTCCTGTATTCTATTTTATTAATTTAAGAATAAAAAACATCTTAATTAGTTCTAGAACCCCTTAGATTAATATAGTCTTTTTTATCCACAAAATTAATCAATAACCATAAAAATCATGTAATTAGACTTAATACTATGTTACTATTTCTAATATAGTATATGCATATAATAAAGAGGGGTAATAATGGAAAATAAGATCGAAAAGAAATACATACCACTAGCTGAATATTTCAGCTCCGCAAAAGGCGATAAAATTCAACTTTCGTTCACAGAAATCGAAACGATTATGGGACATTCATTACCTAATTCCTCCTATTTAAATAAGAGTTGGTGGAAAAAAACAAAACCTCCTCTGAAACACTATCTTGCTTGGGTGGAACAAGGTTATTATGTTACAACTATACAACCTGGTTATCATGTGACATTTGAAAAACCTTCTAGTAGCGATAACTCCGATATGGACAGCTCTGATAAGACCATGAGCACTTATATCATCCGTTCAATTGAGACAGATGATGCACGTGATTTAATCAAGTTATTTTCTACATTAGACGCTGAGACAGATTTTATGCTCTATGGTGAAAACGAACGTGATCCATCTGTACAAAGCTTACGTAAAAAGATTACTAGTTTACGTAAAAACAATTCTAGTTCTATTTTGGTAGCTATTGTTGAGGGGCAAATTGGAGGAATGCTCTCTATTTCAGGTAATACAGCCCCGCGTGCTAAACACCGTGCATCCATTTATCTTGGTGTTATGCAAAAATTCACTAACCAAGGTATCGGCACAGCCCTTTTAAAAGAAGCTGAAAAATGGGCTTTGTCAAATACCATTCAAAGACTTGAGCTAAGTGTTTGTAAATCCAATACAATCGCAATCAATATGTACAATAAAATGGGCTTTGAAATAGATGGAGAGCGTCAACGATCTTTAAAAATAAATGATCAATATGAAGATGAATTTTATATGAGTAAACTATTAGATATATGATCACTAAAAAAGCTATGCAATTTTTGCATAGCTTTTCTAGTTTATCTATAAACCTTTTGACTTATAGTAAGTTGATCCATTAATTCCATATTTGGTTCATATCCAATTCCATAACCTTCTGGCACTGAAATATACCCATCTTCTACAAATACTTCAGGTGAAATAATATCTTGTTCCCAATAATGACTAGAGCCTGCAGTATCTCCTGGTAACACAAAATTCCCCAGCGTTGTTAGTGCTACATTATGCGCTCTACCAATGCCGGATTCTAACATGCCGCCACACCAAACTTTAATGCCATTTTGCTGGCATAGATCATGAATTCGTTTTGCTTCAGTTAAGCCACCTACTCGACCGAACTTGATGTTTATGACTCCACAGCTGCCAAGCTCAATCGCCGTACGTGCATCTTCATAAGAACAAATACTCTCATCTAAACAAATTGGCGTTTTCAAATGCTTTTGTAGCTTTGCATGGTTGATAATATCATCCGATGCAAGCGGTTGCTCTATCATCATTAAATTGTATTCATCTAGTTTTTTTAACAACTCGATGTCATCTAAAGTATAAGCTGAGTTGGCATCAGCCATTAACGGAACTTGTGGAAACTTTTCTCGGATTGCTTGAATAACTTCGATGTCCTTGCCAGGCTTAATCTTCACCTTCATACGTTTATAGCCAGCAGCAATATAATTTTCAATGTACTGCAATAGCTGCTCAATTGTCGGTTGAATACCTATACTTATACCAACTTCAATTTTCTTTTTCGTTCCACCTAATGCATGCGCAAGTGACTGTTTAGTACACTTCGCGTATAAATCCCATACCGCGCATTCAAGAGTCGCCTTTGCCATTTTATTTTGGCGAATTGCTTTGAATATATCACTTATCTCACCTGGATGCTGAATGACTTTATTAAGTACTAATGGAATAAGGAAATCCTCAAGCATATGCCAACTCGTTTTAACTGTCTCCTCTGTATACCAAGGGATTTCAAAAGCAACCCCTTCTCCCCAACCAGATAGTCCATTATCATCTTTAGCTTCTAATATTAAAAATTGCTTATCTTGCAATGTACCAAAACTTGTTGAAAATGGGGATTTCATTCGCATACTTAGTTGCCGAATTTTAATTTCTGTTATCTTCACACTACCGCACCCTTCACTATCCAATCTAGATTAACGCTTTAATAAAACATACGCTAATCTAAGATTTTCAGCAAGAGAGGGCTTCTTTTTCTGCTTGTGCAAATGCTCCTAAAACAGTTCGTGCTAAAATTTCTACTCCGACGATTAGTTGGGCTTTATTAAATGTCATTTTTGGATGGTGCAGTCCCGGAGTTAATCCGCAACCGAGTCCTAACATTGCTGCCTTTACATTCGCCCTTTTAACCGTATAAAAGTGAAAATCCTCTCCTCCTGGCGTAATAATGGGGGGACGTAAATACTCTTCACCTACTGATTCGATAATTGCTTGCTCGATTATTTCTTTTGCCTCATCATCCACTTCAGCCGCAGCAACTCGAACTTGTTCTTGTAGATCAATTGACACTTCATAAAGCGATTCAATTGCCCGTATTGTGCGTTCGATACCTTCATGTAGCTGCTCAATTCCTTCATTTGTTTGAGCACGTACATCGATTGAGAAATAGGCTTTCGCTGGGATTATATTCCCGGATTCTCCACCTGCTTGAAATTTCGTAACTTTTACCGAGAATGGGATCATAGTATCTATATGAATCGTTTTTAGTGCTTCAATTAAGCTTGCACCAATTTCGATTGCATTTTTACCTAAATGTGGTCTTGCCGCATGTGATTCAACACCGTTAATTTGGCCACATAATAACCTAGATGCACCGTGATATAGTGCTGGGCAAAAAGTGCCGTCACTTAGCTCCTGTATCGGACGGACGTGCACGCCAAATAAATAATCCATATCGTCGACCAATCCACGATCAACAAAGGACAATGCTCCCTGCCCTTTTTCTTCAGCTGGTTGAAATAATACCCTAATGGTACCTCTCGATGTTCTTTTCAAACGTTTTAATAACAACAAAACTCCAATTACCATTGTCATATGCGCATCATGTCCACAAGAATGATGTGCTTGAAATTCTCCATCAACCTCTTGCCACAAGGCATCGATATCAGTTCGTAGCCCTACTACTGGTCTACCCTTACCAATTTCAACATATAAGCCCGTACTATCTGCGAATGTATGCACCTCGTATCCTTCTTGTTCTAATATTCCTTTTATATATTCAGTCGTCCGCCTCTCTTTCCAGCTAATTTCAGGATTCTCATGCAAATATTTAAAAATACTCTGTAATTGTGGTTCAAGTAATGTTAACTGCTCCTTCATCATAAGCGTCTCCTATCTATTTATTTTTGATATATATTATCTCTTTTTCCTTATTATATTTACACAATTTTTCTCTCTTATAGGTATATATATGTAACATTCAGTTTGGTTATCGTGAATAATGTTTATTATTCATCAAAAAAACTCGTTTTTCAAAAAACGGGTTTTAGTTCGTAGACAAACTCGTAGAAATCCGAGTTTATCTACGGTCTTTTTGATTTTTTAAAATAGATAGATAATACCGTCGATTTCCGCTACGGTGGACGCTTTCCGCGGGTGGGCGCCACCTCCACTCCAATCAACTACACATGTAATAAAAACAATTTTTTGAGGTGATAGAAAATAATGATAGTAAAAAATCCTAAAAGAGATCAAATCGAAATGATTGCTTTGGATCCACGAGCACCTCAAGAACATCTTAAGAGAAAATTGAGAGTTCGGTGACCAACCTTAAAAGGTCTTAAAATAGTGTCCATGCAGGGATGCTTACTTTTGCTGCTGTGTAATTAAAGAAACTCGCCAATTGTGCTTGGCAAAGTTCAAAAATGGAAGACAAGTTAACACTCAAAGAGTATTTTACCTATAATAGAGAATTTTAAATAACAAAAGGCATTCAGGATCATTCTGAATGCCTTTTGTTGATATACTGAACCCATTTTTCGAAAAATGAGTTTTAGTATTTCTTACATCAAATTTAGTTTTTTCGCTTCAAATATTAGTTCTTCTTTAAATTTAGGATGCGCAATCTCGATTAATGCCTTTGCCCTAGCTGATATCGATTTTCCTTTTAGCTCTGCTACACCATACTCGGTTACTACTTTATCTACTTCATTTTTTGATGTAGTAACAACAGAGCCATTTGTTAATAATACTTTTATTCTCGAAATGGTATCGTTTTTAGTCGTCGAATGCATGCATATAAACCCTCGACCATTTTCCGCAAAGTTTGCTCCACGCGCAAAATCAAATTGCCCACCAGTGGAAGAATAATACTTGCCTGCAACTGTTTCAGAAGCACATTGACCATATATGTCCACTTCCGTCGTGGCATTGATTGAAACAATATTATCCTCTTTCGCAATTAAACGTGGATCGTTCGTTACATCAACCGTTTGGAATTCCACAATTGGGTTATTATGTAGGAACTTATATAACTTGTCCGTCCCTAAAGCAAACGTTCCAACTATTTTTCCTTTATTGGTTTTCTTCTGCGAACCATCTACTACACCTTTCTCTACTAATCCTACTACTCCGTCCGTTATCAGTTCTGTATGAATACCTAAATGGCGATGATCATTTAGTAAACTAATAACCGCATTTGGAATCGAACCTATCCCAGCTTGCAATGTGTCACCATTTTTAATATATTCTGCAACGTATTCTGCAATCCGTATATCCTTTTCTTCGATTACTGGATCTGGATTTTTCACAAGTGGAGTATGATGCTCTATAAAGCCCTCGATTTGACTAATATGTATTAAATTTTGACCAAACGTTCTTGGCATATGCTCATTGACTTCCAAGAAAAAGGGCGCATTACCAATAAAACAAGCAGCATAATCTGCTTGAGTTCCAAGCGTAAAATATCCATGCTCATCCATTGGAGATGCAACGGCCATTATAAGAGATGCTTTCGTATAATTCTTCATAATACGAGGTACCTCATGAAAATAGTTTGGCATCAATTCACAGTGCCCATTATGATACGCTTTACGTGTTGCACCACTCAAAAAGTATGAGACATGTGATAAGTGCCCTTTAAAAGCTCCATCTATATATTTACGTGGATGCATCGTTAACATTTGATGAATCCGCACATTATTTAAGCGTTCCGCGTTCTCTTCTAAAATATCCAGTAGCTTCACTGGTTCTCCATTCGAAATCGGTAAAATAATATCTGCTCCGTCCTCTATATATGAGAGAACATCTTCTGGTTTTTTTAACTTCGCCTTGTACTGTCCATGAAAAACATCTACCATTCAAAATCCTTCTCCATTTCTGCATTACACATGAATTTCACTTAAAAATATCACCTTTCTCTTAGAATAACACAACACCCTATTTCCAAGATATTTTCATACAAAAAGAAAGGGAATTCGTATGATACCCTTTCTTAGAAAAAGTATTCTCACTAAAACTATTAACAATATCCTTAGAGATATCCACATTCTTTTAAAAAATACTGAAAAATCCTATTAGTTATCCATAAATCACTACATTAATTTAAATAAAGCTAATTTTTTATCCACTATTCACATTTTTATCCCCACTATACACAAAATACTACAGAAAAAAGCAGTTCACCTTTAAAAGGGAACTGCTACATGTGTATAACTATTATTTAAACGCTTGGGCTGCATGTATAGCCTTTTTCCAGCCTTTGTATAAGTTTTCGCGTCTATCTTCTTCCATATTCGGACTGAATTGCGTGTCTAAATTCCAGTACTTCGAAATCTCATCTTGATCCTTCCAAAATCCAACTGCTAAGCCAGCTAAGTACGCTGCACCTAGCGCTGTTGTTTCATTAATTGATGGTCGTTCTACTGGCACATCCAGTAAATCTGCTTGGAATTGCATTAACAGATTGTTCATGACAGCTCCTCCATCAACACGTAATGTTTTTAACGATATACCGGAATCTGCTTCCATTGCACCTAGCACATCTTTTGTTTGATATGCTAATGATTCAAGTGTCGCGCGTATGAAATGTTCTTTTTCTGTACCTCGTGTTAACCCAAATACAGCTCCACGTACATCACTATCCCAATATGGTGTACCTAATCCAACAAATGCAGGGACAACATACACACCCTCAGTTGAGTCAACCTTTTCTGCATAGCGCTCACTATCTTTTGAATCATGGAACATCCGCAAACCATCTCGTAACCATTGAATAGCTGAGCCGGCTACGAAAATGCTACCCTCTAGTGCATATTCCACTTTCCCATCAATTCCCCATGCAATCGTTGTTAACAAACCATTATCTGATTTTACAGCCTTTTCACCTGTGTTCATAAGCATAAAGCAACCTGTACCGTAAGTGTTTTTCACCATGCCACTTTCAAAACACGCTTGACCGAATAACGCTGCTTGTTGGTCACCTGCAATACCGGCAATAGGTACTTCTTGACCAAAGAAGTGATTTCCATCCGTTAAACCATAAACTTCAGACGAAGGACGAACTTCCGGTAGCATAGATGATGGAACACCTAAAATCTCTAGTAGCTCTTCATCCCATTTCAAGTCGTAAATATTATACATTAAGGTTCTAGAAGCATTCGAATAGTCGGTTACATGTACTTTCCCATCGGTTAGTTTCCAAATCAGCCATGTATCAATAGTACCGAATAATAGATCACCATTCTCCGCTTTTTCTCTTGCTCCTTCAACATTATCTAATATCCACTTCACTTTTGTGCCTGAGAAGTATGCATCAATGAGTAATCCTGTTTTATCTCTAAATAAATCATTATAACCTTTCTCTTTCAGCTCTTCACAAATGCCCGCTGTTTGGCGTGATTGCCATACAATAGCATTATGAACTGGTTTTCCCGTATTTTTATCCCATACAACTGTTGTTTCACGTTGATTGGTGATACCAATCCCTTGAACTTGATCTGCATGGACGTTTTTCTCTGAAAGGACACCCGCTATGACAGATGAAATTGAGCTCCAAATTTGTTCTGCATTATGCTCTACCCAACCTGATTGTGGGAAGTATTGTGGAAATTCCTGTTGAGCACTATTAAAAATATTGCCTTCTTCGTCAAATAAAATTGCACGTGAGCTTGTAGTACCTTGATCTAATGCTAGAATATACTTTTTTGTCATATGATGACCTCCAGATATTAATTTATTTTACAACTTTATTCACTGTAGCTTGTGCTCCTATGAAAATTGCTATCACGATTAATCCAACTATCCAAAATGTAATACTATTTTCACCTTCAAATACTTGCTTATAGAACAACGCTCCAAATAGCCCTCCAATAATTGGACCAACTACTGGTACCCATGAATAACTCCAGTTAGAATCTCTTTTCCCTGGAATCGGTAGAAAGAAATGTGCTATACGAGGTCCTAAATCACGCGCAGGATTAATAGCATATCCTGTTGGGCCACCAAGTGCCATACCAATTACGATAATCAAAGCACCCACGATTAATGGATTTAAACCGGCTGTAATATTATTAGTGCCTATAGCTAAAATACCAAGAACTAAGATGAATGTGCCAATCATCTCCGTAGTTAAATTCGATAACGGATGATTATATGCTGGACCTGTACAAAATACACCTAGTTTCGCATCTGGATCTTCAGTCGGTTTCCAATGCGCTAAATAAGTTAAATAAACTAATATCGCTCCGATGATCGCTCCAATCATTTGAGCAAGTATGAACATTGGAACATCTGACCATTCGAATTTTCCAATCGTTGCTAATGCAATTGTCAGTGCAGGATTTAAATGTGCGCCACTTATCCCCCCAACTGCAAACGCGGCCATTGCTACTGCAAGACCCCAGGCAACAGTAATAACGATCCAACCACCATCTTTTCCTTTAGAACCTTTCAAAGAAACAGCCGCAACAACGCCGCCCCCGAACAATATCAAAATCATTGTCCCTACCACTTCTGCCATAAAAGTTGACATACTGAACTCCTCCTTCTTAATAACGATATTATGAAAGCGTAAACAATAAAATATATTCCTATAGAAATCAAGTTATGCTCACTTAATATTAATAATAATATGGCTAAAGGTAAAGTATGTAAAAAAATAATTTACAGAAAAGCCCCCCAGATAATCCGGTTATCTGAAGGGTCTAGCGGTACAATCTATTCACTAATTGTAGTCTTTAATATTTGTTTACGCTCAAGTTATTATTAAATTAAAAAATTCCGGTGTTTACACTCATAAAAATAAAAAAGCAGCCTCATTTGAGACTACTTTTCCCTTTTTTACAATTTCTCAACCATTTTTTTAGTTGTGACGGCGAAGAAAAAATAATACTGTTCACATTAGATTTCACCATAACACTCATAACCCCTGGTCTAACATCAGTAGGGAAGCGCCAAACCCATCGCAAAAACTCTTTATCGACTTTTTCAAGACACCCCTCCCCCATATCAGGTCTTGTCCTCCCGCGATATTGAATAGTACGTTTTAATACTCGATAAGTGCAAATCTTATTAGAAAAATCAAGAAAGATAATAAGATCTGCATATTTCACGCGCATTTCTAGCGACGAATCAAAATTTCCATCAATAATCCAAGCAGGCTTTTCCAACTCTAATTGAAGTCTTTCTATAAAATCTGCTTTATTAGATTTCTGCCAACCAGTTTTCCAATACATAGCATCTAAATGTACGAGAGGTAATTCCCACAATTCACTTAATGTACGAGACAATGTGGATTTTCCCGCTCCTCCAGATCCAATAATTAAAACCCTTTGATGCTTTGCTGGGTACTTCACTTAATATCCCCCTAGCCTTTTTACTCTTTTATAATATATTTATCTAATGTTTTTGCTACGCTATTAATAAAGCTATTTCCCGCTCCCCAATCAAAACGGAAAAAAGGACCTTCTCCACTACCAGAAGCGACTGCGCGGACTTTCGTTTTACCGTCTAGATTATCAACTATTACTGTTAAACTTGCACGATTATTAGTACGCATATAATATTTTTTTAATTGATACAAACTACTACTTGTTAATTCCCTACAATACGTTCATATTGATCAATTAGCTTCCCTGAAAAACTATCATCCACAATATTCGTTTTAATACACTCTAATACACGTTGAGGTTCAATTGTTACGTAAAATTCTGTTACGGTCATAGCTCTCACTCCTTTATGTATAACTCTATTACGTTAGGAGTCTACCATAGGTTTCAAATTACAAGAAAATTCAATTAATATACATTTTAATCTTGATCCATAATTAGTTAAAACATTTGTATTGTTAAACTTATTCACATTATGTTGGTCTAATTTTAAATTCGTAATAATGACCATTTTGTTCAAGTAGAGTTATCCCAATCATGACATCCTTTTCAATTTTGTACTGTCTGCTGCAATATAAAGGTCCTAATAAAAAAACGATCTTCTCTCTGCCAAATAGTGAGAAAAGATCGTTTTTATTAAAACTTCAAAAAGAGTATTACCTCTTATATATTTCTAATCTAATTCAGTTTGTTTGGTTTCTGTACCTAGTGCAACAATTGCAACTACACCTATTATTATAGAAATACAGAAGATACCGAAAATCAAATTTAATTCATAACCTTTTGCAACAAGTGAACCTACAAGCAACGGTCCAAAGATTCCACCTAATCGTCCAACAGAAGCAGCCATACCTGCACCTGTACCACGGATAACCGTTGGATACTGCTCTGGCGTATAAGCATACAAAGCACCCCAAGCACCTAGATTAAAGAATGATAAAAACATCCCCGCTACAAGTAAAAGACCGGTTGTTTCAGCATTACCAAAAACAAACGCACTTACTGCAGTTCCTACTAAATAGGTAGCTAAGACAAATTTCCTACCTGCTCTTTCAATCAACCAAGCAGCTGTAAAGTAACCTGGTAATTGTGCTAATGTCATAATAAGCACATATTTAAAACTTGCTATTAAACTAAAACCCTTCATAACCATTACACTAGGTAACCATAAAAACATGCCATAATAAGAAAAGACAATTGTAAACCAAACGGTCCATAGCATTAATGTACGACGAGCATATTCTTTTGACCAAACATCTTTAATATTTTGACTGATACTACGAACAACATCTTTTTTAGCTGTAAACTGCGGTGAATCTGGTAAATGTAAACGCAAGTATATAGCATAAACTGCCGGAATAGCTGTTAATAATAATGCAATGCGCCAGCCGTAGTTTGGAATAACAAAATAAGAAATAAGTGCTGCTAATAACCAACCGCCAGCCCAAAAACTTTCTAATAGAACAACAATACGTCCACGTTCATGTGATTCAACACTTTCAGAAACAAGAGTTGAAGCTACTGGCAATTCCCCACCAAGGCCCATACCAATAAAAAATCTTAAAACCATAAATGCTGCTAAAGTCGTCACCAATGCTGATAAACCACTAGCGACCGAGAAAATTACAAGTGTCCATATAAATACTGATTTACGGCCAATACGATCCGCTAATATACCAAATACAAAAGCTCCGACTGCCATACCAATTGAGTTAATACTACCAATCCAACCCATTTCACTTGGTGATAGCATCCATTCTTTTGCTAGAGCTGCTATTACAAAAGATAAAATACCAACGTCTAATGCATCAAACATCCACCCAATCCCAGCAATACCTAAAAGCTTATTACGAGATATTAACTTAGTACCTGCTTGTTGATTCATCGTCATCATTATTCCTCCACATGTCTTTACACTTGAATACACATTTGATTACCATAACTATACACACCTTTATATTTTGTGACAAGATGCAAAAGAAATTCAAATTGTTCGAAAATTTAACAATTACCTATTGAAACATATACCCAAAATGCGTTAAAATGTCTTTTATAGAAAAACAAATGTTTTTTCAGGATGAACAAAAAGGAGAATGTTTATATGTGGAAAGGTCTTATCGATCACTATAAAGAATATTTACCTGTCACAAAAAATACACCTGCACTTACTTTGCATGAGGGTAATACACCTCTCATTCATTTAAATACGCTATCAAAAGAACTAGAAATCGATCTTTTCGTTAAATATGAAGGTTTAAATCCAACAGGTTCATTCAAGGACCGAGGCATGGTCATGGCTGTAGCAAAAGCTGTTGAGGCTGGAAGTAAATTTGTTATTTGTGCTTCAACAGGAAATACATCAGCTGCAGCTGCAGCATACGCAGCACGCGCTGGCATCCAAGCTATTATCGTTATACCAAAAGGTAAAGTGGCTGCTGGTAAACTAGCACAAGCTTACATGTATGGTGCAAAAATTATCGAAATTGATGGTAACTTTGATGAAGCTCTTCAAATTGTTCGCGACATTAGTGAAAACACTTCAGTAACATTAGTAAACTCAGTTAATCCATACAGATTAGAAGGCCAAAAAACAGCTGCTTTTGAAATCTGCGACGGTCTAGGCAGTGCACCGGATATTCTTGCAATCCCTGTAGGAAACGCAGGTAACATCAGCGCTTATTGGAAAGGCTTCAAAGAATACAATGCCAAAAAGCATACAGGTCTACCTAAAATGTTTGGTTTCGAAGCAGAAGGTGCTGCTGCAATCGTACGTGGAGAGATAATTCCACATCCTGAAACTGTTGCTACTGCTATTCGTATTGGGAACCCGGCAAGTTGGAAACTCGCTGAAGCTGCTCGTGATGAATCAGGCGGTAAAATCGCTGCAGTTACAGATGAAGAGATTTTAAAAGCATACCGTTTAATTGCTTCTAAGGAGGGCGTCTTTGCAGAACCGGGATCAGCCGCTTCTATAGCTGGTGTACTTCAATCCGTTGCAAATGGCTCTATTCCTAAAGGAAGTCGTGTAGTAGCTGTATTAACAGGCAATGGATTAAAGGACCCTGATACAGCTGTAAAAGCTTCTAAGGTTGATATGGCATCTTTAGCAAATGACGAAAATGAAATTCGCACTTATATAGAGGGATTACTATGACAACAAAATGGTCCATATCTGTTCCAGGAAGCACCGCAAATCTTGGTCCAGGATTCGACTCTATTGGACTAGCATTAGGTCTCTATTTAACATTAGAAGTAACTTTACAAGAACATTGGGAATTCGATCATCGCTCAGAACATCTTCCTGTAAACGTTGCAATTAATGACCATCTCGTCTATAAAGTAGCTAAAGAAGTAGCTGAGCGGCATAATACTAAACTCCCTGCTTGTAAAGTTGTGATGCACAGTGAACTACCACTTGCACGTGGACTTGGAAGTAGTGCATCTGCTATTGTGGCAGGTATTGAAATTGCAAATCAAGTATGTGAATTACAACTCTCTATCGAAGAGCGTTGTAAACTTGCATCTAAAATTGAAGGACATCCTGACAATGCAGCAGCATCTGTATACGGTGGCCTAACAATTGCTTCAACATTACCTAACGGTCGCTTAGAATTGATAAATGATCGTGATGTAGACGCTGCATTTGCTGTTTTCATTCCAAGTGTCGAATTAAAAACAGAGGAAGCTCGTAAAGTATTGCCAGGGAACTATGACAAAGCATACGCTGTTCACGCAAGTGCCAATGCCAACATGCTAACTGCTTCTTTACTAATTAAAGATTATGAACGTGCTGGAAAATTCATGGAGAATGACTTATTTCATGAACCATTCCGTGCAAATTTAATACCTAATTATCATGAAATTCGTCAAACAGCGAAGGATGCAGGTGCATATGGTACAGCAATTAGCGGTGCAGGTCCAACCGTCATCTCATTAATTTCAAAAGATCGCGTAAATGCTTTCGTAGAAAAAATGAAGCCACTATTCCCGTCTTATGATATTAAGGCAGTTCCTGTAGATACAAAAGGTGTTCAAGTTACAAAGGAATAATAGAAATGAAAAATGCCAAGATTATGTGTCCCTTGGCATTTTTTTTTGGCAAAAACATCGGTGTGTTAAAGTTATCACATGCTTTTTCTTATAAACCGTTATAAACAAAAAGCGTTAACTATAAAAATGGAAAGAAAAACAACAGCTTCCCACTTTGATACATTAGTCTCCTATTCAATCAAATTAATTGACATTTCTACACCCTGTAACTATAATGATTACATGTTAGGCGGTGACCGATATGGTGAACAGTCGTGTTTCTGTCGCTATACACATTCTTTCTTTAATCGCTAGAACAAATGATTCTAACCTACTTACATCTGATTGGATTGCTGGCAGTGTGAACACTAACCCTGTCGTTATACGTCGTATTAGTAGCCAGTTAAAAAAGGCAAACTTAATTGTCTCCAATGCAGGAGTTGCAGGATATCAATTAGTCAAAGAACCGAAAGACATTACGCTACTAGATATATACAGGGCTGTACAAGCACCTGAAGAGTTATTTGCAATTCACGATAACCCGAACCCAGAATGTGCTGTCGGACAAAAAATTCAATCCACGTTAGATAACGTATTTCAATCTGTTCAGCGAGCAATGGAAGATAAATTGACAGAAGAAACGCTACAAGATGTATTAGATCAACTCTTTCACTAAGAGGCGATCTTTTTTTAAAAACAACTTGTAACTATATTTGTTACAACATATTTTAAGGAGGCAAACATTATGAAAATTGGTATTATTGGTGCAACAGGTAAAGCAGGTAACTTCATTTTAAAAGAAGCAGTATTACGTGGACACGAAGTAACTGCAATCGTTCGTAGTGCCGCAAAACTAGCGGACAAAGGTGTAACTATTATGGAAAAAGATATTTTTTCATTAACTACTGAAGATATACAAGGATTTGACGCTGTTGTTAATGCATTTGGGACTCCAGCAGGTGAAGAACACTTACATGTAGAAGCTGGACGTAAGCTTATCAATATTTTACAAGATGCACCTAATACTAAACTATTCGTAGTTGGCGGAGCAGGTAGCCTATTTGTTGATCCAGAAAAAACATTGAAAGTGATGTCTACACCAGATTTCCCTGCAATCTATTTACCAACAGCTGAAAATCAAGGCATAAATTTAGAGGACTTAAAAGCATCATCTATCACTTGGACATTCTTAAGTCCATCTGCTTTCTTCGATCCAGAAGGTTCACGCACTGGTAAATATATTGTAGGCATAGACCATCTATTAGTTAATACAAAAGGTGAAAGCTACGTTAGCTACGCTGACTATGCAATTGCAGTATTAGATGAATTAGAAAATCCAAAATACGTAAATGAAAGATTCACTGTAGCATCTGAAAACTAAATTCATATTACTAAAAAAACAGGTCCCATTATAAAAGGGCACTGAAAAAGTCCATAAAATGAATTTTAGCCATGGCGGAAACGATTAATCGTTTCTGCCATGGCTTTTTCTTCGATGCCGTTAATTTCCGTTCCGGCGGATGCTTTTCCAGGGGACGAACCTTGAGCCTCCTCGTCTAACGCTCCTGCGGGGTCTCAAGATGTTCACGTTCCCCAAGGAGTCTCCGCATGCACTCCAATCAACTAGTTTTATCGTTTTTCTGAGTTTTTCAGTGCCCTCCCATTATAGGACCTGTTTTTTTCAAACTAATAATACTAAACTAATAGCCATTACCGCCATGCCAACAATAACACCATATATCGAAGTATGTGCCTCGTCATATCTCTTTGCTGCTGGCAGTAATTCATCTAACGATATGAATACCATAATACCGGCAACACCAGCAAAAAGCATTCCGAACACAATATCATTTAAGAACGGCATTAAAATCAAATACGCTACAAATGCTCCGACTGGCTCTGCTAAACCTGATAGAAATGAGAGATTAAATGCTTTTTTACGGTCTCCTGTCGCAAAGAAAATTGGGACAGAGACAGCAATTCCCTCTGGAATATTATGAATAGCAACCGCAATTGCAATCGCAATACCGAGATTCGGATCTTGCAATGCAGATGCAAATGTCGCAATTCCCTCTGGAAAGTTATGAATCCCAATTGCAAGTGCAGTGAATATACCCATCTTCATTAACTTAGCATATTCATCATCTGATGGCCCAGCCTGCATATCTTCAACTTTTTTTACTTCATGTGGATTTTCATGTTTAGGGATCATTTTATCAATAAGTGCGATTAACAACATACCAGCAAAAAAACCAATTACCGTAAATGTATATCCTTGCTTCTCCCCTAATTCACCAACGAGCGAATCTTTAGCTTTCACAAATATTTCAACAAGTGAAACATAAATCATAACACCTGCAGAAAAACCTAAAGAAAAAGATAGGAACTTCGTATTCGTCCTAGATGTGAAAAATGCTATTAAACTACCTACTCCTGTCGCTAAACCAGCGAAGAGTGTTAATGCTAAAGCGAAAACAACATTTCCATCCATAAGCTCAACTACTTTCTCTATTAAAATGTTAATCTCATTGTATGCAAAATGTTCCCTTTACGCAATTTTATTTAGACAAGGAAAATAAAGTGAGTTCAAGGAAATTCCAGATAATAAGAACACTTTTACAGGCGTACACAACTTCCACGAGTACTCCATTTAATTTTTATCTACTAATCTAATTAATTGTTATGATGATTTGTACATCCTTATAATAAGTAATATAGATAACCTATTTTTAAAATGTCTCAATTTTGGAGTGACCTCTAATGAACTATATAAAACGCGGTACTGTAAACTTCCGGAACGCGAATTTGGCATATTCGCCGGAGCTTTTAGTGCGTTTGCTAATCTATACAGGACACAACCATTACTCCCGACTTTCACAAAAGCATTTTACATTTCACCTACAATAGCTAGTTTGTCATTGTCAGTAACTACTTTAACATTAGCCTTCAGCATGATAATCATTGGCTCATTATCTGAAGCCTGGGGTAGAAAGAAGATTATGACTTTCTCCATGTTTGCAGGTGCAATTTTAACTCTGTTAATTGCTTTAGCGCCTAGTTATTCAACTTTACTTACATTAAGAGTTATACAAGGAATTGTATTTGCCGGTCTCCCCGCCATTGCTATGGCCTATTTAGGAGAAGAAATGGACCCTAAAAGTTTAGGGATTGCTATGGGATTATATATTAGTGGAAATACAATTGGTGGATTAGGTGGACGAATTATCGTTGGGACGATGACTGATTTATTTAGTTGGCGGATTGGAATGATTTCGATTGGGGTGATTAGTTTTGTAGTGAGCTTCGCCTTTTACTTTGCTGCCTGCCTCTAAACACTTTGAAGCAAAGAAACTTAATGAAAAAGCACTGTTCCACTCATTGATTCAGCATTTGAAAGATCCCGCATTACTTAGTCTATTCGGATTAGGTTTTTTGTTAATGGGGAGCTTCGTTACGCTTTACAATTATATCGGCTTCCAATTAGTGGAGCCGCCCTTTTCATTAAGTCAAACGATTGTAGTGGATATTCATCATCTACCTTGTTGGGACATTTAGTTCTGCATGGTTCGGATGTCTTTCTGATCGTTTCGGAAGATATAAAATGTTAGTCATTGCAATAGTCATTATGTTTATTGGTGGCATTGTTACGTTAGAAAATCACTTACTTTTAAAGATAGCTGGAATCGCCATTTTCACTTTCGGGTTCTTTGGTGGACATTCTATTGCTAGTGGCTGGGTTGGACGACGTGCTACACATGATAAAGCACAAGCATCTTCACTATACCTATTCTTTTACTATGTAGGATCAAGTGTTGGTGGAACAGTAGGTTGAATCTTCTGGACAGTATACGGCTGGCATGGGGTTATTGGTATGATAATAAGTTTTCTATTTGCCTCTTTCATATTAGCATTTCACTTGCGTAAAACTCTGCATGAACAAGCTCTATAGGTCAGAAAAATATTTAGCTAACTAACAAAGGTAGTTCCAATTGAATAATTATTCTACTGTTGATAAATATGAGTACTATTATATTAACAGATTAATATTTCACCAGAATATACAAATCATCACAAATTATATTGATTGTTGGTATAATTAGATATGATACATGACTAGGTTTTAAGAATTTTCAGTTGGAGAATCTTATAGTCGAATCTACTTCTATATTAGGAGAAGAGAGATGAATTTTAAGAAAAGATTAGTTATCGCATTGTTATTAACATCCTTTATTTTTACTTCAGAAGGTGTACCTGGGGCAACTGCCGGAGAACGTTTAGAATTTAGTAATAATGACATCAAGTTGAACCCTGAAAAATCGACTGACTTGTCACCAGTTAAAGAAGGAGATGCAATTGCCTCATCCTCAACTATAGCTAACCAGCAAATCAACTTTCGAGGTGAAGGGTTTGCTGGTTTTACATATAGAGGCGGAAAGTCATTTGAAGTCTCTATAGCAAATGACGGAAATGATTCTTTTAAATGGGTTATCATTGCCCCTGATAATTCACGATTCCATTCAGGGACACTACAAGCAGGAGAAAAAATGAAGTGGATTTATCCTGATTTTGATGCTCCTAATGGATCTTATGGGCTCTACATTTATAGCTCCCTAGGGATCAAGAATCCTGGCCTTGCAAAACTATTTGTTAAAAATATTGAATTGTAGAAAGTCTCTTAACCCTAATAAGGGTCTTTCTTATGATTTTTGATGGTCTCAAAACAAAACAACCAGTCGTCTATAGATATTGACGACTGGTTGTTTTATTTAATTTCGATAAATTTCAACTAACATTATATTAATATTTGTTTATTCATCTGCTTTTTTCTGTGCTAACTCTTTAAATATTCGTTTTCTACGTTCATACCATATTACTGCAATGATAAACCAAGTGTATCCCATCGACCAACCTGCTAACACGTCTGAAGCGAAGTGACGGCTCTCAGCAACACGTGACATACCAATAAGTACTGTCATCACAACGGCTCCTACCCAAGTGAATATCTTCACCTTTTTAGAATATTGATATTCCGTTGCTAAATAAGCCAATGTAAACAAATATAATATCCCCGTCATGGAATGTCCTGAAGGAAAGCTAAAACTTTTAAGCTGATCTGGTATATCAGGACGTGGTCTCTGCACCCACATTTTCAATAATTGATTTAGTACATTACCAGCTGCTATTGTTACAAGAACAAAAAGCATTCCTCGGTAATTATGGTCTTTTATCCATAACACTAATAATAAAATAATGGCGATGACAACAACGAATGCTGGCTCACCAAAGTAATGGAAAAACCCTAAGAATTCATTACCTTTCAACAAATCAGATACTTGCTGATCTAGATTGATTATCCAATTACTTTTTATATTAAAAAAAAGCACGATATATACGACGGCGGTAACTATCGCAAGTGGATAAAATAACTTTTTCATACTAATCCTCCTTAAGCTTGCGATTATCATTTCTTTTACTATAGCCCTTTTTAACTCGATCTAATAGCAAAACGAGTGAAAATAATAAAAAAATGCTCTAGCATCGTGCTAGAGCATTTTCAGTAATAAGCTAGGGGAGCTTATATTATTTTGTTGCTTTTACTTCATAGACGTCTTGGCTTGATTCGATAATATATGGTGGTTTTGGTTTTCCGATATTCGCTTTATGACCAGCGATGTGCTCCGGACTCTTCTCCCAATTTTTCCAATCTTCTTCACTTTGCCATTGAACGAGTATCATTACTTCCTCGTCTCCACGTCTAACTTTCTTCACAAGTACTTTCAAATCAATGAAACCAGGTTGTTTAGCTAATGGTGTATCGCCACTAAAACGCTCTACAACTTGTCCAGAAAAACCTTCCTGTACAATAATTCGTTTCGCTTGATAGAACATATTATAATGCTTTCTCTACTTCATCAATCATTAATGATACTGATTGTAGTCCGCCACCTGATAGGTACCAAACTTCCGGGTTCAAGTAGAACATTTTTCCATCTTTATAAGCTTTTGTTTTCTTCACTAAAGCATTTTCAATTGAGTCTTTAGCAGATGCACCTTCAGTTACGATTGCATCGCGGTCAACTACAAAGATAATATCTGGGTTTTTCTCTAAAACGTATTCAAATGATACGTTTTGTCCGTGAGTTGAAACTTCAATACCTTTGTCAGCTGCTTTAAAACCAAATACATCATGAATTATGCCAAAACGAGATGCTGGACCGTAAGCACTGATTTTACCTTCTGAACCAAGGATGATTAATGCTTTTTTATCTAAAGCAGATGCTTTTTCATGGATTGTAGCAATTTTATCATCAACTTTTGTTAGTTCTTCTTTTACTTGATCTTCTTTACCGAAAATTTTACCCGCTAATTCTGAGTTAGCTTTGAATGATTCCATGTATTTTGAAGTATCTAATCCTACATATACAGTTGGAGCGATTTCTTTAAATTGTTCGTAAAGACTAGCTTGACGACCAGAGATGAAGATTACATCTGGTTTTAATGCAGCGATTGCTTCAAAATCAGGCTCTTTTAACGAACCAGCGTTTGTATAATCAGAACTTTTATATTGTTTCAGGTAACTTGGAACTGAATCTTGTGGTAATCCAGCAACTTTAACACCTAGAGTGTCAAGAGTATCTAAGAATCCCATATCAAATACAACAACTTTTTCAGCGTTTTTCTTAACTTTTACTTCGTCTTTCACGTTATCAGAAGTACCGTCATCTTTTGAAATACCAAAGTCATTTGTAATTGTAATTTCTTCTGCTTTTGAACCTGAAGTTGATTCTTCTTTTTTATCGTCTTTAGAGCCACAAGCTGCTAATACTAACAGCATCGCACAAACTAGCGTAAGTAATTTCCAGTTTTTCATTGGGTAAAGTCTCCTTTTATTATGAATTAAAATATACACAAATACGGCAACTATTCATTTCTTGAATAGGGATATCCATATCGTAAATTTCTTTTAATGATTCTGAGTTGATGATGTCATTTGTTGGACCGTCTTTTACAATACGACCATCCTTTAAAGCAACAATTCGATCTGAATAAACAGAAGCGAAGTTGATATCATGTAAAACAATGACTACTGTTTTCCCTAAATCATCCACAAGTTTTCTTAGGATTTTCATAATCTGCACTGAGTGCTTCATATCTAAGTTGTTAAGTGGTTCATCAAGTAATATATATTCAGTATCTTGAGCAATGACCATCGCGATGAAAGCACGTTGACGTTGTCCACCAGACAATTCGTCCAAAAAGTCATTTTGTATTTCTCCCAAGTTCATATACTCAATCGCTTGGTCGATCATTTTCACATCTTCCTCATTTAAGCGACCTCGAGAATATGGAAAACGGCCAAAAGATACAAGCTCACGAATAGTTAAACGCACATTCATATAGTTCGATTGCTTTAATATTGATACCCTTGTAGCAAAATCGTTTGAATTCAACTTTTTCACATCCGAGCTGTCTAGAAATACTTCGCCGGTGTCTGCATCAAGTAAACGACTTACCATAGAAAGAAGCGTAGATTTACCTGCACCATTTGGGCCGATAAAAGACGTGATTTTGCCGCGTTGAATGTCGACACTTACCTTATCAACTACAACTTTCTTGCCGAAAAGTTTAGATATTTCTTTTACTTGGATCATGCAGATCGACTCTCCCTTAATAATAGATAGATGAAGTAGATACCACCGACAAAGTTGACGATAACACTTAATGTTGTTGAGAATGTGAACACACGCTCAACAATCCATTGCCCACCAATTAACGCCACTAGACTTATAATACTTGCACCAGTGATTAATACTGTGTGCTTGTACGTTTTAAAGAATTGATAAGACAAGTTTGCTACGATTAAACCGAAGAATGTTATCGGTCCTACTAGGGCAGTTGACGATGCAATTAAAATCGCTGAAATAACAAGCATTCGTTTCACGACTTTATCATAAGGAACACCTAAATTGACGGCATTATCTCTTCCTAGTGACAGTACATCCAAGTCACGAACCATTCGCCACCCGTATATCATCGTCACTAATACGATGACTAATGCAAACCATACTAAGTCGCCACTTACGTTGTTAAAACTCGCAAACATTTTATCCTGCACGCGCATAAATTCGTTTGGATCAATTAACACTTGCATGAATGTTGTTAAACTACCTAACAAAGTACCAAGAATAATACCTACGAGTAGTAGGAAGTAGATTGGTTGTTTCCCTGTACGGAACAGGAATTTGTATAGTAGAAGTGCAAACCCTATCATGACTAATAACGATAGAACGAAGTTTACTTTCACATTTATAATTGCTACATGCCCAGAGCCTAAGAAGAAAATAATCACTGTTTGCAATAGCAAGTAAAGTGAATCTAGCCCCATAATACTTGGAGTCAGAATGCGGTTATGTGTAATTGTTTGGAAAACAACGGTTGAATACGCGATTGCAACACCTGTTATGGCCATTGCTAGAACTTTAATCCCTCGACGTGGCAAGGCATAGTCATAACTTCCATTTAAACCTTGAAATAAATATAAACTACAGAATAGTGCAGCAAATGCTGCTAATAGTATCATTTTCGTACTGTTACGCATACGCCTTCCCCCTAAATAACAAGTATAAGAAGACGCCACTACCAATTACCCCAACCATTAAGCTAATTGAAATCTCATAAGGATAAATCAATATCCTACCTAGAATATCGCAGGCTAATAAGAAAATTGCACCTAATAAAGCGGTATGCGGAAGTGTTTTTTGTAAATGATCTCCCTTAAAGATCGATACAATGTTCGGAATGATTAAACCAAGGAAAGGTATCATCCCAACCGTTAGCACAACGGTTGTTGTAACGAGTGCCACGAGGATTAAACCAAAGTTAACGATTCTTCTATAAGCAAGACCGAGATTTTTTGAGAAATCTTCACCCATACCCGCAACCGTAAATCGGTTCGCATATAAATATGCGATAATTAATATAGGTACGCTTATGTATAAAAGTTCATAACGCCCCTTCATAATCATAGAGAAATCACCTTGTAACCAAGAGGATATATTTTGAATAACATCCGCTTTATAAGCGAAAAACGTCGTGATAGACGATAAAATATTTCCGAACATTAAACCAACAAGTGGAATAAAAATGGCATCCTTGAATTTAATGCGATTTAAAATTTGCATAAATAACAGCGTGCCGGCTAGCGCAAATACAAATGAAACCGCCATTTTTTCAAGCAAAGATGCATTCGCAAACAGTAACATTGATACTAGTATGCCTAGCTTAGTGGCATCTAATGTACCTGCTGTTGTGGGCGAAACAAATTTATTTCTACTAAGACTTTGCATGATTAAACCTGCAATACTCATTCCCATACCAGCCAAAAGGATGGCAATTAGTCTTGGCACGCGACTAATTAGGAAAATTTGAGTTTCTTCAGATTCAAAATCTAACAAATCTGTTGGTGAAATTCGACTCACTCCTACAAAAAGCGATAGAAGTGATAACAAGATGAGTGCTATAAATAGGTATCGTTTCTTCATTGTAATCCCCGTTGTATTCATTTTATGAGTGTATAATCTCGTTATTGAAAATGATTATCATTTACTCACAATTCCCATTATAACATGACGACTTTTTCCGTCAACCCTTTTATGAGAATGATTATCATACCACAATGACAGTTTAATGAACTCAAAAAATTACTATTTGCTTTAATACCCTGGTATAGAGCCATTTATTAGTAAAACGCTTTCGATACTTTGCATTTTATTATCTTTATTATCTTCATTTTCTTCTTACTAATTTTGTGATTAATACGTAAAATCATAGGCCTTTTATACGTTAATTTCATATTTTTTATAAAAAAAAAGCTCAGAGATTCGGAAAATCTCTGAGCCTTTTTATTGTCTATTAACGGATACCTTGCATCGCTTTAGAAATAATTGGTGAAATCATTAACATTACGATACCTAGAAGAACTGAAGCTGTACCTAATGTACCAAAGTACGCAACTTCACTAATTTTATCAAATACTTTTACTAACTGTGCATTAATTGCTTGTGCAGCTGCACTCGTTAGGAACCATAAACTCATGGTTTGCGCACTAAATGCCTTTGGTGCTAATTTAGTTGTAACAGATAATCCTACAGGGGATATCAATAATTCACCTATAACAACAAGGAAGAAACTTAATACTAACCACCATGGACTTACTAAAGCTGTACCTTCTGAAAGAAACGCTGGAATTACCATAATAATGAATGAGAACCCCGAGAAAAATAACGCCAATGCAAATTTAACTGGTGTAGATGGTTGTCTGGTTCCTAATTTCATCCAAATCCATGCAAATAAAGGTGCCATTGTAATAATGAATAAAGGATTTAATGATTGGAACCAAGAAGATTCCAATTTAAATGACCCCATTGTTAAGTCAGTACGTGAGTCTGCATACGTCCCAAGAATATTTGCCCCTTGTTCTTGTATTGCCCAGAACATGACAGCAGCTATGAACATTGGTATATATGCCAATACACGAGATTTTTCTTCTACATTAGTTTTTGGACTTCTATACATCACCACAAAAAATGCTGTAGGGATTACAATCCCTAAAATAGAAATGAATAATATAACATTGTTAATTGTTAATTGATCGTTTATATATGCAATCACCGCTAGTACTGCAACAACTAAAACGCCAATGATTGTTTTTATTGCTAATTTAGAAAATTCTTCTTTTGGTAGCGGGTTATTAATTTGTGTACCTGCTAACCCTAGATGTTTCTTTGAAGTAATTACATACATAATTAAGCCTAGGAACATACCAATTGCCGCAATTCCAAAACCTAAATGGAAGCTGTACTTTTGTCCAATAGTTCCGACAATTAAAGGTGCAGTGAATGAACCAAGATTAATACCCATATAGAAAATACTGAAACCTGAGTCTCTGCGGTCATCAGTTTCAGCATAGATGTCTCCAACAAGACTTGAAACATTAGGTTTTAATAAACCTGTACCCATCACAATAAATACCATGGAAATTAATAGCATTGTCAATCCACCCGGGAATGACAAACAAATATGCCCCATCATTATTAAAATACCACCGTAAAACACAGTTCTTCTAGTACCTAATATACGGTCAGCAATCCAGCCACCAATAATACCTGACATATATACAAGTGATCCATATATAGCGAAAATTGAGTTAGCTGTCGTTCGATCTAATCCTAGCCCACCATCATTTAAACTATAGTACATAAAGAAAAGTAAAATTGCACGCATACCATAGTATGAAAAACGTTCCCAAAACTCAGTAAAGAATAATGTCATTAATCCTTTAGGATGCCCTACAAAACCTTTTTGAGGAACCGACTTAACGATATCTTCCTTCGTTGTCATTTAATTTCCTTCTTTCCAATGAGTAAATAAAATATATATTTTCAGAAAAAACAGTAAGTCTACTATAAATAGGTAGTTGTACTTATGTCAAAGAATTGAAGTTTGCAAAATATTGATTATTTTAACATTAATTTGAATAGTAAGATATTTCAAGGGTGTATAGTTAATTACATTTATCTAATTTTCCGTTATAATACAAAGAATTGAATTTACAGAGGAGCAAATACATGCTAAAACAGTTTTTTTCCTATTACAAACCGCATAAGCGATTATTTATCATTGATTTTACAAGTGCTGTCATCGTCGCAATTTTAGAACTAGCCTTTCCAATTGCCGTACAATGGTTTATTGATAAACTTTTACCAAGTGGCGAATGGGGCTCAATTGTGACAGTGAGCGTACTACTTTTAATCATTTACCTTGTTAGCACCTTGTTGCAATATATCGTCAGTTACTTAGGCCATAAACTTGGCACTAATATTGAAACTGATATGCGACAAGAACTCTTTAATCATGTACAGAAACAATCTTTCCGCTTTTTTGATAATACAAAAACAGGCCATATAATGAGCCGTGTTACAAATGATTTATTTGATATTGGCGAGCTTGCTCACCATGGTCCAGAAGATCTCTTTATTGCAGTTATGACGTTTTTCGGAGCTTTTGCAATTATGTTCAGTATCAATCCTCAACTAGCCTTAATTGCTATAATCATGGTACCCTTTTTATTTTGGTTAGTAACATATTGCAATGTCAAAATGAATGAAGCTTGGAAATCGATGTACGGAAGTATTGCAGACGTCAATGCTCGCGTAGAAGATAGTGTGTCTGGCGTACGTGTTGTACAAGCATTCACAAACGAACAATTTGAAATGGATCGTTTTAAAGTTAATAACGATCGTTTTCGTCTCGCTAAGCTTTCTGCATATAAAATTATGGCTGGTACACATTCCAGTATTTATATGATTACCCGCCTTGTTACACTAATCATCTTAGTTGTTGGAGCATGGCTGAGCTTCAACAAACTGCTAACTTACGGTGAACTTGTTAGCTTCGTTCTCTATTCCAATGTTCTAATTAAACCAGTCGATAAAATTAGCGCACTACTAGAGATGTATCCAAAGGGAATGGCTGGCTTCAAGAGATTCCTTGAACTAATTGACCAAGAACCTGACATCCAAAATAAGAGGAATGCAATCGATAATCATGCATTATCTGGAAATGTTCAATTCAACAATGTACATTTCGGGTACGAGTCCTATAAAGAGATTTTGTCCAATATTAATTTATCGATTCATGAAGGACAGACAATTGCGTTCGTTGGTCCTTCAGGTGCTGGTAAAACAACAATTTGTTCATTAATACCCAGATTTTATGATGTCACTGGAGGTTCGATTTCCATTGATGGCATCGATGTACGTGATATGACGTTACACTCTTTACGCTCACAAATTGGCATCGTACAACAAGACGTCTTCTTATTTACCGGAACAGTGCGAGATAATATTGCTTATGGTAAACTTGAGGCTACGTTTGAAGAAATTCAAGAGGCTGCAAAAAAAGCCCATTTAGTGGAATTTATCGAAGGTCTTCAAGATGGTTATGATACACAAATTGGTGAAAGAGGATTGAAGTTATCTGGTGGTCAAAAACAACGACTAGCAATTGCACGTATGTTCCTTAAGAATCCTCCAATTCTAATTCTAGATGAAGCTACATCTGCACTAGATACGGAAACAGAGAAGATCATTCAACGTGCTTTAAATGACCTTGCAAAAAATCGCACGACCCTCGTAATCGCTCACCGTCTAGCTACAATACGAGACGCCGATCGTGTAATCGTCGTTACTGAAGACGGAATTGCTGAAGACGGTAAGTACGATGAGCTTGTCGCAGCAAACGGAATTTTCACAAAGCTACACAACATACAATTTAATCAAAACTAAAAGAGTAGGGGTCGATTTCACATCGACCCTCTACTCTTTCCTATTACAAGATAAATTCAGCGAAACGATTTGCGTCCGCTTCTTTCATTTCAACTTTCAATACAGTACCTTCTTCTTCATATGCTGTTTCCTGAATATTGCTATACTCATTCAAATACGAAACAATATCCCCTCGATCGTGCGGTATACATATGCGACATGTAACATAATCCGAGAAAATGTGACGACGAACAACTTGTAAAAGCTCATCCAACCCTACGCCTTCTTTTGCAGACATCCAAACTGTATCTCCACTTACATGTGGATATTCTGCATTAGCAAGATCTGCCTTATTGTACACATACACTGTTGGAACGTCTTCAACACCGACAGCATGTAATGTATCATTCGTTACTTCCATCATATACTGATATTCTTCGTTTGAAGAGTCCACAACATGTAAAAGTAAATCTGCATCTCGTGCTTCTTCTAAAGTAGAACGAAACGCCTTTACTAAATGGTGAGGTAATTTGCTAACAAAGCCCACGGTATCAGTTAATAGGAAGCTTTTATGATCAGGTAATTCAATTTGTCGAACCGATGTTTCAAGAGTAGCAAAAAGCATATCTTTTTCGAATACTTGTTTATGTTCTTCATGCTCAGTTTTACGTAACAACTGATTCATAATCGTCGATTTCCCGGCATTCGTATAACCTACAATGGATACGACTGGGATTTCATTTTTGCGTCGTTGCTTACGCTGCGTTTCGCGTTGTTCTTTGACCACTTCTAAATCACGGCGTAATTTTGCAATTTGATCCTCTATTTTACGACGGTCCAATTCAAGTTTCGTTTCACCTGCACCACGGTTTTTGAAGCCGCCACCTGTTCCCCCACCTTGTCGACTAAGAGATGCATGCAAGCCGACTAATCTTGGTAACATATATTGTAACTGTGCTAATTCTACTTGCATTTGTGCTTCCTTCGATTTTGCACGTCTAGCGAAAATATCTAAAATCAGCATTGTACGATCGATAACTTTACATTCTAAATCAGCCTCAAGATTTCGTATTTGAGATGGTGATAACTCATCATCGAAAATGACTAAATTTGCGTCAGATTCATCATAGAAATTTTTAATTTCTTCTATTTTACCAGTTCCAACAAAATGAGATGGATTTACACGTTCTAAATTTTGCGTAACCGTGCCCACTACTTCTACCTCTAGCGCTTCGGCTAAATTTTGGAGCTCTTCAAGCGAATATTCAAAATGAACATCCCCTCGTAAATTAACACCGACTAATACGGCTTTTTCAATTAATTCATCCAACAAATTTCCTCCTCTTACTACACAAAGCAAAGTGTCTGAATATATTCTTAACTTCCAATTGAAAATAAATAATAGAATAGACCGATTTGTCTACTCTTCTCTTAATATTCCCTTATAAAATCCTCTAATAAACAATGCTTTTTAATCCTCTGTAAAATATTCAAACAGTACCATTCGAATGTCATTTAGAAACCCTCTGTTAAAAAGGTTAATTTATCCTAACACACTCAATTCTTAACTCTCAACCTTTTACAATTTCGATTGTATGCAATCGTTCCTTACTATTACTCTTTTTCTCAAAAACAAAAGTCGTATTCCCCAGCTTCAATGTATTCTCCCTTGTCGGTAACGATAATAATCTTGACCAATGAATAAGCTTCTCTTCTACATTTTTCACATGGAAGATACAACGCTTAATCGTTAATTTTTCATTTTCTGGTTTGACTGTACCATCTTCTCTTAGTGACGAGTAGCGTTCTTCGTCTGACTGCTCCCACTGTATAAAAAATGGATAAGGTAATGTATGGTCTATTTTATGATCGATGAAAAGCATCTTCCATTTGCGCAAATCGCCATTGGATGTTCTTCTCTCGGCAGGGATAATACCTGATGTGCGATAGCCCATTTTTTTAAAATAGCGATTTTTCTTTTCTAAATCGTTTGAGCGTAAGCATAATGATGCAAACCCTTCTCCATCGACAATATCATATAAAAGTTGTTTCACTAAAGGCTGAGTTGATTGTTTTGCTATATTTTCATGTTCAATAGCAAGCCACTCGATATAACTATTCTTTGTATAAAATAGTGCATTATACGTTCCCCAATCCAAATGCTGCCCGCCTTCAACAGGATGCAAACCTTCAATTTGTTCCTGTTCGACAACCTGCTGTGGATTTTTGGTTGTGAAATATACGACATGATCTAATTCAAACATCCTATCACCCCCTATGTATATAGAAAAGTCCGTAGCTGTATGTATGCAAGCATAGCCAACTACGGACACAAGAATGATTAGCCCTCTTGTTCTTCTTTCAATAACTCTATTGTTCTATCAAACTCTTCTTCAATTTCTTTATTAGGTTTGTATGTTAATAAACTAACAACAACCGCAACTAGTAGACAGATGATAAATCCTGGTACAATTTCGTACATAGCCGCATGGAGCTTATCATTAGAACCCCAAACGTAAGCTGTTACTGCGCCAGTTACCATACCTGCTAAAGCACCCCAGTTTGTAATTTTCTTCCAATACAATGTCAATAAAATAATAGGACCAAACGCAGCACCAAAACCCGCCCAAGCGAAGGATACTAAGTCTAAAATTTTGTTATCCTGTTTCCAAGCTAGCGTCATAGCCAAAATAGATACTAAAAGTACGGCCATACGTCCTAAGAAAACATATTGTTTATCTGTAGCATTTGATTTAAATACCGCTTTATAAATGTCTTCCACTAATGCAGATGATGTTACGATTAATTGAGATGAAATCGTACTCATAACTGCTGCTAAAATTGCCGCAAGCATAATCCCAGCAATAAATGGGTGGAATAGAATTTGACCTAAAACAATGAATACTGTTTCGGGATTTTTTAATACCTCGGCATTTTGTTGATAATAAGCAACCCCTACAAGTGCTGTCGCAATCGCTCCAAATAAACTTAGTAACATCCAGCTTATTCCGATTCTACGAGCTTGCTTTGTTTCTTTAACGCTCTTGATCGCCATAAAGCGAACAATAATATGTGGCTGGCCAAAATAACCTAGACCCCATGCTACTGTAGAAATAATTCCTGTAATCGTTGTACCTGCAAATAAGCTTAATAAGTTAGGATCAACTTCTTTAATAGAATCTACAGTCTCTCCTATTCCACCTGTTAGGAATAAACCGAATATCGGAACAATTATAAGTGCTAAAAACATGACCAACCCTTGAATGAAGTCTGTATAACTAACAGCTAAAAATCCACCGAACAGTGTATAGGCAATTACAACACCAGAAGAAATTAATAGCCCTGTATGATAATTATAACCAAACGAACTTTCGAAAAATACTCCCCCCGCAACCATTCCTGAAGATACGTAGAAAGTAAAGAATACAAGGATAATTAAACCTGAAGCAATGCGAAGTAACTTTGTATTGTCTCTTAAGCGGTTATCTAAATAACTTGGAATCGTAATTGAATTATTTGATACTTGTGTGTACATACGTAAACGTGGTGCAACAAATACCCAGTTTAAATACGCCCCTACTGTTAAACCAATCGCAATCCATGCTTCTATTAATCCACTTGCATAAATTGCACCAGGTAGCCCCATTAATAACCAACCTGACATATCTGCTGCCCCAGCACTTAATGCTGTAACTGCAGGTCCTAATGAACGCCCCCCAAGCATGTAATCTGTCAAATTAGATGTACGCCTAAATGCATACCACCCAATTGCTAACATTGCAATCATATATATAACAATTGCAATAAGTTGATACATATTATCAGACATGCTAAATCCCCCTTAAACTATGTAATATAACTATTTTATCATGATTATTCTAGCTTAAGTAAATAGAATATTATATTTATTCAGATTGCGTTAACATTTATCTTCAAATTTACCTAAGAGAACAGATTATACGCCACTTCAACGTATGATCTGTTCTCATGACAACTCACTTAACTAGGTAATCTTGTGATAATTCTCTTAGTCTAAACTTCTGAATTTTACCTGAAGCTGTCATTGGATATTCATCTATAAACTGAATATATTTCGGTATTTTATGATAAGAAATCTTCCCTTTACAATATGCTCTGAGCTCCTCTTCCGTGACAAATGCCCCTTCTTTTAATATAACCCAAGCCATTAGTTCTTCCCCATATTTTTCATCCGGTACTCCGACAACCTGAACATCTTGTATTTGTGGATGCTCATATAAGAACTCCTCCACCTCACGTGGATAAATATTTTCACCCCCACGAATAACCATATCTTTAATCCTCCCCGTAATATCGATATATCCATCCTCATCCATAACCGCGATATCGCCTGTATGAAGCCAACTTTCGTCATCGATTGCTGCATGTGTAGCTTCCGGGTTATTATAGTAACCCTTCATTATTAAATAACCACGCGTACACAATTCACCCGGTGTACCGACTTCTACTTCATCTCCAGTCACTGGGTCAATAATCTTCACTTCTACATTCGGATGAGGCTTACCTACTGTAGATACACGCTTTTCAACCGAATCGTCCGTCCTTGTTTGTGTAATAACTGGTGAAGCTTCTGTTTGACCATAGCAAATAGTAATTTCACGAGCACCCATATCATTAATGACCTTTTTCATTACTTCTATTGGACAAATCGACCCTGCCATAATTCCTGTACGGAGTGAAGATAAATCAAACTTCCCGAAGTCAGGATGATTTAACTCTGCGATGAACATTGTTGGCACTCCTTGTAGTGCCGTACACTTTTCATTTTGAACAGTCTGTAAAACTAAACGTGGTTCAAACTGTTCCACCACTACCATTGTGGCACCACGTAATACAGAAGCTAATGTACTCATCACACAACCAAAGCAGTGGAAAAATGGCACAGGTATGCACAAACGGTCGTGCTCTGTTAAGTGAATATATTCTCCAACTAGCTGACCATTATTAATCACATTATTATGTGTCAACATAACTCCCTTTGGAAAACCCGTTGTACCTGATGTGTATTGAATATTAATAACATCATCTGGATCAAGAGAATGGAGACGTTCTTCTAATTCCCCATCTGTCACTTGCTCCGCAAATTCTACAAATTCACTCCATTTATAAATACCAAGATAATCATTTTCACTCATAACAATTACACGCTTAAATCGAGGTAATTTATCTGACTGAATATAACCTTTTTTAGAAGTTGCTAATTCCGGGCATATTGTTTGAATTATATTAATATAGGAAGTACCTTTAAATTCTTCTCCTAATATCAATGTCGTCGAGTCCGATTGCTGGAGTAAATATTCCAGTTCTTTTTCTTGATAATTCGTATTTACTGTTACAAGGACGGCCCCCATTTTCCCTGAGGCAAACTGACTAAGTAACCATTCCCTCTTATTATCTGACCAAATGGCTATATGCTCCCCTTTTGCAATACCTATACCGATAAATGCCTTAGCTAATTCATCTGTTTCATGATCAAATTCCGCATAAGTTCTTCTCACATTATTTTCCGGATACACATATGCCTCATTATTTGGAAACGCTTCCACTGTATGGCGTAAAACTTCCCCAACAGTTTTATGTAATAACATAAAAAATGCCCCCCTTTGCTCGCAGTATTATATTCGTTATTTTATCATAAAATTCAGATTAATTAACTTATAAATTGGTAGAGTTTATTAATTATTCTTATTTTTTCCCAATAAAATAGAGTAATCTTTAATTTTCTACATTATTATAATGGAGACTTAACAGAGGAACATGTTCAAATTGCTAGTATGTTTGTGAAACATATAAAGTGGCAAACTTAATAAAAGTATAATCTATTACTTTCTTAGCGATTGGCATCATTTCGCCAATAGCCCCTTTTATTTGCCTGAACTAAGATATAAAAACACCGTTTTAAAAATTATATTTACGTCAAATCTATTGACTAGAAACTAAAACATGGTATTATTTTAAATAACTTCAATACGTTGAAGCGACAAAGTATATATTCCGAGTGATGGACATAGTAGGTATTTTACAGACAGCAATTAGAGACTAAGTAGTTGGTGCAAACTTAGGTCTGTTCTATAGATGAATTACACCATTAGATACTCGTTTTAATTAAGTGGTTGGATACAATTATTCAACAATTAGGGTGGTACCGCGGAGTTCTCCTTCGTCCCTGTTTATAGGGATAGAGGGATTTTTTTATGCCATTTTATAATTTAGGAGGATTTCCATGTTTCGTATTCAAGCTAAAATAACACCATCTTTTTTTGAAGCTTTACTTCTTGTAGGCATCATTATTACAACAATGGGGATTAGTATTGCCAAGTTCGATGCAGTACCTCATATGCCAATTATTATAAGCATTTTATTGTTACTCACATACGGCCTAATCAAAAAGGTTTCTTATAGACAACTGGAAGAAGGCCTAGTTGAAGGCTCCAAAGCAGGTTTAAGTGCCATTTTCATCTTCTTCTTTATCGGTATTCTAATTAGTAGTTGGATGATGGGTGGTACCATTCCAACAATGATTTACTTAGGTTTCCAAACAATTACTCCACATTTCTTCTTTGCGGTAGTCTTCCTTGTTACATGTATTGTTGGTGTTGCGATTGGTAGTTCACTTACCACTACCGCAACAGTCGGTGTAGCATTTATCGGTATGGCAAGCGCAATGGATATTTCTTTAGCTATTACTGCAGGCGCTATCGTTTCAGGTGCTTTTTTTGGCGATAAAATGTCACCTCTATCTGATACGACAAATCTCTCATCTGCCATTGTTGGTGTAGATTTATTTGAACATATTAAAAATATGGGATGGACAACAATCCCGGCATTTTTTATCTCATTAGTTGTTTATGGTGCAATTTCGCCGAATAAAGAATTACAACACGCAGACAAAATTGATGCATTTCAAAACGGTCTGTTACAAACAGGTATGGTGCATTGGTATACGCTAATCCCTTTAGCTATTCTTATCATTCTAACTTTGAAAAAAACACCCGCTATTTTAACATTAGCAGTTAGTTCTATCTCAGCTATAATCGTTGCATACTTCCATACGCAATTTGGGATTAGTGAAGTAATGGACATTTTATTTAATGGTTTCAAATCTACTACAGGTATAGAAGACATTGATTCCCTACTTTCACGCGGCGGTATTAATAGCATGATGTTCACAATCGGACTTGTCCTTTTAGCACTTAGCATGGGTGGCTTATTATTCACGCTTGGTATCGTGCAAGCTCTTTTATCAAAAGTAGAAAGCTTCTTTAAAAGTACTGGCTCTGTGATAACAGGTGCAGCAGTTACAGCAATTGGAATTAACACATTAATCGGTGAGCAATACCTATCTATTCTATTAACAGGTGAAGCATTCCAAGCACAGTTCAAAAAGGTTGGCTTGAAAAGTAAAAACCTTGCACGTGTTATGGAGGATGCAGGTACAGTTGTAAACCCACTTGTTCCTTGGAGTGTATGTGGTATTTTCATCACAAAAGTATTAGGCGTTTCAACTTTGGATTACTTGCCATTTGCCTTATTCTGTTTGTTATCACCAATCTTAACAATTCTATTTGGATGGACAGGCAAAACACTTTCATATATTGACAAAAAATAATTACTCAACTTCTTTTATTCTTTGATGGCGGTGAATTATGGTACACTAATGCCAACTATTAAACAATAAAGAAGGCGAGTAACAATGGAATATCAAGAAATGATACAAGCGTTATTACAACGATTGTTAAATAAAGAATTAGTAGCTGCTACAATTAGCCAGCCACGTACAAAGTCAAATGAAATCAAACGTATTAAATTGAAGCCAATTGAACTAAAGGGTATTTATCATATTCAACTTGAATATCAATATGAACGTATTTTAAAGCATGAAAATGTACCTTTATCTTCTATTGAAATGACAGTTAATGAGCTATTTGAGCAGTTCCGTCAATTTCATGGGGAATTCACTAGTGAAAATATACAAATCCAACTTTCCAAGAAAAACAAAGTATTTTGGAAAGTTGAGCAAACGGCAAATAAAACGGTCAACCTTTCACATAATCGCAAAAAGAATTACCTGTTAGATCCTGAAACAGTTTATCCATTCCTTATCCGTTTAGGGGTGCAATCTGCTGATGGTAAAGTAAAAAAACAAAAATATGATAAGTTCAAACAGATAAATCGTTTTATCGAATTTATCCATGATTCACTCGACTATTTACCGAAAGACCGTACCATTCGTATAATCGATTTTGGTTCAGGTAAATCCTATTTAACTTTTGCACTTTATCATTATTTAAAAATTGAGCAAGGCTTGGATATTCGTGTAACAGGCTTAGATTTAAAGAAGGAAGTCATTGAGCACTGTGCTCAAATCGCCAAAGATTTAGAATATGATCAACTTGAATTTTTGGTAGGTGATATTAATGACTATAATAATGAAACAACTGTCGATATGGTCGTTACTTTACATGCATGTGATGTTGCTACAGATATGGCATTAGCTCGTGCAGTAAAATGGGGAGCGAAAGTAATTTTAAGTGTTCCTTGTTGCCAACACGAATTAAATACTCAAATTCAATCTTCACCACTCGATATTATGCTTCAACACGGTTTAGTAAAAGAGCGATTTGCAGCTCTAGCTACAGACTCTATCCGCGCGGAAATTTTATCGCTCGTTGGTTATGAAACGCAGCTGCTAGAATTTATCGATATGGAGAATACACCGAAGAATATTTTAATTCGAGCTTACTTTACAGGTAAAAAACCAACAGATATTCAAAAAGAACGTTATGATGCATTGACTAATTTTTTATCCGCAAAGCCTTTTTTAGAAAAAGAATTAAAGGAATATATTCAGTAATAAAGACTCCTATACCGACAATTGGTGTAGGAGTTTTCATTTAATTTCCTCCTTGTTTATGCACGCTCTTCATTGAAAAAATTATATTCATCATGTTTGTTACTTTATACAACACTATCGGAAATTTAATTTTCCATTCACTTCATTTTTCTATATATAAGCTATCAATTTATTAACTTATAGTGATTAAATAAAAGCAAAGTGGATATCAATGAAGAAAAATCATTTTTAGTAGGCAGGTTTCAGATTGAAATATAAAAGGGTATTAACATTTTTGTGTATTAATGTAAAATGAGAGAACTACCAATGTGATATGATTTAAATGACTAGTAAAAATTCATAATGTGTTGTGAAATGAAATACACAGGATTGTATCTAAAGACAATGATTTAGGATACAGGTTTTATAAAAAAATTAAGAAATGAATTTGGGTAAACTATAAGATGTTAATCTGGTTCTTGTTGATACTGAAGTAGATTAATCAAAGGAGTATATGTATAAATGAAAAAGTCTGTGTTTTTAATTTGCCTCATTATTATATTGGGTGGGACGGGCTATTATGGGGTTTCAAAATATGAAGAAGTGAAATTAAAAGATGAAGAAAAACTTAGAGAAGAAGTTGTTGATTATTTAAAAAATAAAGGGTTTAATATGGATGATTATTCTTCTCCTAAGTACGTGAAAGATAAAAGTTTGAAAGGTTCCAAATCCAATAGTATAGAAATTATTTTTAATAATGAAAAAAAATATACATACTACTTTATCAAGGAGAATGGCAAAGTTAAAGTTTTTTACGCTAGAAATAACGATACCTCTGAAGCAGATTATAATAAAAAAGAGCCCCGAAAATGAAGTAAACCCAGAAAGTTAGACAAAATAATTTAATTATATCTATAGAAGTGTGTCCGGTATTATACCGAGCTCATTCCTTTTAATTTTGCCTTAATACATTTGTGATTGTAATAGTGAATGTATTTTCTAATTCGATTTTGAAATGTTCCATACTTTCAAATTCTTGTAGTTAAAGTAATTCAGATTTTGATGACTTTTAATCCATGCTTTAATTCATAGGTCACTTGTGCTTTTTGTAAATCTTCAATTTTCTCTACTCTTGAACTAAGGCATGCAACTTTTTTAAATACACATTCTCTATTCATACCCGTTCGTTTTCAGCGATTATAGCTTCATAAGAACTTTCTGCTTTTAGATAAAGAATTAAAGGTATATCTCAACTAATAATTTCTCCAATACCAATATTTGATGTAGGAGATATTTATCTACTCAGATATATTGTAAGAAGTACAGTGAAGAAAAATCATATCCCCCCTTATAAATGGTATACTCTTATCCAAAAAGGAAACCAATCCCATTCCCTTGAATTTTTTGTCTTGTAAAGCATTGACTTTTCACTGATAATGATTATCATTATTGTAGATATAAAATCGAATCAAAGAAAGTAGGATATCAATGAAATCAAAATCATTATTAGCCATTTTATTAGCAGGAAGCGTTATCGTAACAGGATGCAATAGCTCAGATGAGGAATCTACTGTTAAGAAATCATCAACTGAAGCAACAACTAAAGATACAGAAGCAATTGACTTACAAGCTGAAGTGGATGCATATAAAGAATTCGCTCTTGATCAAATGGACCAATTCACAACTGAAACAGAAAAATTCGTTGCTGCTGTAAAAGCTGGCAATATTGAAAAAGCAAAAGCCATCTACCCAAATGCTCGTATGTTTTTTGAACGTTCTGAACCAATCGCTGAAAGCTTCGGTGATCTTGACCCTCGTATTGATGCTCGTTTAGCTGATTTAAAAGAAGAAGGTCAAGGAAAAGAAGATTGGAGTGGCTACCACAAAATTGAATTTGGATTATGGGAAGAAAATACAACAAAAGGCTATGAAAAAACAGCTAATCAATTACTTAAAGATGCAAAAGAATTACGTGCGCGAGTAGAAACAGTTGAAGTAACTCCTGATTTAATGATGACCGGAGCTATAGACTTATTGAACGAAGTTTCTACATCTAAAATTTCAGGTGAAGAAGAAATCTTTTCTCATACTGACTTATATGACTTCAAAGCTAATGTCGAAGGTGCCGAAAAAATCTTTACTATTTTAGAAAATAAAATCGAAGCAAAAGACCCTGAATTGGCTAAAAACCTAAATGAAAAATTCAAAGGAGTTAATGATTTGCTAGCTAAATACGAAACTAAAGATGGTTACGTTTCTTACACGGAGCTTACAAAAGACGATACAAAAGCTCTAGCTGAAGCAGTAAACCATCTTGGAGAACCACTAAGTCAAATGGGAACTATATTGGAGTGAGATTACAATGACTGAAACAAAAGACGAAAAAATCTTAGATAAAAAAATTTCACGTAGAAAGATGTTGAAATTAACTGGTCTTGGTGCTGCTGGTGTAGCAATTGGCGCAACAGGTCTTGGAGGTGTCATCAAAACCTTTGGTATGGATTTCTTAGATGACGATTCAACAGCTACCAATAAGATAAGTTTCTACGGCAAGCATCAATCTGGAATCGCAACAGATGTGCAAACAAATATCTATTTCGCCTCTTTAAACGTTTTAGTTACTTCTAAACAAGAATTGCAAGATTTGTTCAAAATGTGGACACCTCTTGCTGTACGTTTGATGAACGGTGAAATGATTGGCGATTCAACAGCTAATGGCATGGTTCCTCCAAAAGATACTGGGGAAGCCAAAGGACTTGATGCAGCTAACTTAAGTATTACCTTTGGAGTTGGACCATCTCTTTTTGAGAGAAAGGAATTCGGACTAGCTTCTAAAAAACCAAACGAATTAAAAGACTTACCTCACTTTCCAAAAGACCAGTTAGATGCTGCCTATACAGGTGGGGATATTTGCATTCAAGCATGTGCTGACGATCCACAAGTTGCGTTCCATGCTGTGCGTAATCTAGTACGTGCGGCTTCTGGTAAAGTTTCTTTGAAATGGTCACAAGCTGGTTTTAATGCATTTCCTATTTCAAAAGGAAAAAAACAAACTCCGCGTAATCTATTTGCATTTAAGGATGGCACAGAAAATCCGATCACTTCTAGTAATAAAGATATGGATAAAGTGGTTTGGGTACAGTCTGGTGAATCTAAAGGTTGGATGACTGGCGGTTCTTATTTAGTTGCCCGTCGTATTCAGTTACATTTAGAAACTTGGGACCGAACTTCTTTAAAAGAACAAGAGAATACATTTGGACGACACCGTGATAGTGGAGCTCCAATCGGCAAAAAAGATGAGTTTGAAGCGATGGATATCGATCGAAAAGATGACAAAGGAAATTATATTGTCCCTGAAACTTCACATGTCTTTCTTGCGAAATCTGTCGATGCACGCATACTACGCCGTTCGTATTCATACTCGTCTGGCGTGATGGATGCTACAGGCTCATATGATGCAGGATTACTATTTGTTTCATTCCAAAAAAATCCTGAGCAATTCATTAAAATTCAAAATAGTCTAGGCCGACTAGACAAAATGAACGAATATATTACCCATCGAGGCAGTGCCTTATTCGCTTGCTTCCCTGGTATACAAAAAGGGAGTTATATCGGTGAAGCACTTTTTAAAACGCTGTAGTCAAATTGCCGTTATTCTTGGATTAATCATCTTAACATCGTTACATTCTGTAAATGCCGCTCCATCTTATAGTCATTTATATATTTCTATTAGTGATGCCATTATGAACTCTAAGCAGGATCAAGATAAAGAAGCGATCGATGCTATTAAAACATTCCAGTCTGATTGGAAAAAAGCTGATGTTAAAACATCTGACGAAACAAAAGCAATAGAATCCTCTTTAGCTGATGCTTTAAATGCCTCCTCTAAGGAAGACCGTCTTACTGCACTTACAAAGCTATCAAAAGCATTAACAGCTCTAGAAAAAGCTGAAAATCCTGTAGATGAAATGGCAGAGCGTGCTGGATTTTTAAAAGCGATTACTCCTGCATTGAACTTACTAGGTCAAACCATTCAAACTGGTGACGTAGAAAAAATCGAAGTGCAGTACAAACAATTCAATACTTTTTGGAAAAGAACTGAACGCCCAGTACGTGAGCATGATATTGCAGCATATGGACAAATCGAAACACAAATGTCCTTTATGCGTATGACACTTGCTGATGACAAACCTAATGTCGATTCATTAACAGATCAATTCGACTCATTAAAACAAGCGATAGATAACTTTGCATCCGGGGAAAAAACAGCTACTCAATCTGGTACCTATTCCCTGCAAACATTATTAAATTTAATCGATGATGCAAAAGACCAAATTGCTGATGAAGAATACAATAAAGCATCTGCTACTATTAAAAAGTTCATCATTACATGGCCTAATGTTGAGGGTGATATTCGCACTAAAAACGCCAGCCTTTATACGAAAATCGAAAGTGATATGCCTATCATCGCCAGCAATTTAATGAAAGATTCTATTGATGTTAAGGACATCACTTCTCAGTTAAACAACTTTAAACAGCAAATCCAGCTTATCCAAGGCGATCAGAACTATAGCTTTTGGGATTCAGCATTAATCCTTTTACGTGAAGGTCTGGAAGCTTTATTAATCATTATTGCACTTGTAGCTTTCTTAAAAAAATCTGGACAAACACATATGGAAAGATGGATTTATATCGGTGCTGGTATCGGGATAGGTTTGAGTGCTGTGGCAGCAATTTTAATGTCCACATTATTCAACTCGACAACTATTAATACAAGCCGGGAAATGCTAGAAGGATATATTGGACTTGTAGCCGCTGCTATGATGATTGGTGTCGGTATGTGGATGCATAGTAAATCCAACATCAAATCATGGAACAATTACATTGCAAAACAAATGGATCATGCAATGTCTAAACAAAGTGTTTGGGCAATGACCTTCATCAGTTTCTTATCTGTTTTCCGTGAAGGTGCTGAAACGCTTGTATTCTATGCTGGTATTGCACCTAAAATGTCGACTTTTGACTTCACATTAGGGATTATCATTGCACTTGTTGTTTTAGCTGTCGTAGCTATTGTATTGCTCCGTGCAAGTGGCAAAATTCCAATTCACTACTTCTTTGCAGTGGCAACGGTATTAATCTATTTATTAACATTTAAAATTATCGGTGTAAGTATTCATACATTGCAATTAACGGATGTGCTACCGACATCCATTATTAGTAATCTGCCTGTATGGGCTTCAATCGGTTTCTACCCTACAGTTGAAACAATTATTGGACAAATAATTTTAATTGTTCTAGTAATTATTACTTTCTTCTACAAACGCCGTAACGAAAAAGCGACTGTATGAGACTATCAAAAAGAGCGATCAGCCTAATGGCTAATCGCTCTTTTTATAATTATAATTCTTGTCTTAAAGCTTGGATCACATCAATTTTTGTGGCCTTACGTGCCGGTCTCCAGCCAGAAAGTAATGCTACTCCAATACTAATAGCTGAAGCTACAAGTATTAGTTGCCAAGGAATATCTGAGAATACAATATCCGCTTCTTGGAATTGCTTTGAATCAGTAGCCATATCAATAATAATTGGCAATAGCCAGTTTGATAAGAAACTAATACCGTATGATATAACAATTGCAATCGCTGTTCCTAAAATACCAATCCAAGCACTTTCCATTAAGAATAATCGCTGGATCAATTTCGGACTTGCCCCAATCGCCTTCATGACCCCAATTTCACGAGTACGCTCAGTAACGGCCATTGTCATTGTATTGAAAATACCAATAGAAGCAATTAATACAGCAATCGTCCCTACAAAGATTAAACCTACTTTAAATGCTAAGAATATAACATTGATATCATCTAATTGCTCAGTAACTGAGTAAACACTTAAACCTTTATCCTTCAGTTTGGCTATTACACCTTTTACTGCTTCTAAATTCGTCGCATGTACTTTTATCTCCGGATAGAACATTTCTTTTTCAGCTTTTATGTTTTTCGAATCTTTTACAGATGCCTTATAAATATTATAAAACTCGCCTTTTAGTTCATGACTAAATAGTATCGTATTTTTAATATCCCAATCTTTTGCCGGTTTTTCTGATACACCAACCACTTTGAATGTTAACTCTTTATTAATTGCCTTATCATTATCATAATCTTGTAGTTTTACTGAAATTGTTTTACCTACTAGCGATTCCTTGTAACCAAGTTTCTTTGCTTGCTTAGTAGAAGTTGTGTCATTTTCTGCAGATTTCTCATATAACTTTTCCTGCTCTTTCAACTCTGCTTTCGATAATAAATTCTCTGCAAAATGATAACCGACTACAATTTCATCAGATTTTTGAGGTAGACGACCTTCAGATAATTTACTCCCGACCTTTTCTTCGTTATCAAATTCAGTCATGTTTACTGGTACGCTATTTGTACGTTCCTCAAATTTCACGTTAGCCGATAGTTGAGCATTTGTTTTTTCAACCACTGCTCTGACATTCTCCATTTTTCTAATGGCATCTACATCGATTTTCTTTTGAGGATCTCCGTGTACCTCAATTTCTGTCAATTTTTGATCTGTTAAGATTTCTCTTTCCATCGACCCTTGTAAACCAAAACCGATGGATGCTAATACAATTAAAAACGCACATCCCATAGTAGTTGCTAAAACAGTTGTAAACACACGTAGCCTATTTTTCTTTAAGTGTTGTCTAACAAAATCTACTTGATCCTTAAATAACATATTACAATACCTCCTTAACTAATTCGCCATCGTGCATTCTAAATTTGTGATGTGCTATATTAGCCACTTCTTCATCATGTGTAATAATGACAAACGTTAAATTCAACGCTTTATTAAGGCTTTGAATAAGGAGTAAAATATCTTGCTCTGTTTCTGAATCTAAACTTCCTGTAGGCTCGTCCGCTAATAATATGGGTGGATTAGTTACCAATGCACGGGCAATACTAACACGTTGTTGCTGTCCACCTGATAATTCATTTGGATAATGATCTGAAACGTTCTCAAGTCCAACTTGTTGTAATAGTTCTTTCACCTTAACTTTACGCTTTGCCGACGTGATACCTTTAATTTTCAGTGGTAATTCAATATTTTCAAATGCCGTTAAACCGGGCATCAATTGAAAATTTTGAAAGATAAAACCAAAATTTTCTAATCGAAACTGTGCATGGGTAACCTCACTCATAGATGCTGTTTCTTGACCGTTGATAACAATTGACCCATGCTCAGGTGTCATAAAACCAGCGATAGTATTTAGCAAGGTCGATTTACCAGATCCACTCTTACCAACAATAGAAACTATTTCTCCTTTTGCCACATCGAATGATAAATCCTTCAACACAGGTACTTTCTTTTCTTTTCCTTTTTTTCCTATAGCAAATGTATGACTCACATTTTTTATTTCTATCAATTTATTTATGCCCCTCTCCACTTACTTACTGAAATTAAGTATACACGTAGATTCTTAAGGAAATAGAAGGGTAAAGATGAAGAAATTCTTAAGATTAGATATAGTGGCGTTAAGATAATCATTTTTATTTTTATAGAAGCAAACTTTTTGAGGGACTTCCCAGTCAAAGTATTGTAGTGTTTTCGCGATACGCTATATTTTTGAAGGAGTTAAATAAGTCATGACTAAAGAAGAAAAATACAAGCTTGTAGAAGCATTTATAATAGAAAACCAACACTCTTATTACCGACTAGCCTTTACCTATGTCAAAAATAAAGAAGATGCGCTAGATATCGTACAGGAGAGCGTTGTTAAAGCACTCAAATCAATTGATTATATAGAACAAATTGAATATATTAAAACGTGGTTTTACCGTATTTTAATCAATACATCCCTAGATTATATAAAGAGAAACAAACGAACAATCGCCTCTCCAGATGAAATACTAGATTTTCATTTACCAAACCAAGAAAATGAATTACATGATTTAGATTTATATGACGCCATTGATTATTTACCCATAACATACAAAACCATTATTATCTTGCGCTTCTTCGAGGATATGAAAATCGATGATATTGCCGAAATGCTCGGGGAAAATAGCAACACAATTAAAACAAGGCTATATGCCGCATTGCGTAAGCTACGCATAGAAATGAAAAAGGATGTGGAATCATGAGTAAAATTAACGACACCAAAAAAAAATTCGACAATATTGAAATTCCTGATGAACTAAATTTTGTTGTCCAAAAAGCGATAAAGGAAGCTAACCCAATGAAAAACAATAAACGAAAAACAATAAACCCTATTAAAAACTTTGGTTTAGGGGCTGCAGCTGCTGCAGTATTATTCGCAGGTAGTGTAAACATCAGTCCAGCCTTTGCACAATCAATGACTAACATCCCTGTCTTGAACTCAATTGTCAAAGTTATCACAGTAAACGAATTAGCTGATGGTAATAACAATTCACAAACCAACATTTCAACTCCTCAAATTACAGGCCTTGAAAACGAAGAACTAGAACAAACATTAAATTCTAAATACGAACAAGAAAATGCTAAACTATATGCACAATTCAAAAAAAATATGGCTAAAATTGAGGAACAAGGCGGAGGACATTTGGGTGTAGATGCGGGCTACAAAGTATTAACAAATACAGAAGATTTACTTTCAATTAGTCGTTATACTGTCGAAACACAAGCTTCCAGCTATGAAACAATTCATAACGATACAATAGACAAAAAGAATGAATTACTCATTACTTTACCAAGTCTATTCAGAGATAATACTTATATCGATACTATCTCTACTTATATTAAAGATGAAATGCGCAAACAAATGGATGCAGATGTTGAAAAGAGCTATTTCATCGCAGGAGAATCAGAAGTGAACGATGGTTTTGATAAAATCAAAGCTGATCAAAACTTCTCTATTACAAAGAACAATGAACTTATTATCTACTTTGATCAATTTGAAGCTGCACCAGGCTACATGGGTGCTATAAAATTCAAAATCCCTACAAGTGTTATACAAGGAAATCTTGTGAGTAATCACTATATCAAATAGTAAAAAGCCTTGCACTCAGCAGTTGTTTCCTCTGCTGCCGTGCAAGGCTTTTTACTGTTGAATTTTAAAATTGAATCATCTTCACTGGATCTACGATTTCATCGAATTGTGCTTCAGTTAGTAACCCTGTTTCAAGCGCTGCTTCTTTTAGTGTCAGCCCGTTTTTATGTGCATGCTTTGCTATTTTAGCCGCATTTTCATAACCAATGTGTGGATTTAGCGCTGTCACTAGCATAAGCGAATTTTTTACAAAATGGTCTAGTTTTTCTTCATTTGCTTCTATACCTACTAAACAGTGTTCGTTGAAGCTGCGAATGACATCACTTAACAAATGCACGGACTGCATGAAGTTATAAAGAATAACTGGTTTAAATACATTGAGTTCGAAGTTCCCTTGACTTGCAGCAATACCAATTGTCACATCGTTGCCCATAACTTGCGTCGCAACCATCGTCACAGCCTCACATTGTGTCGGGTTCACTTTTCCTGGCATAATAGAACTACCTGGTTCGTTTTCAGGAATCGTTATTTCGCCAATCCCACTACGCGGTCCACTTGCAAGCCAGCGTACATCGTTGGCAATTTTCATCAAATCTGCTGCTAAACCTTTTAAAGTACCGTGTACGTGAACCATTTGATCATGGCTTGTGAGTGCATGAAATTTGTTTTCAGATGATACGAAAGGAAGTCCTGTTTCTTCATCTAAAGCTTTAGCTACTCGGTCACCGAATCCAGAAGGTGCGTTTATGCCAGTCCCTACTGCTGTACCACCAATTGCAAGCTCTAGCAAATGTGCTTTACTTTCTGTAATCATTTGCTCCGATTTCTCAATCATATGCAACCAACCGCTAATCTCTTGACCAAGGGTTAAAGGCGTAGCGTCTTGTAGATGAGTACGTCCGATTTTAATAGTCGTCTTAAATCGTTCAGCTTTCGCCTTTAGCGTTGTTTTTATTTCTTGTAATGCCGGCAATAAATCATTCGTAACAACAGTAACAGCTGCAATATGCATAGCTGTCGGAAACGAATCGTTAGAGCTTTGGGATTTGTTAACATCATCGTTTGGATGAAGTATTTCTTCACTACCCTGGTTTTGCAAATATGAATTTCCAAGGTGAGCGATAACTTCATTTACATTCATATTCGTTTGTGTACCGCTACCTGTTTGCCATACGACAAGTGGGAATTCTTCATCCCATTTCCCCACTATAATTTCATCAGCTGCATGGGCAATGGCATTCGCTTTATTTTGAGATAAATTACCAAGTTCAGTACTGACAGTAGCTGCTGCTTTTTTCAGAAGCGCATACGCATAAATAAATTCAATTGGCATCTGTTCTGTACCAATTTTAAAATTTTCCTTACTACGCTGTGTTTGAGCTCCCCATTTATGTGCTGATGGTACTTTTATTTCTCCCATAGAATCATGTTCAATACGATAATCCAAAATCATCCATCTCCCTTGCTTTTCTACGAAATTTATTACCTTTCTATTATTTATGATAACGCTTTCTTTTCGAAATGTCTTATGTGCTGTTTGTGGTAAAGAAAAACCTTGTATAAAAAAATACATATACAAGGTTGATTGCTACTATCCAGCTGGCATTGGTGTTGGCGTTGGTTTGGCATAACCTTCTTTATAAGCTTCATCGATTACTTTACGAATCTCTTTTAGTGACTTACCCTCTTGCGCCATTTTAATTGATTGGATGGCAATTTCTACGCAAGCTACACATCGTGTTCCATGGTCGTCCCAAACAATTGAGCCATCTTCTTTTACTTCTTTGACAAAGCAATTCATATTGCTTTTATGGCCAGCACTTTCTCCACAACCACAATAACAAGGAATCCATTTTAGAATCTCTGTAGCTTGTCCTGTTGCTTTATAAACAAGCTTCAAATCTTCAGATTGTTTATCTAAAAAGCTGGGTAGAACATCTGCTGAAGCTGTTGTCTCTTGTATATCACCATTGGTTGCAGTGTGTTGATGTCCTGACTCTTCATTGTGTTGTTCTTGTTTTACCGGCTCATCTGCCTTGTCTTCACCACTACTGCAAGCAGTCAATAACATAGAACTAGCTAATAATAACGTAAACCATTTAAATTTCATTACTAATAACTCCTTCGTATCTTTTCCCCTATTGTACCTTAATAAGTTTTAAAACTTGTATGACAAATAAACAACATTATTATTAGGTAGTAGACTATGTTATTTGATTAGTCAGTTCCTATTTAGTTTATACATAAAAAGCTGACTCATTTTCATGAGCCAGCCCTTTCATTTAAACTTCTTTTTTTGGCTCAACAACTGCAGTTGCAGTTGACTTACTTTGAATTTCATCTGCCAATCGTTCGATACTTGGACGAATAGTACCTTTACCTGAATAATTTTCTATTAGCTCTTTCATATCTATTCCTGATGTTTCTTTAAGAGATTCTTGTAAAGTAGACATTAAATTTGTTGCGTAAGCAGTAACTTTATTGGCACCGCCGCCACCTTCTCCACCGCCAGTATCAACGACTGTAATTTTGTCAATATTAGACAGCGGGCTAGCAACCTGTTTAGCGTATTCTGGCATCATATGGATAACCATATCAAGCACAGCTGCTTGGCCGTATTGCTCGAATGCTTCGGCAATCTTACGTTTTGCTTCCGCTTCTGCAAGACCTTTAAGACGGATAATATCTGCTTCTGCTTCACCTTGCGCACGCTCTGAATCTGCTTTTGCAAGACCATCTAAACGTACCTTTTCTGCATCGGCTTTCGCTCTTGCTTCAATGCTATATTTCTCTGCATCCGCCTGTGCTAATTGTTTCATTTTATCAGCTGCTGCGTTTTGCTCTATTGCATAACGATCAGCATCAGCTTTTTTCTTCACTTCAGAGTCGTATTGTTTCTCACGGCGAAGAATCTCTTTTTCTTCTAATTCAATTTGTTTTTGACGCTCAATGATTCGAACTTGCATTTCTTGTTCAGTTACTTCTTGTTTTGCACGTGCTGCTTCTAATTCGTAAGCTTGGTCTGCGCGAGCTTTAGCAATATCTTGCTCACGGCGGAATTCAGCCACTTTTAATTGGTTTTCTTTTTCTGCTTCTGCAATCTCAGTTGCACGTTCAAGTTCTGCTTTTTGAGCCTCTTTATCTGACTCAGCACGTTTAATACGTGTCTCTTTTTCGGCTTCCGCTGTTGCAATGTCAGCATCGCGTCTTACTTGTGCAATTCTTGGCTTACCTAATGAATCGAGGTAACCATTTTTATCACGTACATCCTTGATTGTAAATGATACGATGATTAAACCCATTTTCGCTAAATCTTGTGATGCAACACGTTGGACTTCTTGTGAGAATTTATCACGGTTTTTATAAATCTCTTCAACTGTCATAGAACCTAAAATTGAACGTAGATGCCCTTCTAAAACTTCCTTCGCCTCATTTTCACGTTCTTCTTTTGGTTTTCCTAAAAACTGTTCTGCTGCTGTCGCAATTTCAGAAATTGAACCACCAATTTTGATGATAGCAATACCATCCGCCATTACTGGAACACCTTGCTCTGTATATACTTCAGGTGTAGTGACTTCTAGTTTACTAGATAATAAGCTTAGTGGTTCTGCTTGTTGGAATACAGGGAGTACAAATGTACCGCCACCACGAATAATTTTAATTCGATTTCCTGATTCGTCTGTATGTACATTTTTTGACCCTAAATAACTACCTGTTACGATGAGTGCTTCATCTGGACCTGCTGTCCGATATTTTGTTACGTAAACACCGATAATTGCTAATAATATGAAAGCTACGATGCCAATTACGACTAATAACCCTATATTTCCGAAATCCATTTCATTTCCCCCTTTAATCTATTCTGAAAACATTGGTTCATATGCTCTGACATATACTGTGCCTTCTTTTACTTCTACTATAAGAACCTGTTGATTATACTCAACTTCTTCATTATCAAAACCTACAGCACGTTTTGAAATTAAACCATTAACCGTTTCAATAACAACCTCGCCGAACCCATCAATAGGAATAGGTACAATCACCTTCCCAATTTGTCCAGCCAATGACTCATCTGTATACGCCATTGATACTTCCGCTGATTTTAATGGCAATAAAATAAAGAAATAAAGAAGAACACTTAATACGGTAGAGATAATTGTTGCAATTAAGATGATCATGATACTAGAAAATGCCGTTAAACTTTCAAAGATGAAACCAATTGCTGCAAAGAATGTCAGAAAAGAAAGAATAACCGCTGGATTAAAAAACGGAATACTTTCTCCAACCCCATCAATCACATCTCCAAAAAATAAAAATAAGACCATGCATACTGCAAAAATTATTAGGGAATATAAATATACTTGTTGGATTGCTATACCAAACAGTTCTATTAGACTCACCTCTCATACTTATGTTATTTTCCTTACAATACGTTATACGGTTAAATAGCAGGAAAGTTTCATTTTTTTCAAATAATTAACACATTTTTTATATAAATATTACTAATATTACAGGAATGTAAATTTTAGTCGAAATCATGTAAATAATGTGGGGATTCCTATGGCATTTTGTTATGATTGTGTAGCGTCAAAAGAGATTGATAAGTTGATATTCAACCTAGGAGGATTCACATGTTTAGCTCAAAAAAACAAGACCCTTTTTTTGCGTCGCTGTTGAAAATTGCAGAAACAGTTAATGAAGCTGTACATTATGCAAATGACTTTAAAATTACAAGCATCGCAGATTTAAAAGAGCTTAGCGTATCATTAAAACAGTATGAGACCGATGGAGATAAATTAATTCATGAATTAATTTTCATGTTAAACAAATCATTTATGACACCGATCGAACGTGAAGATATATTGGAATTAGCTGTACGTATGGATGATGTTCTTGATGGTATTGAAGGCTGTATTGCCCACTTTGAAATGTTCTCATTAACAGAGGTAGACGACTATATGCGCGACTTCCTTAAATACATCGTGAAAAGTACAGATGAAATAGTCGCAGCTATGGGACATTTAACAAATAAAAAACTGATCGATATGCGTGATCATTCCATCCTTATTAAAGACTATGAACGCAAATGTGATGAAGTTCTTCGCACATCTATTAAACAACTATTTTTACACGAAAAAGATCCTATTCGCATAATTCAATTCAAAAATATTTATGAACAACTTGAAGAAGTAGCTGATTACTGCCAAGATGTTGCAAATACAATGGATACAATCATAATGCGTAACGCCTAGGAGATGTAGATATATTGGATACTGTTCTATTTTTAACCATTCTAGTTGTAGTTTTCGCATTATTATTCGACTTCATTAATGGTTTTCACGATACTGCAAATGCTATCGCAACAGCTGTTTCTACACGTGCATTACCCCCTCGTGTAGCTGTCTTAATGGCTGCAACTATGAACTTTATAGGTGCAATAACATTTACAGGCGTAGCAAAAGCACTTGCCAAAGATATCGTTGATCCTTTTGCAATTGATAATGGTGTTGTAATTATTTTAGCTGCTTTACTGTCCGCTATTATTTGGAACTTAGTAACTTGGTATTATGGTATTCCATCTAGTTCATCACACGCTTTAATCGGCTCTTTAGCTGGTGCAGCAATTGCTGCTGCAGGTTTTGCTGCATTGAACTATGAAGGTTTTATTAAAATCATTAAAGCATTAATCTATTCACCATTTATCGCCATCATTGCTGGTTTTATCATGATGTCCCTTTTCAAAGTGTTATTCAAAGACTTAAACTTGTACCGTACGAATAAGGGGTTCCGTAGACTACAGATTTTCACTGCAGCAATACAATCTTTTACCCACGGTACAAATGATGCACAAAAATCAATGGGTATTATTACAATGGCTTTAATCGCTGCTGGTTTACAAACTGGTGACGATATTCCAATGTGGGTACGTATCGCAGCTGCAACTGCAATGGGGCTAGGTACATCTATTGGTGGTTATAAAATTATCAAAACAGTTGGCGGTAAAATTATGAAAATCCGACCTGTTAACGGAGCAGCCGCTGATTTAGCTTCTGCAGCTGTTATTTTTGGTGCTACACAGCTTCACTTACCCGTAAGTACAACACATGTTATCTCTACTTCTATTATGGGGGTTGGTTCGGCTCAACGTGTGAAGGGTGTTAAATGGGGCGTAGCAAGAAAAATCGTTATTACGTGGATTATCACTTTACCAACATCAGCAATAATGGGAGCAGCTATCTTTTTTGTTCTCAACTTATTTTTCTAATATCTACCTTAAAAGATTTCCATCCGTTATCGGATGGAATCTTTTTTTATGCAGTAAAACTTTTGATTGATTAACGACAAAATACGACAGAATGTTTTACACTAATAATAGAGAGTTGTTTGAGAAAGGTGGTACATAAATTTGCAAAGCTTATCTCGGTTTATAACAAAATATTATAAATTAATCGCTACAGTTTGGTGTGCATTATTCATCATTTTCGCATACTTTGCTGTTCAATTACCCGGGCAATTGCAAGGAGATGGATTTAAGGTTAACGGGGACCATCAAGAGGTTATGGACGAATTGACAGAAGAATTTGGTTTGCCTGCTGAAACTATATTTGTCGTATTTGATAAAGTCAAAAACAAAGATATTAAAGCGACCTTACAGAAAATCGAAGAGGTAGAGGAAATCGATTCCATTCAATCTCCTTTAAACGTCGCTAATCTTCATAAAAAAAATATCTCCTATGCCATTTTAAATTTTGATAATACCGTAGAGGATATGTCAGTTGTCGTAACGAAAATAAGAGACAATATAAACGGTAAGAAAGGAGTTACTATTACAGGTGGATCGGTAATTTCATCGGATCTTAACACAGCCAGTCAAAAGGATTTAGCTAACGCCGAAGCAATCGGATTACCTATTGCTGTAATTGTGTTATTACTAGCATTCGGTAGTGTTGTCGCTTCCATTCTACCAATTGTAATTGGGATTATTACTGTCGTATCCGCATTTGGCATACTATCTATGTTGAGTGGACAATTCGATTTATCCATTTTCATCATGAATATTATTCCTATGCTCGGACTAGCTCTCAGTATAGATTTCGCATTGCTATTTATCAATCGCTATCGGGAAGAAAGATTGCAATCAACAATTGAACAAGCTGTGCAAACAACGATTCAAACAGCGGGTCGATCAATTATCTTCTCTGCATTCTGTGTCATGATTGGTCTCGGTGCAATGATTGTTATTCAAGTGGAAATCTTTCATAACATCGCACTTGGTGGCACAATCGCGGTTTTCCTAGCAGTTATTGCTTCATTAACGTTGTTACCTGCAAGCATATTGCTATTGGGTGATCGCTTAAATAAATGGACCATTATTCGGGTGAAACCGAACAGCGTATCACGTTGGCACAGTTTTGCTACAATGGTCATGAAACATCCAGTAATAGTTGCCATTATTTCCTTGATTATCTTAGGAATAGGCGTTATCCCTGTGAAGGATATGAAACTAACTATTCCACAAATGGATGCTTTGCCAACCTCATATGATGCACGCACTTCTTTTGAGAAGCTACAAAAAGAATTTGATTTAGGCAATAACTCCACAGTTTATCTATTAGCAGAACGTGAAGATGGCTGGGATTCTAAAGCCGGTTTAAATGAGATCTTAGAGTTACAACAAGTATTACAGAAGGATGCTTTAGTACTCGATGTAAAGACCATTTTTACGGAATCCAAAATCAATCGCGTAGATGTTTGGCAACAAAGCATGAAAAACCCTTCTGCTAGCGAACAACTAAAACCATTGCAAGAAACATTTATCCATGACAAACAGTTATTTATACCAATTACACTAGATGCTAAAGGAGCTTCTACAAAAGCACAAGATTGGGTACGGAAGTGGTCGGATAAAGATTTAAACATGAACTTTAAACTTGGTGGAGAAGCTAAATTTAATCAAGAAATTTTCGATGAAATTTCAAATAAACTCATCATAGCCTTATCCATTATCATAGTTTCAACATTCTTTATTCTAATGCTTGCATTTCGTTCTGTATTAATTCCGATAAAAGCTATTTTAATGAATATAATTGGATTATCATCAGCTTTTGGGATTCTCGTTTATATCTTCCAATATGGAAGTTTTGGAATAGAGGAAGGGACAATTGTATTAATCATACCTGTTATTACGTTCTGTCTTGTATTCGGCTTAAGTATGGACTATGAAGTATTCCTTATTTCAAGAATTCAAGAAGAGTATGAAAAAGGTGTGAGTAATACGCGCGCTACAATTGACGGACTTACTTCTACAAGTAAAATCATTACATCTGCTGCATTAATTATGATTGTTATTACTGGAGCTTTTGCCTTCACTGATGTAATGCCCGTGAAGCAAATTGGAGTCGGTATAGCTATAGCAATCGCTATAGATGCTACGATTATACGTTTAATGCTTGTACCAAGTCTGATGAAATTATTAGGTGACTGGAACTGGTGGATGCCGTTCCAAAAGAAAAATTATAAATAAAAAAGAGGAGACCTGTTAATAACCCGGTTTCATCAGACTGTAGATAAAATCGGAGAAATTCGAGTTTATCTACAGTTCTTTTTTATATTTTAATTTCTGCTACTGTAGACGCTTTCTGGGGCGGACGCCACCTCTGCTCCAATCAACTACATGTAATAAAAACAAATTTTTTGAGGTAATAGAAAGTGATGACAAAAATTAATTCTGAAAGAGATAAATTGAAATGATTGTTTGGTCTTAAAAAAATGTCCATGCAGGCGGTTCTTACTTTTGCTGCTATGAATTTAAAGAAACAACCAATTGGACTTAGCAAAGTCCCAAAATGGAATAAAAGAGGATCTACAATAACCAAAATAGATATAAAAAATGACATTCAGTATGTCGACAAAAGCATTCTGAATGCTTTTGTCGACATACTGAAGCAACCTATTAATAATCAGGTTGCCTTAAAAATGATTAGCATACCAAGTTTTTGCTGCTTTTAATTCATCATGTGTTAATTGATGACCGTAATCGCTCCAATATACTTCCACTCCTGCCCCAGCAGCTGTTAATAACCCTTCTAAATCTTTTGATTCTTGAGGAGGGCACATATAATCATTTTTACCAGCACCAATCCAAACTGGAAGCTGTGACAATGCCGGTACTTTAATGTCTCTTCTTGGAACCATTGGATGATGCAAAATAGCGCCTTTCACAATTGGCCCATTATGAAATAACAAACTACCTGCAATGTTTGCACCATTTGAATAACCGATTGCTACTACATTATCGCGATTAAAGCTATATTGCGTTGCTGCATCATCGATAAACTCAGCCAATTCTTTTGTTCGTACCTCTAAATCAGCCATATCAAAAACGCCTTCTGCTAAACGTCTAAAAAAGCGTGGCATTCCATTCTCTACAACATTTCCTCGTACACCCAAAAGTGAAGCAGTTGGATCAATCTCTTTTGCTAAAGCAATTAAATCATGCTCATTACCACCAGTACCATGCAGTAATAACAACGTTGGTTTACTATCATCAGTACCTTTAATAAAAACATGTTGCATGGAGAATCCCCCTATCTATGTTCACAATTAACATCTTGAATTCGAGATAATTATAGATTGAACAGTATTAGGAGTCAATGAATATGCTTTGGAACCTTGTGTAGGGTGATTCTTATAAAATAATTGAATTGAGAGTACAATCAATATAGCTACAATTATCACGACACTTATTAATGCAATAACTGTTTTTTTGCCAGACATAAAATTCCCTACTTCCTTTAGCATTCCTTTGCGAGAACTATCCGATCTCGACATTGTATGCAGTTTCCAAAAATTTCTTCTTTACAATTCTTTGTAATATAATTATGTTCAATTTGGATCAAGCGGAATCCACATTTTTAATACAGCGCCAGTTGACCGATGCTATAGTTACCAATTGCAATTAGAATTGACGATGACCACTAGCTATCGATTCACTAATGGCGTTCTGGACAAGCGACTTACCGAAGATATGTCCTTGTCACTTTTTTTGCTATAGCAACGGTCATTCTCTCAATAGTTTCTGTATTATGAGGCAACAAAACGACCACCCACCATACTCGCGATATAACATTACCACCACGATTATATTGTGCAATCATGTGCTCAGACGGATCAAGTCTATTAGTGATCGTTCAGTTATTGCAAATAAACGCTATGTTAGCATCATTTTTTAGACGGTTTAAAGCCTTCAGAATATAAATAGTTTTCCGCATCATCTTGTGTTCCGAAACTTTCTTCTAAATTGAAGCCATGATAAACATTCCAGAAAGGATCTTCTTCTACTAATAGAAGTTGGTCGTCATTACGGTTACGCCAACTTTGTTCAATTCTTACTTCAGGAACTACTTCATCAACTTCAGATAGATACGTAAGGGAATCTTCAATAATTTCACGCAGCTCTTGCTCAGAGAAATCACGAATATTTACTAGACCACGGTCATCTGCTTTATAGCGTAGTAAATCTCCTACGTAAACAAAACCATTACCGTTTGGATGTAATTTTTCTATTACAATTTTTTTCTCATATTGGCTACCATCAAAGTGATAATTTAATCGTTTCATCGAAATTTCTTTACGTGTTAATTGAGGGAAACTTTCGATGATCGCTTGTTTTTGTTCAAATGTTAACATAATTAACTCCTTTTTCGTTTGCATTCATCTTTTAGTATAGCATTTTTTACTCATCAATTCGCTTTATAGCAACATCTTGTCCATCTTTAGTTAATAAAAATACATCTGGGTTTCTCATGGTTTTCCAACCTGTGAAACCAAAATCCGGATTGTATTTTGTGATGAGTAAGGATAAAATATTGCCATGTGAAATAATTGCGGAATCCTCAATAGATGACTCGAATAATTCTTCAATCAATTGTTCAATTCGTGTGACTGCTTCTTTGCTTGACTCTCCACCTATGTATTTCAAGTTTTCATCAAGAAAGGTTTGTTCCAACTTTTCAATCCAATCATCAAAATTTTGTGCACTTAATATGCGTTCAGTTAACCTTTCATCTTGTTCAATTTCTATTTGCACTTTCTTGGAAAATGGTTCTATTGTTTGGATTGCTCTTGTAAATGAACTAGAAATAATTCTTTTTATATCGTATTGCTGTAATCTCTCCGCTAACTTTTTAGCCTGTTCAATACCCTCAACTGTTAACGTTGCCTCTTCTTCTTGACCCATAGCCTTACAATGGCGAATAATATAAATTTTCTTCATTAACAATCCCCCACTCTTTTGAATAATATTATATAGCATTGACATACTATTCGGACAATATTATAATCACAAACAACAATAATTGAAACAAAGACAAGGATTAGTAGAGAATGGTCTGTTTTTAAAGAGAGAGGATTGATTGCTGGAAGATCCTTATTAACAGCTTCTTGAACCTACCTTTGAGTTCATCATTGAAAAATGATGCGGCGACAGTCGTTAACATGTTCGAGAGTAGAGCTTCGCTTTAAATAAGGGTGGTACCGCCGTAATGGGTCCCTTATTTAAGGCGAAGCTTTTTATTTTTTGGAAGAGGTGTTTATAATGGCAAAACAATTTGTAAAAGATGTAACAGCAATGGATGAAGATTTTGCACAATGGTATACAGACGTTGTGACAAAAGCTGATTTAATCGATTATTCAAGCGTTCGTGGTTCTATGATTATCCGTCCATATGGCTATGCATTATGGGACAATATCAAAAATGAGCTAGATGCAAAACTAAAAGAAACAGGTCATGAAAATGTCTATATGCCTCTATTCATACCTGAATCTCTTTTACAAAAAGAAAAAGACCACGTTGAGGGATTTGCACCCGAAGTAGCATGGGTTACGCATGGTGGAAATGAAAAATTACAAGAGCGCTTAGTTGTACGTCCAACTTCAGAGACGCTATTTTGCGAACACTACGCTAATATAATTCATTCTTATCGTGATTTACCAAAGCTTTATAACCAATGGGCTAATGTCGTACGTTGGGAAAAAACGACACGTCCCTTCTTACGTACACTTGAATTTTTATGGCAAGAGGGACACACTGCTCACGCTACTCAAGAAGAAGCTCAAGAAGAAACTTTACGTATGTTAAATGTATACGCTCAAATTTGTGAAGAGTACTTAGCAATTCCTGTATTAAAAGGTCAAAAAACAGAGAAAGAAAAATTTGCAGGTGCTAAATCAACCTACACAATCGAAACACTAATGCATGACGGGAAAGCACTACAATCTGGAACATCTCATAATTTTGGAGATGGTTTTGCACGTGCATTTGATATTAAATATCTTGATAAAGAAGGAAAACAACAATTTGTTCATCAGACATCTTGGGGTTTCACGACACGTATTATTGGTGCACTTATTATGGTTCATGGCGATGATCGTGGTCTAGTTGTTCCTCCACGTATTGCGCCAACACAAGTAATGATCGTACCAATTGCTCAACATAAAGAAGGCGTTCTAGACTTTTCTTATGATTTAAAAGAACGTCTAAGTAAAGTGGCACGAATTGGTATTGATGCCAGTGACAAAAAACCTGGTTGGAAATTCAATGAGTACGAAATGAAAGGTATTCCGTTACGTCTAGAAGTAGGACCAAAAGACATCGAAAATAATCAAGTGGTTTTAGCTTGTCGTGACTCCGGAGAAAAAATTATCGTGCCAGTTGATGAAATAGAATCAAAATTACCATCATTACTAGAAGAAATTCAAAATAATTTATACAATAAAGCGCTAGATCATCGTGAAGAAAATACATTTACAGTTCAAACATATGATGCATTCAAAGTTCAACTTGAGGAAAAACAAGGATTCATCAAAGCTATGTGGTGTGGTGATCAAGCTTGTGAAGATAAAATAAAGGAAGAAACAAGCGCAACTTCGCGTTGTATACCATTCGACCAACAACAAATCTCAGAAACATGTATCTGCTGCAACAAACCAGCAGAAAAAATGGTCGTATGGGCAAAGGCATATTAAATGCTGAAGGCGCTCGTCCAGCTGCGAGGTCGTTGGAAGGCGGAAGCCAAAGTCGCTCTTAGACTTTGAGCGCCCGGCTGAAACGACCCAAGCAGCTAGCGCCTGAAGCTGGATATCTCACTTAAGGCTGAACACGCCCGTATAGCTGCGACTGCCACTGGAGGGCTCGAATCAAAAGCATCACTCCAGCTTTTGTCCGAGAGACCGAAGTGACCAGAGCAGCTGGCGTGTGAAGCTGGATATCTCACTTAAGAAAGGCAACCTAAGATCGCGACGTCCTGTCGCAACGGTTGCATGACCAACATCCTGTTGGCCCAAGGCGCTCGTCCAGCTGCGAGGTCGTTGGAAGGCGGAAGCCAAAGTCGCTCTTAGACTTTGAGCGCCCGGCTGAAACGACCCAAGCAGCTAGCGC
>NZ_JBNNTI010000003.1:0-36046 GCF_050278625.1 Viridibacillus sp. NPDC096237 | reverse complement strand
CTGGAGGGCTCGAATCAAAAGCATCACTCCAGCTTTTGTCCGAGAGACCGAAGTGACCAGAGCAGCTGGCGTGTGAAGCTGGATATCTCACTTAAGGAAGGCAACCTAAGATCGCGACGTCCTGTCGCAACGGTTGCATGACCAACATCCTGTTGGCCCAAGGCGCTCGTTTAGACTCGACTGGCGTTGGAGGGCTCGAACACAAGACGCTTTTTGTCTTGTGCGAGAGACCGAAACGATCTGAGAGTCTAGCGCCTGAAGCTGGATAACTTTCTTATGGAGGGCAACCTAAGAACGCCACGTCCTGTCGCAACGACTGTGTGCCCCGCATCGTGCGGGCCGCCTAACTAAAAAAAGCACAAAAAAGTACGTTGCGAACGCAACGTACTTTTCTTATAGAACCTCACTTAATTTAGCCAATACATGATCCATATAGGATGTATTATGCTCAACAAAATCAGCGTATGTAGCATTTTTCACAAGAGAAACTTTCTCTCCGCATTCAATTATTTCAAAACCTTCGACATATAAGGTACTACACTTACCTGAGTAGAAATCGCACACTGTTCCAAGCTCTGCTCGAACGATGCCAGCAACTTCTTCCTCTTGCAATTGGAATCCAGCAAAGTCTGTATCACTGAATACATAGTACACATGTGCAAATTCCATATCAATCATCGGAGGCTGTTGGATACGTGTTTTAAATACTCCGAGCTTTTTTATATCATTAACCGTAAGTGTCAGACCAAGCTCTTCCTGTAATTCACGAATACCATCCTCAGCTCGCTCACTCGCTAGTAAATGCCCAGCAGCTGTAATATCAAACTGACTTGCATAATCTTTCTTACAAGTACTTCTGAGTTGAAAATAAAGATAAAACTGACCTTCTATCTCACTAACAAGCCAGCAATGGAACGTCTCATGCCATAAACCTTTTGCATGAACCTCTGCTCTAGTTGCCTCACCGATATGTTCATGGTTTTTATTAAATATCCTTAATAGTTCACTATCCATTGCAATCACCTAAACATTTTTCGTGGCGGCTGAACGAATCGCTTTTCTATGTTCATAAATATTTTTTACAATTACTTTCCCAACAGCATAAGCTGGTACACCTAATAAAATCCCTAGGAATCCAGCTATGTTACCCGCGGCTAAAATAATCGTAATTACAGTGAGTGGGTGAATATCTAGTGATTTCCCCATAACATTTGGTGTAATTAAATTACTATCAATTTGTTGTGCGACTAATGTGACTACGCACACCCAAATGGCAAGCTTTGGATCTTGTAAAAAGCCGATTATTAGAGCTGGTACGAAAGCAATCCACGGCCCAATGAATGGAATAACATTCATAAAAAATGCAAAACCGACTAATAACAACGCGTAATCTAATCCAATAATTAAATAACCGATATACATCATAGTTGCTAATAACAAACTGATTAGCAACTGTCCTTGAATATACGAACGAAGTACATCGTCTATATCTGCCAATGTTTTCTTAACCCATTCACGACGATTCCCAGAAAACAGTTTATATATTGATGGTGCAAATTTCTCGTGATCCTTTAACATGAAGATAAAGAAGAAAGGCACCAATATTAAGATAAATGCCCATGATATAATGGTTTGAATTAGTTGCACCAAAAATACGCTTGTCATAACTGCGTACTTTTGAATAGAATTCGCGACCATATCAATGGAGTCATTTACTTGCTTTGGGAAATTAACCTTATTGTCTAAGAAATAATCTGTTATATTTGTAATCTCGTGCGCTAGGGTAGGTGCACTCTTTACTAAATTGTTCGCCTGCTCTGAAACAGAAGGGCCAATCAATGAGACAAAGCCCCCAAGCGCTCCAATTAATGCAACAATAATCGTTAAAATACTCCCCCAACGTGGAAATTTACGTTTCTCTAAAAACCGCTGTACGGGTTCTGTTATGTAATATAAAATTCCGCCAAGTAAAAGCGGTGTGAAAATTGCGCTCGCAATAATAATCACTGGATAAAACAAATGTTGAATTTCTAAAAAATACTTAACTATTAATAAAGCGAGTAATAAACCCACGCCAGCTTGAAACCATAATTTTTTCGTCACAAAAATTCACTTCCTTATCGCCTAAAAGGCCCATTTTATCATTAAGTATACGATATCTTATACTGGAAATGAAATCTAACAATTACAATAAAAAATACAGTAATACAATAATTCTAAAAAAATTAAGTAATTTCAGAGACATTGGTTGATTTTCCAGTTGGGTGTTGTTACGTTATTTAGTAGAACTTTACATAAAGGTGATGGTGTAATGAAAAACAATTGGGCTCATGTAGCCAAGAAATATTTACTACATCCATATACTCTCATTCTCATCGTATTACTTGTGAAAATAATCGCATTTCGTACGGTGATTTTCCACAACCGCTCTATAACACAAATTGTGTTAATAGAGTATCCAATGTGGGCTTTGGCACTGACACTTGTCGTCGTGTTATTTAAAAAGCGCACGTGGCTTGCTATATGGATTTTTAACGCTATTTTATCTACATTATTTATCGTCATACTGTATTACTCTCGGTATTTTTCAACATTACCTTCATATTATGACGTCAAGCAAGTTTACCAATCTCATTCGGTCGGAGGAACTGTTGCCTTACTTGGCACCCCCTATGACTATCTATTTTTCTTAGATATTATTCTAGTACTTCCATTGATTCACTATTTCACAAAAGACAAACTGTCACTACACTATAACGGAGCTAGAAAAGGGCTACTTGCCCTCACGTGTATTTGTGTCATAACGACAGCACTTGCATTTAGACAACCACTTATTGATGTATCTTATTTCGCCAAAGAAAACGGTTATTTGCAATCACAGATTGTTCAACTCTATGCACGGAGCTTTGGTATCGCACTCGCTACTAAAGAAAAACTAAGCGATGCCGATCTTGAAAAACTAAAAGGCAATGACTATGTCCCATTTAACAAACACAATACATTTGGAGTTGCCAAAAACCGCAACGTCTTTGTAATTCAAGTAGAATCATTACAAAACTTTGTTATTAATCTTAATATTAATGGACAAGAAATTACCCCTAATCTTAATAGATTATTAGGAGATAGTGCATATTTCAATAATGTTTACCAACAAATTGGTGCGGGCAACACTTCAGATGCAGAATGGGTTATGCATACAGGACTTTATCCCGAAGGTATGGATCCTACTGTTAACTTGTTAAAAGATACTGAAGTTGCCTCCTTGCCACGAATGCTAAGTTCTAAAGGTTATGGTACAGCGACATTTCATGCAGATGATATATCGTATTGGAACCGCAATAAGCTATATCCCGCACTTGGTTTTGAGCATATTTATACTTCTGAGGATATTCCAGAACAGCAAATTATCGGATTTGGTCCTGCAGATGAAGTAACATTCCATTTTGCTGAATCCCAAATTCAAAGCTTGGTACGTCAATACAGGAAAATTTATGCCAATATCATTACTCTAACTAGCCATACACCATTTAGAATGCCGGAAGAGTATAAATATCTAGAATTACCAACAAACTTTAATGACACTTATGTCGGGGACTATTTACAATCAGTTCGTTATACAGATAGGCAAATTGGACAGTTTGTTGCTAATCTAAAGCGTTTAGGACTGTATGATAATTCTGTTATTCTCATTTACGGTGATCATTCTGGCTTACATGGAAAACCTGTTACAGAAGAAGACCAAGTACTATTGGAAGATTTGCTTGGTCACCCTTACAATTTCAATGATAGATTCATTATACCTGTTCTATTTACGGCACCTGGTATTTTTGACAGTGAGCAAATTACACATCTTGGTGGACAAACAGATTTAATGCCTACACTTTTGAATTTACTAGGCATTGAACCTGCTTCACAGCTCATAGGACACAACTTATTCCAATATGAACATAATCTACTCGGTATGCGCTATTACTTGCCAGGGGGCTCTTATATAAGTGATCACACGATGTATATCGCACCTAGCGCTCAACACCCCGCCTCATTGTTAACACGGGAAACAATGAAAAAGGCAAAACTCACGAATCGTTCACAGAAAAACATTAATAATACGTTATCAATTATGCAATATTCCGATCAACTACGTCGAGAGCAAATCGGACAATAAGAAAAAGGCCTTATTGAATATCAAATTCAATAAGGCTTTCTTTATGCATATATAACTCTTTCCTTTAACTTTTCGCTACAACACTCTTATTCATTTCTAATAAAGTAAATTATATACTTATATAACGTAAGTGAAAGGTTTACTGAATATCATTTACAATTTGTCATCCTCAACTGTATTTAGGTATTCTTCAATCGAATCAATTACAGATTCAACACAACCTTTTTCAAATGGTGATACTAAATTCGCTTCCGCTACAAGTTTAGTGAAAGATTGTGAACCTCCTAATTGGCAAAGGTGGATATAATCTGCCCATGCTTCCTCATGATTCTCTCTTGAACGTTTCCAAAATTGGAATGCACAAATTTGCGCTAGCGTGTAATCAATATAGTAGAACGGGCTAGCATAAATATGAGCTTGACGCTGCCAGAAACCACCTTGCTCTACATACTCAATTCCATCATAATCACGGTGAGGTAAGTAAATTCCCTCTATTTTCTTCCATGCTGCTTTTCGTTCTGCTGGTGTCATTTCAGGGTTTTCATAAACAACATGTTGGAACTCATCTACTGCTACACCATATGGTAAGAATAATAATGCACCGCTTAGATGAGCGAATTTGTATTTCTCTGTATCTTCTTTGAAGAATAGCTCCATCCATGGCCATGTGAAGAATTCCATACTCATAGAATGGATTTCACAAGATTCAAATGTAGGCCAAATATATTCTGGGATTCCAATATTACGGCTCGTATATACTTGGAAAGCGTGGCCTGCTTCATGTGTTAGCACATCAATATCACCAGAAGTACCATTAAAGTTAGAGAAAATGAACGGTGATTCGTAATCATCGATAAATGTACAGTAACCGCCCCCTTCTTTCCCTTTCTTAGCTACTAAATCCATCAAATCATTATCAATCATAAAATTGAAGAATTCTGAAGTTTCAGGGGATAACTCTTCATACATTTTTTTACCGTTATCTACAATCCATTCAGGTGTTCCCTTAGGTGTTGCGTTACCTGTTAAGAAATTTAATCCTTCGTCTTGGTATTTTAATTTATCTACACCAATACGGTTCGCTTGGCGTTCATATAATTTATTCGCTACAGGAACAATATAGTCTCGTACTTGATCACGGAACTTTTTTACCATTTCAGCGTTATAGTCAATACGATTCATTTGAATATAACCTAGTTCAACAAAGTTTTTATAGCCTAATTTCACAGCCATTTCATGGCGTACTTTTACGAGTTGATCGTATATTTCATCAAATTTCGCTTCATTTTCCTTAAAGAAACCAAAGCTTGCTTCTTTTGCTTTTTTACGAGTGTCAGCGTTTGTCGATTCTCCATAAGGACCTAATTGTGCAAGCGTTAATACTTCACCGTTAAAGTCAATTTGAGCTGAAGCTACTAATTTAGAATACTCCGAAGTTAGTTTGTTCTCTTTTTGCATCAATGAAATGAGCTCTGGTGAGAACGATTTAATTTGGAATTCAGCTAAATCAAATAGCTGTTCTCCCCATTTCTCTTGCAATTCTTGTTTAAATGCTGAAGTTGTTAGTGCCTTATAGTACTCAGTGATTAGATCATCCATCTCTGGACTAATTTCATCAAAGTAATCTCGTTCTTTTTGATAAAAGTCATTGTTCGTATCGATAGAAGCACGAATTTCTACTAAAGTAGATTGCGTAGAAAAACTATTACGCAAATTATTAATAGCACCGATAACCGAACTCTGTTCTTCTACTGTTTGAGCAGCTTTAAATTCCTCTAATAGTTTGTGAAACTTAGCTTTAGTAGCAACTAAATCAGGTTGGTTATATTCATAGTCTTTAAAAGTTGTCATATGTATCCTTCTCTCCCTTATCTTTCGATAGTCGAAACGTTAAGTTTATTGTTCAATATTTTCAGAAATATTGCAACTATTATTGTCGCAATTAGTTAAAAAAATGGTATTAAATTACTTATTTAAAATACTCCGTCTAAAAGACTTATGTTTTAGCTCATTTTGTGCTAACCTATTTTCATGCCTAATTATAAAGTGAGGTGCTTTACATTGATAGGTCGTAACGATCCTTGTCCATGTGGCAGTGGTAAAAAATACAAAAAATGTTGTGGTAAAAATGCAGTAGGAGATATTTCGACACTTGTAAGTGAAGATATCGATCGCATCGTAGAAGGTTTTGTAAAAGAATCCTTTAATACAGCTGACTATCATGCATTAGAAAAACGCAATCATCAATGGCAAAACGCATTAAATGATGCATTTGCAGACAGCTTAATAGATACAATTGCTATGGAAACATATATTTATATTGATCGCCCAAATTTGTGGAGAAACTATTTAAATAAACAATTAGCACAACCTATTCGTCCTCAAGTAAAAGATATTTTATCAGCTTGGTTAACACCAGCCTTCTTACTTGCAAAAGTTGAGTCGCAAAATGGCGAATTAATTACTCTAATAGATGAAGTATCTAATAAACGTTATTTGATGACCGGCTCACCATCTAAGAAATTTAGCGGGAACTGGTTATTCGGTATTTTCATGCCGGATAAACGTAAAGGTGAAAATGGCTTAACTGCAACAAGTAGCGTTATTTTCATTCCAAATAACAAAGTTAACATTACACAAGCTTTACGTAATAAGCTTGAAAGTAACGTCACTGATTCATTTGAATTGTATAAAACGTTCCTAGAAGCTGTTGCCCCAGCGATTCAATCAGAAGTGGCAGCTACTGTAGTGGAAGAAGTACCTGTAACGAAAGCTGTTGAGGAAGCGAAAACAGTAACAGAAAGTGAACTATCGCCTTTCCAAACTGAAATTCTTGAACTAGTACAGCAATACGTAACTGAACACAATCTATCTGCAGATGCATTCACTGCCTTACTACAACAATATTTAGAACAAAACACAGTAAAAGCTAAAAAAGCAAATACGGTTGCTGCAGGTGCAGTACTTGCTGGACAAGCTGCTGCTATCATTCCTGAAGGCGGTTTAGTTAAAGTCAAAGATGTTGCAGCATACTACGAAGTATCCGCTTCATCTGTGTCAAAATATCGCGATCAAATTAGCGAATTTTTAGCACAATAATAAAAAGGCGATCCATTTATGGACCGCCTTTTTATTTATTCTAACGCTCGAATGAACTCCTGTAATAACGGTACATCGTCAGAATACGACATCGTTAAAGTCGAAAGCTCTTCTCTTTTTTTCCACGCAATTTCATATATTAAATTGTCGGGATCTGCAATAACTTGTTCTCCACCTATAATTTCCACATGAAAATAATGTACATCAATCTCAATACCTAGCGCTTTAAGTTCGTTTGACTTCGTATAAAGTTCTCTTACCACTTTTACTTCATAACCAGTCTCCTCAAAAAATTCTCGACGACAGCACTCCTCAAACGTTTCATTACCTTCGACACCACCACTAGGTACTGTCCACTTCTTCTCTTCACCTGGTGCGGCTTGAAGTACCATCAGTACTTCTCCACTGTCATTTAGACAAACTCCTGCTGCACCTTGCCATTTATAAATACTCACTTAAAAGCCTCCTATTAACTACTCCCCTAATATATACGATTTTACTAATGCAAAACGTTCACGGAAGTGTACCTTTGCCTCAATAATTTTCGGCGTTTTTGCTGCAACGACATCCACTTTAAGATCCAATCGATCAGCAAGCATCTTGGCTCTTTCTAAATGATAATCGCTTGAAATGATTGTTAGAGAACTAATATCCATATTCAATAACTCTAAAGAATAAACAATATTCTCATAGGTAGTTTTTGCTTTTTCCTCTATTATAATACGGTCAGGGCTTAAACCATGCTCTACTAGATATGCTTGCATAACAGACCCTTCCGTAGCATCTTCATCTGGCCCCTGCCCACCTGAAACAATCAATTTGACGTGAGGATATTGGTTTGCATATTGTAGTGCAGCATCTAAACGATATGAAAGCGATTTTGAAGGTACGCCCCCCTTCTTCACTTTTGCACCTAGCACCAGTGCATACTCATTCGAGCCATCCGCTATCGGCTCTGCTCCTTCTGAAAGCCATCTAGTTGTCACAACCCAAAACGCTACACTAGCTACGACAACAATGCCTCCTCCAATCATGAGAAGCCTCCTCATTAAACGTTTCAAAATACCAACCTCTTCCACTTTTTATTTATAAACGATAAAGATGGTGGAAAAGATTCACAGACGAAAACATTATAAATCTTTCTCTAATATTATTTTATGTGTACCCTTTTTACTTTTAAATGTTTCGATTACATTAAAACCATACTTAATATTAAGTATAAGCATTGCTCGGCGGTGATTTCTCCCAATTGTACGAATCCTTTTATATCCACTCTCCTGTACTATGTTATGTTGTAGCTCCATTAAACGAGAAGCTATTCCTTGGCCACGGTAATCGTAATGAACCCCACCGAGCCAACTATAAAATTTTCCTTCTTCTATCTCATACCCTAATTTAAAGCCAGCTAACCTAGCGTTATCTATAGCGACACAGCAAAGCAGTTGAGGCTTCTCCTTCAACTCACTCACCTCAAGCTCCGCTCCTTCAAACACATACTTATGAAGCTCTTGTATACCTATGACTAGCTCTTCATTAGAAACTCCCTTGAAATATGTATAATTCATTTTCCTCTCTCCTTCTAATCATCCGTAAAAAGTTCATGCAAGATAGCTTCACGATTATCTAAAAAACGCTTTGTTAAAATATAATGCAATGTTTCCTCATAACGTACTTCTTGAATAGGTTGACTATCAAAATCATAAATAGCCGCTCCTGGATAACCGAGTAAAATAGGTGAATGTGTCGCAATAATGAACTGTGCTTCTTGCTCCAGGTCTTTCATAATACGCATTAAAGATAATTGTCTAGCAGGCGATAATGCTGCTTCGGGCTCATCTAATAAATAAATAGCTTTTTTACCGAAGCGATTTTTGAAAAGTGATAAAAACGCCTCTCCATGTGATTGTTGATGTAATGACTTCCCGCCATATGCCATTAAATGATCGGAGTCGGAATCAATATGTGATGCAAATTGATAAAACGTCTCTGCTCGGAGAAAAAAACCATTCATCACTTTTGGTGACCATGACAAACGTAAATGATTACCTAATACAGATTCTGCAGCATGGACCTCATATAGATTGTTGCGGCTACCACCTGCTGTATTAAACTCGCATTTATCAGCGATACCCTCTAATAATGTCGATTTTCCAGAACCATTTTCACCGACTAAAAAAGTTACATTTTGCGTAAATTCTAATGTTTCAAGTGATTGCAAAGAAGGAATATTGAAAGGGTACTCATGTAAATTTTCAAAACCTTCTCTTAATAAAGTTACTTTCTTTAGAAACATGTCATTTTCCTCCTTCAGAACATTTTCATAATTATATTAAAGATACCCTAAGAACTATGAATGCTCCAAGGGAATTTAAATACTATCTATGAATAATAATTAAAATCTGCTTTCAATGGATTCAAAAGGAATTCATTCTCAAAAAAAGACTAGCCCATTGAATGTAGACTAGTCTTCTTTCCACCTATCTCAACTTCTTTTGTTTTCTCTTTTAACCCTAAAAATCAAAAGTCCAATCAGCAGGAGTAATCCCGCAAATCCAACTATCCACCATTTTGAAACTGAGGTATTACTTATCTCAGGTTCACCTTGAACATTTAGTTGATTATTTGCTTTCACGTATTCAGCATTAGTAAAAAACTGCTTGTTACTAGATTGTACGACTACCGTTGCCAATTTATCTGTGTTTATCATTTCATCAAGAAATTTATTCTCCATAAAACCTGGAGTAGACCCTTGTTGATCAATGACAAGAATTGAATTATTACCTTGACTCCAAGGATTTTTTTGAATCCAGCTAAATTGTTCAGCTGTTTCTGAAACAAAACCTTCATCAGTTAATACAGCCCTATCTCCCTTATAAGTAACTATTAAATCATTTACCTTTTTTTGTAGTAAAGGTTGTTCTAGAGGCCCTCCGATAAATATAACATTCGCTTTTTCAACATCTTTAACCGTTACTTGATCCGCCGCTTTTAATTGTATAGTAGGATGTTGAGCGCCTTGTAAAATTGCATTATATAACTTTTCTAATTGCTCATCTGCAACATCTGTTTTTTGAGGTAATACAACAATCGGCATCCCCTCATTACTTACAAAAGGATAAGGAAACGCAGCAAATGTTGTCATCGTTGACTCATTGGCATTTTGCATTGCAGGAAATGTAAAAGAGCTCTCTTTCTCAATATAAACCCAACGTTTCTCATCTGTTTCTTTACAAGCATCGTTCACATTTAAGCCGGTAGTTTGGAATTGCAAATCAAGCAAACGATTGTCCTTTATAACTTTAGCATCAATTGGTACTGTCACAGTGTAAGTACCATCCTTACCTTCCCCTAATGTCCGTAGATTAACTGAATGAGGTATATTATTTACACTTATGATTAGCTCGATATTCGGATCATTATCTATTTCCGTTTGCTCTTTTAATGATGTGATACTTTCTGATTTCTTCAATTTCAAATTTAGTGTAAATGCTTTATTTAATGGCGTATTAGCTGAAACGTAGTAATAATAATGCGCGCTATTAATACTTTGACTATCAAGCGTAATATTCTCTGCACCAAATTGTTCTAAGGTAGCACTTCCACTCTGTATCGGTTGCAGCTGTTTTGGTAATTCCTTTACTGACAAATCATAGCCACTCAGTTGTTTTGAAAATTGCGGATTAGTTAAAACAACGATTCTTTCTTCTAAATCAGTTGCAGTGTTTGCTGTTACAAACATTGCTGAATTTTGTTGCTGTCCTTGTTTTAACGTACGAATGGATAAGTTAAGTGCATCTGCGGTTTGCTTCATCTTAGCATCTTGCCATAGTTTTTTAATAGTTGAATTTGAGAATTCAGAGGGTACACCGATAAATACTACATTCTGATTCAATTCTTTTATTTTAGACTCTCGAGTAATTTTTACTGCGTTTTTTCGACCTGACTGATTTGCTAAAAAACTAGTCAGCTGAAGTGCGCTATTCAATGTGCTTGTTGAAGCCTTATCCGGCATAACAATATAGACAGGTTGTTCCTCAGTTCCTACAAAATTAGCGGGATACTCCCCTAACGTAACATCTGATTTTTTTACTAGACCACTTAACTGATAATATGAATTAATGTTAAGTGTAAGCCAATTAGCTGAGGTTCCTTGCTTAACGCATATACCTTCTTTTAATACACCATAATATTTAACAGTGACAGCGTGAATACCTTCTTTTAAAGCATCACCTTTAAGAGGAATAATCATTTCACGTACAGGTTTGTCCCCATGAATCGCGATTGATTTGAGCATCTTAGTATCCACACTAACTGATAGTGATGATGGCGCAATCAATAATTCTGAATTTTCGGTATTCAGTACAATTTCACTTTCTTTTTCTTTTGCATCTGCTACTAATTCATAGTAGAAAGTGACCTCTCCTGCTGGGCCATTTAGCGTAATGGGCGCATTGGTAATCGGTTGACGTGGGTTCGTATCTTTAACATTATTCACCTTTAATCCGTTTACTGAAATTGTAGTACTAGCCTCACTCTTTATAGGAGTAATTGCAACTAAAATTATGCATAATAAACCCGCTATTAATAACTGATATTGCTTCATTTTTTTTCCCCTTTATCTTTTTGTTCAAAGCGCTCTGTTTTATACCATTTCACTTCTTGTTTAAATAACACCCTTTTCATTTCTAGATATAATGAATAAACAACTAGTACAATCCACATTTGTGAATACGTAAAGTACATTAATATTACATAAAAGAAATTTGTTCGATTCATCTCAGCTTTTTCTATACTCAGCGTTATCATTACCTCAGCTAAGAATAGCAGAAATGCTAGAACCCATAGAGCAATGGCTACATTACCAATTGAGAGATTTAAATCATAGAAGAGATTAATGATAAAAAGAGTATTTGATAAAATAACACCGAAAAAGAATAGGAAGTACGTAAAGAAAAAATAAAATAAATCAAAAATAATACTTTTACGTTTCAACTTAGAAAATTGTCCCAAGAACTTAAGAACAACATATTGATTTCCTCTTGCCCAGCGAGTTCTTTGCTTCCACCAAACATTTAGTGTTTCAGGTTCTTGCTCCCATGTTATAGCCTTAGGGAAAAATCGAATATGGTAACCTTTGTTGTAAACACGAATTGTTAGCTCAGTATCCTCGGCTAACGCTTTAACATCCCAGCCACCAAGTTCTTCTACAATACTTCTTCGAATAGCAAAGTTAGTCCCCGGAATAGTTGCCACTTTGAACCATTTAAATCGACCACCTTGCGCCATCCATTGAAAACAAATCGTTTCAATATTTATAAAACGAGTAAGCCATGTTTTAGCTGCATTGATAACTCGAAATTTACCGACAACTGCCGCTGCTTTTGGATCATTTACTAATCCCATGACTAGATACCACACCGACATTTTCTCCGGTGTATTATCAGCATCATAAACAACAATTACATCACTAGATGATTTTCTTAATGCTTCATTTAATGCTGAAGATTTGCCCTTCCCCTTATTTGGAGGCTCTGTTTCAATAACCCGAATAAAGGGGTACCTTTCTGTAAATTGCCTAGCAATTTCACCTGTTCTATCAGAAGAATTATCATTTATAACTATTACTTCGAGTTTCTCTTTTGGATAGTGTAACCGCGACATTGCTTGTAAAGTTTGCCCAATTACAACCTCTTCGTTATGTGCCGGTATAAAAACACTTACCGTCGGCAGATCAACCATTTGCTTTTCCCATTTAGGAATAACACGCTCAAATGTCCTAAAATGAAGATAACCGCCTTGCATTAAAAACATATGGTACAAAAGCATAATCCATATTAAAAATAACGCAATGTAAAATAATATATTAGCCATTAAAATTTCGCTCCTCAAACAATCGTTTTCGCAGCTTTGTACGTAAGCTAACAACATAAATAAAGAATGCTATTACAAATAATGCGACGATAATTGCTAAAATCCATAACACCATTTCAAATGGATTTTCTACCATTCTTTGCTTCACCTTGTCTGTCCATTTAATGTGAGAGACTACTTTTAACTCTCCATTTTCCTTTTGTTGAATCATGATTTTATTAGACCGAACAGTTTGGTTCGTTTTTCGTAAGTCGAGCCATTCTATATTAGGTACTGCTTCCATTAACCTCACCATTTCCGGTAAATATTCCATCCCAAGATAAGGATGATAAAACCCACCAATAACCGAACCAGGAACTTGTTGCACTTTTTTTATATTTTCTTCTATAGTTTTTAATGGGTCCGACAAACTAGGATCAATAAAACCAATTGTCTCAGGATATAAAGTCATATCTTTTAACAAAGCAGGCTTGCTGATCATCAACGGAGAGCCCATCCTCTTCCATGTATCATCTGATAATTGAATTTGCCCAAATATGGATGAAAATTGTTTTGCAATGGCTTTATATCCTTCGGAGCTCATAGCATAGTGCGGCGCTTCAAAGGATATCGGGTACAATTGCAACTCAGTTAATTTTTCAACCGAGCTCTTCACCTTATCTTCAATATATTGCTTCTCTATTACATCAATAGATTCAATATATTGTTGAAATGCTTTTTCTGTTGTAAAATCAGCTCTTTTTCTTAATTTTTTTGGTTCTTCTTCAGCATTAATGGATGAAATTTTTTGGTTATTTATAGAATCCCAAAATTCGAAACCTTCTCCTGTTTCTGCATCGCGATACGTATGTGTATAGCCATGCGCGATTACCATTCCTCCTAATTTTTGTAAATAACGCAATACTTTAACGAGTTCTTTTTTATCCTCCAATTGAACTTGTTCTCCTGTCTCACTATTAACATAGACAGGTATAATAGCCATATAAAAAGGAATCTCCTTTTCTGCCAAATATTCCCCAATTTCTTTCACAAGCTTCGGGTCTGAAATAGGGGAAATGTCCTCTAAACGGATATATGCCATATGATTTAAGGGGGCTGACAAATCAAGTATGTTAAATAATTCTCGTGATAAAATATAATTGTCATTGGACATAAAGTTTGATTTCGCAATAAAAGACGTATTTCCGTCTTTCACAATAACAGGATATTTAGCATCTAAATTAGTACCTTCAACTAGTACATCGCTGCCCATTGGTGGCTTTACATATTCTATATTCGTTAGCTTTGAAAGAGGCTCTCCATCCAAAGTACGTAAAGATTGAACACCCATAAATCCCCATTTCTCAAAACGAGGTAGTTGCTCAGCATTTTTCCCGAAAACGATTAAATGACCATTAAATTTATTTACTGCCTTTAAAAATTCTGTTGGTAACTTGCCTCTATCCTCTCCTACAAATACCATAACATCTGTATCTTTTATGATTTCTGACGTTACTTGTTGTACACTCATTAACTGGATTTGGTCAGTTATTCCCGCAAAAATGGCTTCAAGCAGAATAGTATCAGAATTGGCAATACCATTTGCTGATTGATAAGCCATTACTATAGTAGGTTTCTTCTGTTCTGTTTGGGCTTTAGCGAATACAGGTATGCTTTGAATACATATAACAATTAAAATGGATATCCCTAAAAATAATTGTTTATAATTCATGAGAAACCATCTCACTTTCAACCCTACTTACAATTTCTTTAAATGATATAACTGTTCTTGGCTCATATACAAAATAACCAGTACGGAATGTCAAAGTTACATATTTGCCACTTAATAACTGATGCGTTTTAATCTTGCTAGCCAGTTTATCAATTACTAAGTCAATTGAATTACCACCTGTTTCCGTCAATAGAATAGCAAAACGATCTGTATCATACCTAAACTTTTTATCTGTCAAACGCATTGCCTTATCCATCGTTTGAGCTAATTCCTGAAGTAAATGCTTCGTTTCTTTATCACCATAAAGTCTATTGAAATCTTTTAAGTGGTCAATTTGTAATAGAATTAAAGTAAAAGATTTACCATAACGGTCTACACGCATCATTTCTTCTTTTATCGCTATTCCCATTCGATAGTTGTTATCAAAGCCTGTTTCAACATCGACTGCTACAAAATTGCGCACTTCTTCTTGTAAACGCTGATTAATCTTTTCCTGGGCAATAATTATTTCTTGCAGACGCCCTGCAATTAATACTAAAACAATCAGCATTAGCCCATACACCAAAAACAGCTGTACCGGCATTGTAAAGCTAATTGCAATTGCACTATTAGTAAAATTAAAATAAAGCAAAACACTACCAATAATAAAAATATAAATTAAACTAAAAACCAAACCCGTTACTGTTCCCAAAAATAAGCTCACAATAATTAATATGATGAGAAAAATATATAAAAGAATTCCTTCTCGTTCATAATCCAACATGAAATAAGAAGGAATTTGCAGTAACAAAATAAGGATCGTAATAAGGATCAACGATTGTTTATTTATGTTTAAAAACCGCCCCATTCAGTCCCTTCCTTTCTGCAATTAATGGCAATAAGTTATCAAATGCATGTGTTTCTTGCGTGTATACATCAATGTACCCACCGTAATATTCCTGTTTTTTATTTCTTTGTTGTAAAACCTGCATTCTATTATAAAGTTGCTGCGCAAACTTTTTATCACCACGTTCTAATGAAAATAAGATGCCCAATGCATAAACGGAAGCAGCTTCATAATTTACAGTTGGCCTAAGTGTCTCTGCATCATAACGGCCAAATAGTTTTCCTCCATTTGTATCAAAAGTGATTTTCAAGTATTTCATTAGCTTGTCCGTGTTGCCCTGCCATTGTGCCAAATGGAATCCAACATATAACTGATCTATTAAATTGATTTCTTCATCATAATAATAAGTGGCCTTTTGCACGTCGTAATATTTTGGATAGAAGCCATTCTTAGAAAGCGGGGCCGTTAATAGTAAATTACGATTTGCTTCATAAACATCAAAAGATATTAATCCTGCACTTTTCAAATGTTCAAATCCAGATGGAATGATATAACTAAGAGTTACTTCATCACTCTGTTTCTTACTTTCCAAATCTACGTAATCAACCATTAGCTTATTTCTCATTTGGATACTAACAAAACTTTCCCCTATTTGTTGAGCCAGTTTTGTATACTTTGGATTTTTCCATTTCTCACCTGCATTAAACAAAGCATCTACAATGCGTAAATCATCAATAGCAGCGTTAACAGCGGCTTTCTCTTCTCCATTTAGCTCCCAAGCAATTAAATTATCTTTAGTTAAAAAATAATAACGGAGTACTTCAACTTGATTGTGAAACTGATTAAAGCTATCTCTTTCTACCAAATATTGCATCCACAATCCTACTGATTCAGATAAATAATTATTAGTTCGATTTGTAAAATTGGTTTGTATGCGGCCATTCTCTTGGATGAGATACTTTTGGATAAATTCTTCTGTTTCAACTTTAGCTAACTCCGCTTGGAGCATTTTTATTTGCTTATCAGATTGTTCAAATGAAGAACACGAGGTTAAAAAAAATGGAGAAAATAGCAATAGCATTGTTAGGATTCTCATATATAATACCCTTCCTATCAGGTCTACTGGTTAGCCAAAATTAGGTAAACTAAATACCGCGTGTATCAATTTCCCTTTTATAGCTTCATTAAACATCTGTCGAATTTTCCTTAATGCTAATATCTTGAAATAATGTACGACACTTGCCCTTAAAGGTTCCTTTTCACTTAATTTTTTACCTTTATTATCTATTATTGTTACTGAGTTTATATTGATTAATTAAAAACAATATATCTAAACAGAGAAAATATTATCGATTTTTAAAAACAAAAATAATACATTAGTATTTTTGACCTTGTTATTATCATATTTTCGCAATTTTCTATACTTCTTAATTCCATTTTACTGTTTTGCACCTTATTTTTACAATGTAAAAATGAGGAATATACGATTATGTTCGAAGTAATTTTTTATGATATTTTGCAATAATCCACTTTATTTAATACAACAAATTATTTCCCCTATCTAGAATGACTGGTTTTTTACTTAAAAACATATAAATACAACTTCTATCTTTGTATAAAAAAAGCATCTCTAAGTCGAAGGTAACTTATGAGATACTTCTTAGTTTATATTTTTGTTTAACGCTGCTCTATTCCACTCAGGCGTATATTCAGATGTACACCCTTTCGGTACTGGCCCTTAGTTGTGCCCGCTCCGAATTGACTTTCTCCGGCACCTTGTTTGATATAAGCTCGGCGAGATTTTTCGCTTCCTAATTCTTTTAACGCTTCAAAGACTCCTTGCACCGCCAATATTATCAACTTATAGAGTAAATAAAAAGCCAGTGGCGAAATTGCCACTGGCTTTAGGTTGTTCAGTTCATAAATTGCATTTCTTGAACCGAGGATCCTCAGCTGTTAAAGTTCAACATTGTGATAAACTTGTTGAACATCGTCAAGATCTTCTAGTGCATCAATTAGTTTTTCGAATTTTGCTAGGTCTTCGCCTTCAAGTTGGATTTCAGTTTGTGGAAGCATTGTTAATTCTGCTACTGTGAATTCTGTAATACCTTGAGCTTTTAAAGCTTCTTGGACTGCGTTGAATTGAGATGGTTCAGCATAAATAATTGTTGCTTCACCTTCATCAAATACGTCACGTACATCAACATCCGCTTCGATTAGCATTTCAAGAACTTCCTCAGCTTCTTTTCCTTCGATACCGAATACAGCTGTAGGGTCGAACATATAAGCTACAGAACCGCTGACACCCATGTTCCCGTTGTTTTTACCGTATGTAGCACGTACATCTGCAGCAGTACGGTTAACGTTATTTGTTAAAGCGTCAACGATGACCATTGAGCCATTTGGTCCGAAACCTTCGTAACGGAGTTCGTCGAAGTTTTCGTCCCCTCCACCTTTAGCTTTATCAATTGCACGATCAATAATATGTTTTGGTACACTGTATGTTTTTGCACGTTCTAAAACAACTTTTAATGCACCGTTAGATTCTGGATTAGGTTCCCCTTGTTTAGCAGCTACATAAATTTCACGTCCAAATTTAGCGTTAATACGGCTTGTGCTTTGGTCTTTAGCAGCTTTTTTCTCTTTAATATTGTTCCACTTACGTCCCATGTATTTTCACTCTCTTTCAAATAGTCTACATATAAATGACGCGTAGGCGTTTCCTTTTGCCCACTTGAGGATAAGCCATTAATTTACTGTAGTATTATACACTATTTTCATAGCAATTAATATATTCGTCAAATGCGAAAAAGAGGCTAAAATAGTCTTCTTTCTTATTTTTCAGCGTTTTATACCTTTTTCTAGTTCCTATAAGTTTTTAGCATTGAAAGTATTGGAAAACCATATCCAAATAAAAATATAAGCTACTCTATGCATCTCTTTTAAAATGGCAGGGTAGCTTATACTTTTTTATCTCAATGAGTTTTTTTAGTGTTAGATTTCAGTTTAACGCCTATATGTCTCAATTTATTCGTTAGACCAAACATGCTCGGTATAAATATTGGCATCAATAGTAAACCCATTAAGACAAGTCCTACTATGACAACTAGTGCTACTTGAATCAAAGTTAAAATGCCTGAAGGAATCAGCGCTGCAAATGTACCACCTAAAATAATAGCTGCTGATAATACAACTGCTCCCATATTTTTTGCAGCTTCTATAATGGCTTCACTCGATTTCTGTTCAAGCTCGTTGTATCGCATCATCAGAAAGATACTATAATCTACTCCTAATGAAATCAACATAATGAAACCAAAGAAAGGGACATTCCAGCTTAGAGTATCAATATCTAAAATGTATTTACTAATTAATTCGCTAATTCCAAGTGATGAATAATAAGCAATAATTAATGAAGCGATAATAATTATAGATTTCCAAAAAGAACGTGTAATGATGACTAGTACAATTCCGATACCGACAAGCATAATGATAATAGTCCTCGTAAAATCACTACTTGAAATATCTTGCAAGTCTAGATTCTGGGAAGATTTACCACCGACAGCGATTTTTGTATCTTTCAATTCCCCCGTTTTTGAAACTGATTCAATCCGTTCATTGATTTTCTCAACGATGTGCATCGCTTCTTTTGAATATGGATTAACATCAAGAACGACCATTAATCTTGTCAATTTTCGATTTTCCGACATGTACATAGCCAAGCTTTTTTGGAAATCTTCACCTTCTAATACATTCTTAGGCACAAAGAATTTTGCAGTTGAATTTGAATTACTAACATTCCCTAAATAATTTTGTGCATTTGCTAGACCAGTACTAACTTCATCTAAACCATCAGTGCTATCTAAAAGACCCTTTTGCAAAACTTTCATATGATTTTGTAAATCTGAAAGCCCTGACTTCAATTGTTCCTGACCATTATTAATTTGGGTTAGTCCTGTTTGTAACTGCGGTAGATTACTAGTAATTTGCCTAGAACCAGCCTCTCCCTTATCTAACCCGGTTTTTAATTCCCCTGCTCCATTTTGAAGTTGCTTCACTCCCTGTTCAACATATGTTAAGCCGTTATTAATCTTTGATAATGAAGTATTCGCTTTATTAAATGAATCCATTGCATTTTTGTACTGTGGCTCAATTCTATTCATTTGATTTTTTAATATTGTGAGCTCTAGTTGGCCTGCTCGTGCTATGTGTAAGGTTGTTCTTATATTTTTATCATTTTCTAATTCAGGGTTTGATTTAATCAAAGCTCTCATAGAGATTTCAATCTGTGTATACCCTTGTCTAGCACCACTAATCGCGTCACTCAATGATGAAAAATATTGTGAAAATGTATTCATACCTTTATATATCTCTGCGTAACCATCCTGTAATTGCTTGGAACCATCGGACAACTTCTCAATATTACTATTTAATTCATGAAGACCTGTTTGGATTTGACCTGCTCCTGTTACTCCATGTTGGAAGCCATTCGTTACTTTTTCCATAGCAGAATTCAAAGCCAACATACCTGATTTTACTTCTGTCGTACCATCAATCAACTTTTGAACATTTTCAATTCCATTATCATTGGCTTTACTAATCCTATCCTCAGCTGTTGATAAACCATCATGAATTGCACCTATACCCTCTTTTGCATTTCCTAACCCGCTATTAACTTGATCAGTTTGACGATTCAAGTAAAGCTCCTTTACCCGGTTTCCTTCAGGTCTAGTTGATGAGTATACTTTTGAGACTCCATTTATTTCTGCAATAGATTGGGTCAATTCATCGAGTGCTTGTAGAAATTTTTGGTTATCTAAGGTCTCTCTTCCTTTAATAACGATATTAGTTGGAGATGAGAAACCTGATGGGAAGTGCTCTTCAATAACTTTAATTCCTTGCTTGGATTCATAGCTATCAGAAATCTCCAGTAAGTCATTGTAATTCAATTCTCCTGAGTATTTCAGTATAAAAGGTGTACATATAACGGCTACTAAAAGCAACCATAAAATGGGTCTTAAATAAGCATGCTTCGCTAAAATTGACCATAATCTACTGTTACCCTGTCCTTCGAAATTTCTAATTGGCCAGAACATTTTTTTACCTAAGAAAACCATAAAGAATGGATTCAACGTGACAAGGACAAGTAATAATCCCCCCACACCTACTGCTACGAGTGAACTTGCCTTGTATAAAGGGAAATCTGAAAGGCTTAATGCTATAAAACCTATAAAGACAGCCGCTCCACTATAAAGGACAGTTTTTCCAGCCGTTTTATAGGTTGCTTTTACAGCTACTAAATTATCTCTTGTATCTCTAAGTTCTTTTTTAAATCGTGTGTACAGTAAGATGTTGTAATCTGTGCCGATGCCAAATAGCGCTACAACTAGGAATACTTGCGTGAAATTGGAGAATGGAAAATTCCACTTATCCACTAAATGTGCGATAATTCCTAAAGACACGATATACGCTATACCGACTGTTACTAAAGAAATCAGTGGAACTATCGGTGAACGGAAAACTAGAATTAATACAACTATGATGAAAACAATGGCAATAACTTCTGTCTTCTTAACACCTTCTTGTGTAGATTTTGCAAAATCGCTAATTACCAAGTCGTTTCCGGTTAAATATGCATTTACATTTTTCATTTGAAAATATGTATTTAATTCTTTAACAATGTTAGAAAGTTCGCCTTGCTTTTTATCGATAGAAAATTGCGTCAAAATAGTTGTCCCATCTTCTGAAACAAGTTGCGATTTCAGTTCTTTACTGTCTGTATGTGCCATTATAGCTGTAATACCTAAATCATCTTCATGATTTTTTAAACTAGCAACTACTTTATGAATTTCTTCTAATTGATCGACAGATAATTTTTTATCCGTATCACTATGGAAGACTGCGGTGAGATAATAGTGTTCACCACTATTATCATTCATTTCTTTCATCATCTCAGTTGCAATTCCACTTTGTACTGTATTACCTATATTTATACGCCCTTTTTCCTTAACAAGCCTGTCCATATTGGGCATTGTTAAAACCATGACTATCGTTATGACTAACCATGCTACTAATGCTACCGACCTAACATTTATAAACTTCTTCAACCTTTTACACCTCTTATTCTAAAAAACTACATTTTATTAACCACTCGCTTGTTTCCACTTTCTTTACCCAGCTTTTTCACTACCGTTTTTAATGTATATTCCATATCTATTATAATTATTTGATACATACAAATATATATAAATAGTTTTTTATTATTTTTTAAAGGAATTTCTTTAAAAAGTCCATAAAATGAATTTTTGCCTTGGCTTTTTCTTCGATGCCGTTAATTTCCGTTCCGGCGGACGCTTTCCTAGGGACGAACCTTGAGCCTCCTCGTCGCTAACGCTCCTGCGGGGTCTTAAGATGTTCGCTAGTTCCCCAAGGATTCGCCGCCTGTACTGCAATCAACTAGTTTTATCGTTTTTCTGAGTGTTTCATTCTTTCTGTTTCACACCTGCCCCTTTAAAGATGGCTGTTATAAAGACGGTGCCAAAAGCAAAACGTATTCAGTTTCCATAAAATCAACCGAACATGAAGAGCAAGCAGCTTTTAAGAAACGGAAAAATTCAAAGACTTCCAATATTTGCGGTAAATTTGAAACGTATCTTGAAGCTATTAAATGAAGAATAAGGGAAAAACCAAAAAACACCGGCACGTTCTGTTCAAAATCGAACAAAAAGTGCCGGTGTTTCTATTGAAGAACATTACATTTTAAAAACGTAAATTTTCCAGTGCCTTCCTTTGATAGTTTAATAAAACAATTTACATCCAAAATAATTTATTACTATTTCTTTACTTAGATATTGATATAGGGAAAAACTTAAGCTTTACTTCTCCCTTCACTGCTTTTTTCGAAATAAAGCCATATTCCCTACTATCTGAGCTTTCCAAACGATTATCTCCAAGAACAAAATAGCTATTGGCAGGTACTATTTTTTCATCAGTCAATTCTTCTAATGTAAAATCATATGTAAATTGGCCTTCCAATAAATTTTCTTTCTTCGCATCTAAATAAGGTTCATCATATGCTTTGCCATTTATGTAAAGAATGTCATCTTTCATTGCCACATGATCACCGGGTAAGCCAATTACCCTTTTTATATATTTCTCATCTGAGTCTGGCGCATCAAATACAATAATATCAAACCTTTCAATACGGCTTAATTTACTTACTAACACTTTATTGTCATCGACATATGTTGGCTCCATTGACTCTCCCTTAACTGTAATAGGCGCAATTAAAAACTGGCGACAAACAACAGCGATAATTACAGCAATGAGAATGGGACGTAACCATGAAAGTAGCTCTCTCTTTTGACTTTTTTCCACTTAAATTCTCCCCTTACTAAAGATATTTCATTTTAGCTTAACATTAGTTATATTATCCCATCTACCATCTCATTAACGCAATTTTTTCACAACAACTATTTTGAAAACAACTATTAAATCCTTTTTTGTACGTAATTAAACCTAAAAAAGCACCATATCATAGCTGATATGGCACATGAAATAATGTTCCTTATGTATTTCAATAATCCTTTAATACAATAAGATGTTCTTCCGTTATCCCCAAAACATCATAAACCTTCTGCAAAGTCGATTCACGTACTTTTGTATCTCCACGTTCAATTCGACTTACCGTCTTCTGTGTCACATTTGCCTGTACGGCTAATTCAGACTGCGTTAGTCCAACTGACATTCTTTGTTTGAAAATCAATTGACTACGCTTTTCGGCCATTACTTCTAACGGAGACTTACCTCCAACATTCTCGTCTTTTTCATAAAAATCAACAGTAACCATACGCTCCACCCCTAAAAGAAATTGTGTATTAACGATTCTTTTTAGCACTTTAAAGTTGATTTGCCCCCGCAATAAGTAGATATACTCTATGATGTTTTATAGTCACTAACTGATGAAAATCAGCTAGCGTCATGAGCAATTTTCTCTTCTAGCTTCTTCTGTAACGTAGCTAATTGTTCTTCAAGAAGATGCGTAAATTCTTCTCTTCCAGCTTTACCTTTAGCCGTAATATAAATGGGTTCACCATAAATAAGGTAGCCCTTTTCACGGGCAAACACTTCATGCGGTGTATTCGGCCCAATATATGCAGCTGGTACAATGGGTGCTTTTGATAATTGAGCAATTGTAATCGCACCTTGCTTTAGAGAGTTTCCTTCCGCATTTCGTGTTCCACTTGGGAAGATCCCTACTACTTCACCATCTTTTAACAACTTCATTGGTACTTTAATTGCGCTTGGGCCTGGATTATCGCGATCTACAGGAAAAGCATTCATCTTCGTAATAAACCAGCCTAATAGCTTATGATCAAAAAGTTGCTTCTTAGCCATGAAGTGAATAGGTTTCGGGTATATAGAAACACCAAGATTCAAAATATCAATCCAACCTGTATGAGTACAAGCTATAACATAACCACCCTCTGTTGGCACATGATGCTTGTCAAAAACTTTTACTTTATTAAATAAACCTAAAAATTTCACTACAAAAAGACCTACAAATCTATACACTTTTCTACTCCTTACTTACTCCATTAATATCTATCTTCAGCGATATTCATTTACTACGATTGTTACTATTTTGAAGAGCCCTAATATCCTATACTAGAGATAGTATCTACAAAAGAAATTTTATTCAAACAATAGCAACGAATAGGTGGCTCATACATTGAATCCATAATTCTACTTTCCCCTACCTATTATTGTAATCTATATTTATAAAATTTGTAGCCAATGTACAAAAAAATGTAAAAATTAATTGTTTTTTCAAACATTTTAAGTTAAACGAGGTATTTTTATGCGAAATCGAGCTGCAACAGTCATTACAAGAGAAGAAAAAGTAGCTTTATTGAAAAGAAATAAAGGTCATGGTATATATTATGTTTTCCCTGGGGGCGGAATCGAACAAGGCGAAACTACTTAGCAGCAGCGCTTAGAGAAACATTTGAAGAGCTAGGTGTCCAAGTCAGGCTAGGAGAATTGCTCACAACTATTCCATTCAATGGTATACAATATTATTTCATAGCTCAAATCATAGATGGCAAATTTGGCACTGGAAATGGAGAAGAATTCACAAGTTTTTCAATTGAAAGTGGTACAAAATCAGCCGTAGCGTTGTTAAAGTCATATAAGAAATGTTAATCACAATGATTAGTAAAATCATTTCAACTATAGTTTTCAACTCCTAGTCGCATTCAGCATAGATTCTTTACATATATTTATAGTTCCAGAAAAATAGATTTATATACTTAAAAATGAAAGAAGCCACTTGTAAAAAAGTAGCTCCTTTCATTTCGATAATTTATTTAAATGGTTTTGTGATGTATCTCTTGGACAAGTTTGTGGACAAGTTGTGGAAAACTACTATTCAATGTAGTAAATGTATACCCTGCTGATTCTGCTTTTAATGTCTCCATATACCATGAATTTGGAATATTATAAGGAGAAACATTTGCCTGTTCCACTTCAGCTGAAACAATCGCCTTTTTTCCGACTTCTTCTTCAATAATTTCTAACATTTCAGCTAATGAATAAGTGCCTTTTAGTGTCGCATTTATTGGCCCAGTAACATGCTCTAGTCCGACCCATCGTAAAAAAGAACCTGCTTCATCAGATGAGATAAAGGACATACGTGCTTCTGTATTAACGATTCCTATATCTTCTTCATTTTTCACATGATCAACATGGAAAAGTAATCTTTCTGTATAATCCTCTTCGCCAATTACAATTGGGAATCGAATCGCTGTTACCGAAAACGTTGCTTTTTGGAAAAATACAGCTTCTGCTAAACGCTTTCCTTCCCCATATGAAAATGCATTTCGATCTCCCATTTGAATCGGATAATTATACGGATCGAAATCTTCTTCTATTTTAGCTACCCCATCTGCTGGATAAACAGATAATGTCGATGTGAAAATATAATGGACTACATTTTTATCAAAGATAGCACAAGCTACTGCTGCATCATCTGGTGAATAACAAATATTATCATATACAATATCCCATTGTTCATTTCCTACTGCTGATTTAAGCGCTTTTGCATTGAGTCTATCTACTGTAATTTGTTTTACCTTATCACCGAATGGGTTGGCTAAATTTCCACGTGTAGCAATTGTTACATCATGTCCATCCTTCACTAATAATTCAACTAATCTCTTGCCAAAAAAACGAGTGCCACCTAATACTAAAATTTTCTTCATAATCTCTCCCCCTTATGAAACAAGAAATTTCTACCATTCTTATTTTATCAAATATTGCGTCATTTATATATTTTTTTACCAGAGCAAAGCCCCCTGTACATTCTGCACAGGAGGCTAGTTATTATCTTTCTGCAACGGTAATACTACCATTATCTGTTTTTAAGAAGATTGGTAATAAACCATTCCCCAAAATTACTTTTTTCGTCTTCTCACCGAAAATTATACTTTTACCCATATCTTTTTTAGTCTGAATCGTAGCATTTCCTGGTTTTTCTTTTACGTATAATTGAATGCTTCCATTGTCAGTTACCAATGAGATAGGTTTAGTGATAATAGGGATAAAAGCTTCAATACAACCATTATCTGTTTCTGCTTCAATGGTACCTGTTACTTCTTGTATGTCAATTCGACCATTATCTGTTTTAACCTTAACCTTCTCTGTTTGTACATGATGTAACTCTATACGACCATTATCCGTCTCACCCGTTAATGTCTTGCATTGAACATCCTTTAGTGTAATACGACCATTGTCAGTTTCAACATGTAAGTTGGTCGCGGCACTATCTGTTAATAAGATTCTGCCATTATCCGATTCAATATGCATTAGAACAGCATGTAATTGCTCTGCTTTTGTCGTACCATTATCGTTATCAACGCGAATCATATCATACATACGTTTAGGTAATTTAATCGTCACTTTAGGCGCGTTTCCAAATGTTAAAATAATGCCAAATGCGAACCACTTTTTCTTCTCTTTAATAACGATTTTCAATGTATCTCCGACAATATCCATTGAAATCAGTTTATTGCTTAGTTGTTCTTTCATATCCACATATGCGCGATCATCAGGTGATGGAATAATATCTAAGTCTGCAAAATCAGCCTCTATACTAACTTTCGTAAAGTATTCCCCTTTAGGCTGTTCCTCCGTTACCTTCATATCTTCTTCACCATAGGCCTTCAATAATTCCTCAGCAATATGTGATGGAGTACCAAGAGCATCTATGATTGCAGTATCCGATTTCCCTTCACTTCGACCATTTGAAAAATACTCACGGAAATCACGAATAATATCCTGTCTTTCTTCTTGCTTTAAACAATCCAACTCTTTTTCTAGTGCTTGTAAATAACGTTCCTCATTCATTTTATATCCCCCTCATGGATTAAATGATTTACTCCAGTGATAAATGAATCCCATTCTTGACGTAATTCTTCTAGATAAGTTAAACCCAGCCCTGTAATCTGATAATACTTACGTGGCGGTCCTTCCGTTGATTCCTTTAAATAAGTGGTAAAGTAGCCTTCCTTCGTGAGACGGCGAAGCAATGGATAAACAGAGCCTTCGGAAATTTCAATTTGATGTGAAATAGCCTGCACTAGCTCATATCCATAATAATCTTGCTTTTCAAGCAAAGCCAATACACATAAATTTAAAACACCCTTTTTAAACTGAACGTTCATTTAGCTTCCTCCCTTCACTACTGTTTATTATTCAGTACTATAACATATGTCTATTATTCATTGCAAGGTACTGAATTTAACAAAAAAGCTACCTCATTCATGGTGAGATAGCTTTTGTAACAGTTATGCTTTTTTATTCGAGTCTTGCTTTGCCAAAAATATAAAAAGTCCTATTAAGCTAATGATGTTCAAAGTCGTGCCGCTAATTAGTAATATCCATTGCATCGTCAAAGGTAAATTACGTGTCATACCAAATGTGATACTAAGAGAGCCGACAGCGATTAACACCATGTATAATGGTAAACCTTTTAACAAATTACATCGCCTCTTTATTTGAAAATTTCAGTCTTATTTATTTTGATAGTACCACGATAAATATGAATCTGCTACAAAAAGAAATTAATACTTCACAACAATATACTCCGTAATTTTTGTTAAAGTAATTACCTTTCTTTTTGATCAACGAATACACCTTTTTAACATTATTTATTGTACAGCCGTCTCTAAAAGTCGAAATTCAATTTTGTTATCATTTGCTTGGATTGACGCTGGAATACCGTTTGGTAAAATGCACATTGGATCCGTGTGCCCAAAGTCAGCGTTATAAACAATCGGAAAATCAAATCCTTCTGTAGCTCGTTGTAAAATAGCTTGCAATAACCCATTATCATGATCTTCCCCAAAACCTACCGATGGATGGAAACGACCTATGACTAACGCAGAAATTTTATCGTATATTCCCATATGTCTGAGTTGTGTAAAATAGCGATCAATTGATTCTGGACACTCACCTTCATCATCTTCTAAACATAGAATTGCTCCATCCACATTTGGAAAGTATTCTGTTCCTGCTAAAAGCAACATAACCCCAACATTACCTGCAATAATCTTACCCATGGCTTCTCCCTGATTGAAGATTTGCATACCCGAGTTAATTTTTTTAACGCGCTCCCTCGTATCTTTCTTGTCCCAAGATAATGACTCCGATACACGGTATGACGAGCTATTAATCTCAACAGTATCTAACTCAACCAGTGTTTTTTGAAAATAATCATTTGTATAATCCATCAATCCATTGAATTCACCGAACTGAGGTAAAATTGCTGGTCCTAAAAATGTAACGAGTCCTGTTTTTTCATAAATAGCACTATGTAAAGCCGTAATATCACTATAACCCATAAAGATTTTTGGATTATTTTTTATCAATTCATAATCAATTTTGTCTAATAGCTGATGTGAACAAGTTCCACCAATTGTTGTAATGATTGCATCGATATTCGGATTACTGAACATCTGATGTAAATCTGCCAACCTTCCAGCTACTGATTCTGCCATATAATGCTCAATTTCGCTCGCATGCCCACCGACAACTACGTGATATCCCATTCTCTCTAGAGCTTTTATTCCTCTTTGGAAACGTTTTGGACAAAGCGCAGCTATACCTGAGGATGGTGCAATAATTCCAATTGTACTACCTTCTTTTAATCTGTTCGGTTTAATAATAGTCATGAATATAACCTCCTATCTAAACACTTTTATTAACTTTAATACGAAATTTTTAAAGGCTGCCTTGGCAGCCTTTTTAAGGTCAATATTTAAACCCACTTAAAACGATACCCTGTTTATTCACCTGAATAAATCGGCCATCTTCTAAAATAATCTCCAGTGGATAACTTTCTGCTTCTTTCGTCGAAAAATACCATTGTCTCTTTGTAGGACCTAATAAAAGAAAGGCACCTTCCTCCCTTTTGCCTAAAAAATTCAAAGCATTAGGATTTAACGGTTCCTCGGTTAATACGATGCCATGTTTTTGCAATTCATTACCGACAGTCAAAGTATCATCTGTTGTAATATTTATTTCACTAATATTTAATAGATTTTTCGCAGAAAAAGAACTGGTTAGTTTTGTTTGTGGAGAACTGCCATAACGTGAAATGAGCTCAACAATATTCCCCGAAGGATCTTCGAAATAGCATGAGTAAGCCTTAGCTGATTCAAAATGTACCTCATCATTACCCTCTTCATCATTATTTAAAAATACTAACTGCATGATCCATTTTTTAGCTTCTATAAACAAATTACCAGGTACATTGAATGCAAAATGATAAAATGGAGTACCTTCCGCTTCATATTCTTTAAATTCTAAAACACTTGTACCAACAGCTATTTCAAAACAATTAGTACTTTCATTTAAAAGCTCAAAACCCAATTTTTCTACATAAAAACCCTTTGTTTCTTCTAAATTAGAACTTTAGAACTATGCAAATTTATTTTTTGAATAATCATTCCAGTCCCTCCAATCGATACTTTCAGCATACTTGAATAATATCGTTGAGTTATACCATCAATTGGATGAAATCTCTTTCCTACTATTGAATGAGAAAGCTACTGCTAAAGTGCCCTATGAACAACGTAGCAATGGCTTTAGAAAAGCATTTCCAAAGCTCCGCCACCCACTTTTCATCTTCCAACGCTTGTGGTAATAGTGCGAGTGCGAACGAAATACTCGCCAACTATTCCTAAACAAAAAAACTGTGCTACCTATCCTTTACAGATTTATAGCACAGCATGTATTATTACTTTTTCTTTTGTTCTTTTAAAAAAGTTTCATATAGCGGTTTTAGCGTTTTTGAATTGATGTCCATATTATTTTCATATGCGTATTTCACTGCATATCCGAGTGCAATTGTCATTCCACCTGCTACACTAGCACCTACTACAGTACCTGCGCCTGGTACGAATTTTACAATTTGTCGGAAGATTGTTTTGCCAACATTTCCAACAATCGTTGCGATAATCATTTCTTTTGCCTTGTCTTTAGAGATAGGCTTTCCATAAAGCGTAGATAATTTCAGCATCATCCCTACTTGCAGAGTTGTTAGAGGGACAAAATCAGCTCCGGGAATCGGTACTGCGCCAATTGCCGCTGCCGATGCACCCGCGCCTAAAATCCACTTTTTCGCAGTAGCTGACTTATCGGCCATATGGGAAGCCATCAAGATATCTTTTTTTTTGACCTCTAAAAGTTCAAGTATCTTCTCTTGTAACATAGACATATTTTCACCCGTGCGAGAAGAAATCGGTGTCACGGGATACTCATAATTTGTATGATCTTGTACATATTTCACAAGGCTCGGTATATCATCAGCTGCATCAATTTTATTGAGCACTAAAATTATGTCTTTATTTACCGCACTTATTTTCTTTAGTGAAGCAAGCTCAGTTTCCGAAAGTACAGTACCTGCTGCATTAAGGAAAAATAACACGACATCTGCTTCATGGAAGAAACTCATCGTTATATCAGAGTTTTCACTTTTAATATCATCAAGTCCTGGAGTATCGACGAAAACAATTTTATCTTTGTATATATACTTTCTAATTTGTTGTGTTTCACCAGGGTTTGCGCCTACTGGTGCCACATCGTTACCCATTAATTTGTTTACCGTTGAGGATTTTCCGGCATTTACATCACCTATCATGGCTAGCAAAATTTCCCGATTCAGTTGGGCATTAATTTCTTCTGATTTTTCTTCAAAAATACGATCAAATTCTGCATCTGTAAAAGGTTGATTTGAGTTCATCTGTTATAACCTCCTGAAGGCTGGACAATAATTCTCATATTTTAAAGCTATATCAGACCTCTTAAAAATGCAAACTTTTTACTTTTCTGTACTTTTGAATGCTTGTTTTATAAGTACTTTTGAAAAATCACCCATATGTGCAAACCGTGTATCTTTCGTCTGACCATTATAATAACGATAATAAATTTGCTGACAAATGACGGCTAATTTAAAATAAGCAAAAGTTAAATAATAATGGATATTAGATACATCTCGTCCACTCTTTTCAGCATATCGAGCTATAAATTCCTGACGTGAATAGAATCCTTCTTTTACCGTAATCGGTGGCTCACCTAAACCATATAACATCATAGTTGGATCATCCACATGCATCCAATAACTAAGTGCTACCCCAACATCTGCTAACGGATCGCCCACTGTAGTCATTTCCCAATCAAATAGTCCGACCATTTCCTCATACTCTTTTGAAAACATTGCATTATTCAACTTATAATCATAATGAATAATTGTCGATTCACTAGATTGAGGTATATGCTCAATTAGCCATGTTGTTAACTCATTAACTTCTTTTATATCAGACGTTTTCGCCTTGTCATAACGACTAATCCATCCACGAACTTGTCTCTCCATAAAACCATCAGGCTTTACCATTCCTGTAAGTGCTGTCTTTTTATAATCAACTGCATGTAATGCCACTAACTGATCAACCATCAATTCAGATACTTTACGTGCCATCATGACTAGGTCTGTCGTACCTTCAGGAAATTCTGTGTCTAAGACCACACCTAGTCTTCTTTCCATAATAAAGAAAGTGCTACCGATAATCGTCATGTCATCTGAATAAATAATCGGCTTTGGAGCAACAGGAAATACAGGGTGCAATGAGGACAGCACTTTAAATTCTCGCTCCATATCATGTGCCTTCTCTGCCACAGGACCTAATGGAGGTCTTCGTAATACGGCCTCCCATTCTCCAATTGTAAGCACATATGTTAAATTAGAATGCCCTGTACCAAACTGGCGAACCACAAGATTCCCTTCAGGTAAACTCTTTAAATTGGCATGTAAAAACATTTCAAGTTTTTTAATATTCAGCTCTTCACCACTACGCATAGGTATCGTATCTTGTACCATGGAAAAACCTCCTAGCTTTGAATGCCCTGTAAAATAAATGCCGTGTATTGAGTTGCTAACTGCTTTGAAGTGATATCTCCATCAGAATCAAACCACTCATAGCTCCAATTAGTTACTCCTAAAATTGCAAACGCCGTAAGCTTTGGCACGAGTCCCACTTTAAACTCTCCTATAGCCTGACCCTGCTCAATTATTTCCTCAACTCGTATACGGAATAAACGGCGCTTCTCTTTCACAATAACAGCATGATCTTCACTTAAATGACGCATTTCTCTAAAATAGACTCGTGCATAAGAACCTTGCCGTCCAATATCAAAAATAAGCATTTCTACAATTCTAGTAAGTTGTTCTGTAAAACTGCCTTCACTTTTTATAATTTCTTGCTGCCTAAGAAGTAAATCATCAATATAATACTGATGAATATCCATTAATAGCGCTTCTTTACTCGAGAAATAATAATAGAATGTCCCCTTAGTCACATTAAGCGCCTGTGTTATATGTTGAATTGATGTAGAGCTAAAACCCTTTTGCTCAAATAATTGTATACTCATTCGAATAATATCGTCTTTCACCTTTGTCAAAACCCCTTACTTAAATAACAGCGCTCATCCCACCATCAACCATCACAACATCACCCGTTACATAATCGGATGCCTTCGAAGCTAAAAATAATGCTACTCCTTTTAAATCTTCATCTGATCCTAATCGCTGTAGCGGAGTCGCGTCCATAATATAATCCATTCCACGTTCTATCAATACAGAAGACATTTTCGTCGGGAAAAACCCTGGTGCAATGGCATTAACATTTATATTATGCATTCCCCATTTTGCTGCTAAATCCTTCGTCAACGTAATAACCGCACCTTTACTCGTGTTATAGCCAACTGTATCCATAAAATCTGGATGCGTTCCAGCAACACCTGCAACTGAAGAAATATTGATGATTTTGCCAGACTTCTGCTCAATCATTACTTTACCAACAGCTTGGCTCATTAAGAATGTCCCATTTACATTGACATCCATCACCTTTTGCCATGCCTCATAAGGCATTTCAACAGCCGGCGCCCCCCATGAAGCACCACTATTATTTACTAAAATATCAATTGAACCAAATTGCTTCACAGTTTCCAAAACGATATTCTTCACATCATCGGGGTTTGTCACATCGCAGGCCAGTCCAATCGCACGCACTCCAAATGTCTTAAGCTCTTCACTCATTTCTTTACAAGCTGCAACTTTTCGAGAACATAGCACGACATTAGCTCCAGCCTCTGCAAAGCCTCTTGCAATTTGAACGCCTAATCCTCGTCCTCCTCCAGTGACAATCGCCGTTTTACCTTTTAAGCTAAACAGATCCATTACACTCATTACACTCTCTCCTTTACTTTAGAGACATGTTTTTTCAACTCAATTTTCGCAATTTGATTGCGGTGTACTTCATCAGGTCCATCTGCTAATCGCAAAGTTCTTGAGTTTGCCCATTGTGCTGCTAATGTAAAATCTGAGCTCACCCCAGCCGCTCCAAATGCTTGAATAGCACGATCAATGACACGGAGTGCCATATTTGGCGCTGTTACTTTGATCATAGCTATCTCAGCCTTCGCTTCTTTATTGCCAACAGTGTCCATCATGTAAGCGGCTTTTAACGTTAGTAATCTAGCTTGTTCAATATCAATACGAGATTCAGCTATACGCTCACGAATAACCCCCTGCTCCCCTAATGTCCGATGGAAAGCTGTTCTCTCCTGCACACGTATACACATTTCTCCAAGAGCCCTTTCGGCCGCTCCAATTAGACGCATACAATGATGAATTCGCCCAGGTCCAAGTCTTCCTTGAGCAATAGCAAAACCTTTGCCTTCACCCCATAGAATATTTTCTACAGGTATCCTTACATTCGTAAACGTCACCTCTGCATGGCCTTCGGGTGCATGATCATAACCAAATGCCGATAACATACGCTCAATTTTTACACCTGGTGTGTGAAGTGGTACTAATATCATTGATTGTTGCTCATGAATTGGAGCTAACGTATTTTTATGTTTCCCCATGAAAATGGCAACTTTACAGCGAGGATCTCCGCCTCCAGTCGTCCACCATTTCCGTCCATTTAATATATATTCATCACCATCTCGTGCGATACTTGCTTCAATATTAGTAGCATCACTTGAAGCTACGTCTGGCTCCGTCATCGCAAAACAAGAGCGAATTTCCCCAGCTAATAATGGTTCTAACCACTGCTTTTTTTGTTCCTCTGTACCGTATCGTACGAGTACTTCCATATTGCCTGTGTCCGGTGCATTACAGTTAAAAATTTCAGGTGCGATAAGTGAACGTCCCATAATTTCACAAAGTGGAGCATACTCTAAGTTAGTCAAACCAACCCCATACTCACTATCTGGCAAAAACAAATTCCATAATCCTTGATCCTTTGCTTTTTGCTTTAGCTCTTCCATAATTGGTGGAATCTCTGACCAGCGATTGTCTTGTGCCTGTAACTGTTTCGCATACACTTGTTCATTTGGATAAACAAATTCCTCCATAAACGCTGTTAACTTCTGTTGTAAAGCTATTACTTTGTCTGAATATGAAAAATCCATCACCATAAGCCCCCTTATTGATTAACAACTTACATACTAACCGGTCGGTATGTTAAATGACTGAAAATTCATTCATATTAAAACCATATCGTTTATATAAATAGATTGCAAGCATTTAATTAACAATTTTAGGTAAAAAAAGATACTTCATTAATTGCAGTAGCTTAAGATTGAATTCAAAAGGCAGTTTGATGGAACTCTTTCCAGCTACCTTTAATTGGTACCGTTCATGAATTGGGTTTCTCGTCATCTTTCCCCATCACCTCAAGTTAATCCTTTCTTTTAAATATAAGAATGAATGAGTAGATAGAAAAGTAGAAGGCAACATTTTATTAGTTTGGAGAAGCGTCCGCTCGACTCCTGCGGGGAAAGCGAGACAGTCGAGACCCTGCAAAGCGGCTCGGCGCTCGCCCGCGGAAAGCGAGTGGTAAGCTTCGGAAAACCTGATTTATTTCGTATACAAATAAAAAGACTGTAGAAAACTCGCTTTTTCCGATTGTCTACAGTCTGAAGTCTATTTAATTGAATGAGTCAATAGAAAATTAGAATGCAACATTTTATCGGTTTGGAGAAGCGTCCGCTCGACTCCTGCGGGGAAAGCGAGACAGTCGAGACCCTGCAGGAGCGTAGCGACGAAGCGACTCGGCGCTCGCATACTTGGAGAGTGCCCACCGAAAATCCTCAATTTCTGCCTTTGCGCAATGGCTGCATGTTCTTTTCTTTGGCCATCTCAATCCCTCATTTCATTCATTTTCATATATATTATGTATGTTATTGTATAAAAAAAGTGATAAATCTTTAAAAACCGTACAAAAAAAACGTATGAAAATATACATTTTTCATACGTTTTTTCATTACATAAAAATTCCCTCAACTCATTATGATTGAGGAGATAATCACATTAATTTCGTTTATATTAAATTGTGTGTACAATTTAACATTCAAGACCAGTATCAAAAGTTGGTATGATTCTCGTTGAAGTTACACGATGTTGTTGAACTTGTAACACTTTCACAATAACATCCATAACGATTTTTTCACGTAATGTTCCAAACTGACCTTCTGGTGCAACAGTAACTGGAGAGAAGTCAAGTTCAAAGAAATTAGCACCTATTAATTCCCCATATGGTTGTTCGTTGTATGTCACAGAATTTTGGAAGAAGTTTTTGTCCAATCGAGGTACTTCACCATTAGTGTCGTTTAAGAAATACGCTTTTTTACTATCAGAAACACCAATAACAGGGAAACTTAAGAATTCACCTGCTGTAATTTCAGCGAATCCAGAAAACGGTACTTCAACAATTCGATCTTGTAATACACCTTGACACGCATTAGTAGA
>NZ_JBNNTI010000002.1:89719-197839 GCF_050278625.1 Viridibacillus sp. NPDC096237 | reverse complement strand
TTCGATGAACATTTCGCACCGACATGTGTACGCGAACATAGTTATCGTTACGATAGTTATGATAAGCAGTATGAAACGCTCAAATACACACAGCCCATCGCTCTGGGAAAAAAGCAAAATGTCATTTCCAATTGATTACACTGATTTACAACGCGAGCAAACTAGCAGTCGATCGTATCAACCAAGTTTTACGTGAACAACCAAACGTAGCTTAATTTTTAAAAATAGATTTTGCACTATGGGAGTAGTCTGTGCTCTAAAAAAATACGATTTATGAAATTGATTCATTTGAGTAAAAAATATTCTTAATATTATTCATCTAAATATTTCGAGTTTTTATTGCACAGACTATGGCTATTTTATGGCATAATAAGAAACAATTAAATAAATTTCGAGAGACGAAATGAATGTAGGAGGTTATACCGTGAAGACAATGTTTTCATACATAAAAACATACAAATGGTTTGCTTTTATCGCTATTTCACTCATGCTTGTCGAGCTTGCTGTCGAGCTAATTCAGCCATTAATTATTAAGAAAATCATTGATGATGGAATCGTTTTACAAGATCCTGCAACTGTTTGGTTATGGGGTGGCATAATGATGTTAATAGCTTTCCTAGGCTTTTTTGCAGGTATTACGAATTCATTTTTTTCAGCACATGCATCACAAAGCTTTGCCTTTGATTTACGAAATGCATTGTTTAAAAAAGTACAATCATTTACAATGACGACGTTTTTGAAGTTTCCAACGGCAGGACTTATTACGCGCTTAACAAGTGATGTGTCACAAGTGCAACAAGTTTTATTCATGAGTTTACGTGTCATGTTACGTACGCCTCTTGTTGTGATTGGTAGTTTAATAATGGCGTTTTATGTGAAGCCATCATTAGCCGTTTATCTTGTGATAGGTGCACCGTTTTTAGCCATTTACTTATTTGCAATGGTTCGCAAAGGGATTACATATTTTTCAGCGGTACAAAAGCGTGTTGACCGAGTCAATCGTGTAATTCAAGAGAATTTACAAGCGATGCGTTTAGTAAAGGCTTATTTGCGTGGCGTGTATGAAGCAAGTAGGTTTGAAAAAGTAGCCAATTCTTTAAAGATAGATACCTCAAAAGCGTTACGAACGATGGAGTATATTCAGCCAATATTGCTTTTAGTGATGAATGTTAGCTTACTTGTCGTTCTTTGGTTTGGAGCGGGTAAAATTGAGCAAGGAGAAACACAAATCGGTGAGCTTGTAGCGATTGTTAACTATGCACTGCGTATGACAGGTGCATTTTCAATGTTTTCATTTATTATCGTCTTTATTTCACGAGCGAAAGCATCAGCGGATCGTATGGAGGAAGTATTGTTAATTGATGAAGGCTTAGAGAATGAAGAGAAGGGGAAAGAGCAGTTAAAAGTTCGACAACACGGCACTCTTCGTTTTGAAAATGTATCATTTAAATATCCACAGATGGATGAATTTGTATTGCGTAACGTCTCCTTTGAATGTGGCCGAGGTGAAAAACTAGCGATTATGGGCGCGACTGGCTCAGGTAAATCGACATTGCTACAACTATTACCTCGTTTTTACGATGCAACTTCTGGAGATATCATTGTGGATGGGCAAAACGTGAAAAACTGGCCATTAGAAAAGTTACGTGAAGCAATTGGTTATGTACCACAACGGGCATTGTTATTCACAGGTTCTATCCGCGATAACGTGACCTGGGGTAAAACAGCTGCTTCGGTCGAACAGGTGCATGAAGCAACAATTCAAGCACAAATCCATGATTCAATTACGCATTTTCCAAATGACTATGAAACTAGAGTTGGTCAAAAAGGAGTAAATTTATCAGGTGGGCAAAAACAGCGATTATCAATTGCTAGGGCATTAATACGCAAGCCAGAATTCTTAATTTTAGATGATAGTACGAGTGCATTAGATGTTAAAACGGAATCGGCACTATGGAACGCTCTGGAGAGTGAAGAGGCAACAATGCTAGTTGTAACACAGAAAATTCTTACGGCAAAGGAAGCTGATCGTATTTTGCTACTAGAAGACGGATTAGTTTCAGCATTTGGTACCCATAAAGAGTTGATGGAGAATTCTATTTTGTATCAAAAGATTGCTACATCACAACAAGGATAGGAGGTGGATGATAATGCTTAAATCGATTCGAGAACCTTTTGGCTATAAAAATATTTTGACGAAAGAAGATATTCAAAGGCAACGAAAGAAGAAGGTGGACCGTGCAACAAATTGGAGTTCAACTCTAGGCCATATTTGGCGAATTGTTGATGAACAACGTGCACTATTAATTGTTGTTTTACTAATGGTAGTAGCGAGCTCGGTATTCTCATTACTAGGTCCTTATTTAATTGGTAAAATTATTGATAATCACATTATGAAAACTCAGTTTGCAGGCTTGTCTAAGCTAATATTTGGTTTGATCGCGATCTATCTAGGTTTGTCATTATCTTTGTTTCTCCAAAATTATTGGATGATTGGTATTGCACAACAAACAATTTATCGTATGCGTACAGCTCTATTTACAAAGTTGCAAAAGCTACCAATTACATTTTTTGATAAGCGTCAACATGGCGAGTTAATGAGTCGCATGACAAATGATATTGAGAATGTTAGTTCGACCTTGAATAGTACATTTATTCAAGTATTCTCAAGTGTTTTAACATTAGTCGGGACGCTAGTTGTTATGCTCTCAATGAGTCCACTATTAACATTATTGACGATGATCATTATTCCAGTTATGTTCATTGCTACAAGATGGATTACACGCCGTACTGGTAAGTTATTTAAAGAACAGCAAACAGCATTAGGTGCGTTAAATGGGATGATTGAGGAGTCGATTTCAGGACAACGAATTGTTAAAGCATTTTCTCAGGAGCAGCGTATGATTGAAGAATTTGCAGAGAAAAGCACTAAGTTACGACAAGTTGGCTTTTGGTCCAATGTTTACTCAGGTGGTATTCCAAAGGTCATGAACCTATTAAATAATGCAAGTTTTGCCATTGTTGCAGGAGTTGGTGGTTTATTAGCTTTGAAGGGCCAAGTTACAATTGGGACGATTGTGATATTCTCAGAATATGCACGTCAGTTTACGCGCCCTTTAAACGATTTAGCGAACCAGTTTAATAATGTATTATCTGCAATTGCAGGTGCAGAACGTGTTTTTGGGATTATGAACGAAGAGGAAGAGAAGGATTTAGCTTCAGACAAGATCACCCATCAACTACAAGGTGACGTAAAGTTCAACAATGTCTCGTTCAAATATGAGCAAACAGATGAAGCACATACGATAAAAAATGTTAGCTTTCATGTAGAAGCAGGGCAAACAGCTGCTTTAGTAGGTGCTACTGGGGCTGGTAAAACGACTATTTTACAGTTACTCGCACGTTTCTATGAAGTAAATAAAGGTGAAATTACTATTGATGGTACACCTATTCAAGCACTGTCACGTCAAAATTTGCGCAGTCAGATGGCATTTGTTTTACAAGATCCGTTTTTATTTGAAGGAACGGTGAGGGAAAACATTCGATATGGTCAGTTAAATGCAACAGATGAAGAAGTGGAAGAAGCCGCACGTAAAGCTAATGCCCATGATTTCATTATGAAATTGCAAAATGGTTATGATACATTTCTGTCTGCTGATGGTGCTGAAATTAGCCAAGGTCAAAAGCAGTTATTATCTATAGCAAGAGCACTTGTAGCAGACCCTGTAATCCTATTGTTAGATGAAGCGACGAGTAGTATTGATACGGTAACAGAGTTGAAAATCCAAGAAGCTCTAGAACGTTTAATGCAAGGGCGTACAAGCTTTGTTATTGCACATCGATTGAATACGGTACGACAAGCTGACATCGTCTTTGTCATGAAACAAGGTGAACTTATTGAAGCAGGCAATCAACAGGAGTTGATTGATAAACAGGGGATATATTATAAAATGTTAGAAGAATCCAATGCATAACTGTTGGTAGAAAGAAAAGGTATTCACCCATTTCATATGGATGAATGCCTTTTTGTTTACGTGGTAAATAATTTTCCCTTAAAGAGAAGAGGGCGTTTTGCATGAATATCTCCGATGAAGAATAATCCATATGGGATGAATTTCTTTATAACTATAGAGCCTGTGATAGATATACCCAGACATAGAACGGTATAGCCAATGAGACCGTAATCAAAAAAATTATTCATTTGTTTATCTACTGAAATATGCATATACATAATAGTGACTGACTGCATTTCGATAAAATGGAAGGCTTTAAATGGTGTGAAGCGCGTAATGAATTGGAATATCCCGAAAATTGCAATGATAAAAATAAAAGGAATGATAAGATCCAATAGCGCATGATTGTAATGGATAAACTTCAAACTTAAGTGATAGTCAAATTGATCAACCCAAGTTAATCGCATTGCTAAGAGAGCATTAATTGTACAAACTGTCCAGAGGGGTAACTGTATGTGTAAAAGTAAATCTTTTGCATAATAGCCAATGGCGAAGTAGACCACTGTTATAAGCGTAATATCTAAATTCCATAGCATTGGAATAGTTTGCGAAGTTTTATCAGATGCTCCTCCAATAACATCTATTATAAAGTAGCTTTGGATATGAGCGATAATATAGCATAGTGTAAGTATACTAAATTGATAGAATCGGCTTAAATATTTTGTTAGTAATAAGAATAATAAATAAGTAAAGAATAAGACCGTTGTAAACCAGAATACACCGTAAGATCCTCGTGCATAACGCCCACCAATAATGAGCGTACTAAAATCCTGTACATACCATGAAATATCGGTATTTCCATAAGCGAATGCTAATACATAACGAATGCATGTAATAAGCAATAGGAAGAATAGGTATGGAATCATCAATTGCATAAATCGCTTTTTAACAGCTTTACGAATAGGCTCGTCCTTTGAAATCGGTTTGAAGAATAATCCACTCAACACGAAGAACGCTGGCATATGGAACCAATAGATATATTGTAAAAGTGGGTGATCCAAGTCTCCAGGAAAATGACCAACTACTACTAAAATCATTAAAAACCCCTTAGTCACATCAACCCAAGCTAATCGTTTTTTTGTCATTGTAAAACCTCCATTTCGATATTCAATACCCGTAAAAGCCAAATGGTAGTCGCCTAATTTGATAATTTGTTATCATTTAGATGACAAAACAATTACAATGAGGTGGTTTCAATTTGAATATTTTTATAATGAAAGCAACATATCCTATTGATGGTGAAACTTACGAGGAAGTTTTACAGTTATTGCAAAAATCTGAACTTGAAGATAAACTAAAATACAAAATTGTGATGAACGAGAGTAGCTGGTGCAATCCTGAGGCATATGGCTTTCTAGTGCTTGCTTATGATGATGACAAAGACGAATTAGTCGGTGTAGCTAGTGCAGTTGATCCGTTTGGTTTCAATACATTTGAATGGTCAGCAGTTGTAACTCCTATGTATCGTGGAATGGGTATAGGTAAACTACTAGTTGAGAGCATTGCAACTGGGTTTACTGAGCGCAGTACTGTTGGTGAATTAGCACTAACATTAAACGGTGAAGAGGGGCGTAATTTCATCGAAGCACAAGGCTATGAGTATAGTTTTTCAGAAGCGACACTACGAGCAGGTGCTGAGTATACAGATATTCCTAGTGATTTAACGATTCGCTTATATAATGGGGAGCGCGATGCACTTGTTACTATTTTTGAGTCTGGATTTAATGATTTACCAGAAGAAACAGACAATCTAATTGCTGAGAATACCTCAAGAGAAGGTCGCATATTATGGGTTGCAGAAAAAGATGGGCTAGTCGTTGGTACAGTGACGTCCGTTGAAGAGAATGACATCCAATGGGTAACTGCACTAGCAGTACATCCTGATTTCCACCGTCAAGGCATAGGAGCTGCGCTGTTAGCATGGGTCAAAAATATTGCTGTCAAAAAAGAGCAATCGACAGTTTTACTTGATGTTGAGATTGAAAATGAGCAAGCACTAACTGTTTATGAACGAGCAGGATTTGAGAAAATACAGCAGGTGGATTATTTTGCGAAAAAATAAATTCATGAATAGATAAATAGCATAAGGGGATTATTAGATGAAAATCATATGTTTTGGAGATAGCATTACAGCACGTAAAGAAAACTATCCTAAACCGGTTTTAACATCCATGTTAAAGCTGAAAATGAAACAGCATCAATTTATTAATGCTGGAGTATCTGGTAATACAACGGAGCAAGCTAGAGTTCGTTTTAAGAAGGATGTACTATCAAAAAAACCTGATGTCGTTACGGTATTATTTGGAGGGAATGATTCTGCAAAGCACAAATTAATACCAATTGGCACGTTTAAGTCTAATATCCGTTACTTTGTTCAACAAATTGGAGCTAATCGCACAATTCTTATTACCTCTCCACCGGTTGATGAATCATTACAACCAAACCGTAAAAATAAGAGGTTGAAAGAATATGGTCAAGCAGTCAAAGATGTTGCAGAAGAAACAGGATGTCATGTCATCGATTTTTTTGAAATTCTCTACAATAAGCCAAATTACAAGGAGCTTTTAGTAGGTATAAAAGATGATGGCTTACATTTCGGAGAGGCAGGTTACGACTTGTTGTCGGATGAGATAGTAGCAGAAATTAAAAAAATGAAAGATGTGAGTAAGAAAGGTTTCATCCAAAGAATTTTGAATATCTTTAAATAATACAAAAAATACCAAGCGAATCGTGGTTTGCTTGGTATTTTTAATTTGCAAAGGCATTATAAGAAGTGCTTAAAACGATAAGCTATATAAGGACAGTTTTAGTGTCATAATGATCTAAATCATTTATTTTTTGTAATTTCATCTAAAAATTCAGAATTAATAATAAACTTTTCTAAAAATATACATAATTAGTCGATAATAATCATAAACTAATGGTAATGTTAAGAAAGTACAAAAACCATCGCAAAGGGGAGATCTACAATGAGATTACCTGCACTAGGAAAAGTCGATGTAAAAAACGAAATGCAATTAAAAAAAGAGAAAAAGGGCATCTTCCGAAAGATTATGAATATCTTTTCAAAAAAACAAAATTATTATCCTCTCTCTGCGAGGAAATAAAAAGAGGCTTCCAATTGTCGGTTTGCAATCGACTTTTGGAATGCCTCTTTATTTTTATTCTTCTAATAAAAACGCACTGCGTGAAGAACCAACTAAATGTAGTTCATGCATAGCACGAGTAACCGCTACATATAAAAGCTTACGATCAAGTGCTACGTCACGGAACGGTTTTTCGATAGATGTTACTATAACTGCATCGAACTCTAGACCCTTTGCTAAATGACTTGGTATGACAAGAAGCGCTTCTTGATCTATCTCAGATGATTCAGATAAGGTTTGTGCCAATACGCCGGCATTTTGCAATGTCTTTGTATAGTTCATTGCTTCGTCAGTTGCTTTACAAATGAGTGCAATGGAACGATGCCCTTTTGCTCTAATTTGTTGATGAATTTCTTCAATTGCTAATGGGTCAATTGTTTTCATCTCATGGAAAGTTGGTTCATCACCATGGCGGACAACCGGTTCTACAAGTGGTAAATCTTCACCCATTTTCGATAAGATCTCATTTGCAATAGCCATAATTTCAATTGTTGTACGATAGCTTTTTTGCAAAGTTTTATAAGTAGCGCGAGGGAATAGTTCGCGTACGGGCGTCCAGTCCGTTAAGGAGCGGTAGCTATGTATTCCTTGTGCCAAGTCGCCTACCATAGTGAACATATCCGTTTCAAGACCTTCTTTTAAAGCCGCTAACTGGAATAAGCTGTAATCTTGCACCTCATCGATGAAAACAACGCGCATTTTCCATCTTTCGTTGACTCCTTTAATTTTAGCATGCAAATAGAAGATGGCAGCCAAATCTTCTATTGCCCAAGTTTCTTTCATATGAGCGTTGATAAATTGCTCATTCTCCGCTTCCGACCATTCGGGAGATAACTCTTTTTGTAAATCATAATTCGTCAAAAACTCACGATACAATGCTTTTATTTTATGCTTTTTAAAGCGCTTCATATAATTTGAGCAAGTAGACTTAGCCTGTTTTTCAACAGCTGGAATACGTACATCACGTTCATCAATCCATTTTGTCACTGTTTGTTTTCGTTTGTCTGCATCTTGAATACCGAACAATGCCTTATCCAAAATGTCATCATATCTTTTATTTAAGGAAAGTAGTATTTGCTTTTTCTTTTGTCTTACATAATTTTGAAGAACAGCTTTAATACGGTCGATTCGCTTTTCAATTGGCATATAGGCAAAGTCTTTTAAAAAAAGTTTTCTTAAATGTGATCCTGTTAAGATACGATACTTTTCAATATAAACGTCTTCGAATTGGTCAGCTATTTCGGATTCGATTCTTTTTAAATAGCGATCCATAACATCTCGATAAGCAAGGGAACCTTTCATTCTGGTCAGCCATAATACTGTTGAATCGATCGTGTCTTCGCTCACAAGTTTTTCAAGTTGTTCATTTGGATTTTGGATTTTCAGCTTAATATCAGTTGCTTTTTGCACATAATCTGAGTAGGTCGTTTGGCAAATTTGATCGACACCAAGCTCAGGTAAAACATCGCCAATATATTCGATAAACAGTTGGTTAGGTGCTAAAATCATAAGTTCTTTTGCGTTGAAATGTTCACCCATGGTATATAAGAAATAAGAGATTCTATGGAGTGCAATAGTCGTTTTTCCTGATCCAGCAGCACCTTGGACGAGTATTGGTTGTTTTAAGTGAGCACGAATAACATCGTTTTGTTCAGCCTGAATCGTTGACACAATCTCAGTCAGTCGTACATCAGCTTTACCAGCGAGCGCGTCTTGCAACAGTTCATCATTAGTTGTCAGATCAATATCCTGGACATCTAATAACTTGCCTTCTTCAATTTTATATTGTCGTTTTGAAAAGAGGTGCCCATTGTATTCTTCGTCATGTACTTTATAAGTAAGGTCACCAAGGCGCCCGTCATAGTATACGTTTGCGACAGGAGAACGCCAGTCGACGATGATAGGCTCTTGCGTTTCACGATCAAAGAGAGAGGTTTTACCAATATATAGTTTCTCTGCAGGTTCGCCTTCCTTTTGAAAGTCTATACGGGCAAAATAAGGTTTTTGCTTAACTGCTTCAAGTCCTTCTTTTTGATCACGTGCCATTTCAAAAAATCGAGCATTCGTTAAAATATTGAGGTAGCTTAAACTTGAATCTAGGTATTCTAAATCAGACATCGATTTTCGAATACTGTCCTGTGCTGATTGTAGGTCACGTTTGGATTCTTCTAAGAGTTTTAGCATATAATGTTTTGTGTAAGCCAGGCGCTGAGCTTCTTGTTCAAAATCGGGATGCTTCTGTGTCATTTACAGTCCTCCAATTTGGCAATTTTGCGTCCTGTTGAAGATGTTGGGGTTTTGATAGCAATGATAAATATTACTACATGAATTCAGAGAGTACAAGTAAAAGTTTTCAATTGTCTGGAAAATTTAGAAAGTGTAGCATAAAGTTAACGAATATATCTTTGGAGGAAATAATTTATGAAAATATTTGCACATCGTGGTGCTTCAGGTGATTTTCCCGAAAATACACTATGCTCTTTCCGTGAAGCTGCAGGATTACCCATATATGGTGTTGAATTAGATGTCCAACGTACAAAAGACGGCGTTCTCGTGATTAATCATGATGAACGTATCAATCGCACTTCAAATGGAGATGGCTATATCCGTGATATGACATTTGAAGAACTACGCTCATACGATTTTGGGTCGTGGAAAGGCAAACAATTTGTAGGAGAGAAGATTCCGACTCTGCAGGAGGTATTGGACATTTTCAAAACGACTCATCATATGATTAATATTGAATTGAAAACGGATGTCTTTTTATATCAGGGAATAGAAGATGATGTAATAGCCATGCTCGAAAAAAATGATATGTTAGACCGAGTTGTCTTTTCATCATTTGATCATGAAATTGTCGAACGAGTATTGAAAAAAGCACCACAGAATGAAGTAGGGGCATTATTCATGAAAATATTAGTGAACTTACATGAGTATGGTGTAATGCTGGGCACGGATGCATTACATGTTTCATTAGTAGCAGCTAAGCGCGAAGCCGTTAAAACAGCAATTGAACGAGGTAATATAGTTCGCGTTTATACAGTGAATACAATAGAAGATTATGACTTGATGAAAAAACTCGGAGTCGAGGCTGTTTTTACAGATTATCCTGAGAAAATGCATTTGCATGGGAATAGGTGATGAATTATATGTGCTCAGGGAAAGATTGGCGTTACTCGGGAAAGATTAGCGCTACTCGGGAAAGATTAGCGCTACTCGAGGAGATTATCGCTACTCGGGGAAAGACTAGCGCTACTGGGAGGAGAATTATCGAAAGACTATCGCTACTCGAGGAAAGATTAGCGCTACTGGGGGAGATTAGCGCTACTCGAGGAAAATTATCGCTACTCCAGGAGAATTATCGTTACTCGAGGGAGGATTATCGCTACTCGGAGAAAGATTATCGCTACTAAAAACAATCCACTCCCACCATCCCATCATATCTCTAGCGTACCTCAAAATAAAAGGACAGCCTCTCAATCAAATAGGAGGCTGTCCTTTTTACCATTTAGCTAAATGTTCTTCTGCGGTGCCGAGTAGTTGTTGGATAGGTAAGTAACAGCCACTGTCTAATCGGACGTGGCCATTGAAATAGCCGACCATTTGATGAACTTCAGATTTTATAACTTTGGCATTTGTTGTAGCGATACGTTCAAAGAAAGGTGTGAAAGTAAGTTGAACGTCATCCGTGAATTTAGAATTAATATGCCAAGGTTGCATAAAATCTTTTGTATTGTATTCGAAGATGACATCTTCATGGATTTTAGTCATTTTACCATCTAGGAATATAGCATTTTCCGTCATGCCGGTACCATCTGTCCATTGACCACCTAAGTTTAGGCCGATCCGGTGATCTCTCCATTTTTGGGAAGCCATAGCCCAGTTCCAAGTTGCTTCACGTGGCCAAATGCCACGACCATAGTCGAGTACTGCATAACACTCTTCTTCTTGAAAATTATAACGTTTTTCTCCTATTTTAACGTAACCGTTTGTTGGTAATGAATGGTGTTTTCCGGTGAATTGAAATATTTGGCGATTCCAAGGGATAACCACATTTAGAGAGTCGTCGTTTACAGGGTGTTTGATTGTTAAGTCTGCATGTAGTAAATCGCCATCAAAATCAGGTATAGTGACAGTCATTTGTGTTTCATTTTGCGCGTATAGCAGCTGGATTTTCATATCTTCATGAATGAAATTTACAGTTTCTAATACGTTTGTAGGCATTTTCACTTTATTGCCCAATGGAATTGTTATCGTCTTTTCAAAGTAACGTTGCGTTTCGTAATCAAGGAAATAGACGAAACAAACAGCAGCATAATCTAAATGGCTAATTGTTGCAGAGAACATAATTTCATCTCCGAAAACACACCAATAATTCCATTTCTTTTTACGCATGAAATGGCCTTTCAAATTACTATTGATAATCGGTTTTCGAGCGAATCCTATGGCAGCGGGATTTAGATTACCCTTCTTATCGCATAATAATGTCGACTCAACAATTTCTTTTTCTGCGTGCTGTGACAATTTTAAACACCCTTTCAAACGTAAAATAGGAGAAATAAATAAGTTGTTTTCATTGTACCAAATTTTTGACTTATTTTGGGCGAATCAAATAAGGAATATTGCAATTGTTGTATAAATGTAAAGGCACTGACAAATATCATAGAAATGTAATAAGTTGAGTAATAATTTGAGGTTCTTTATAAATAGATAATTTTCGTGTAAACGACTTTAAATGACAAGATGACTATTGTATATAATCTTTTGCAATACCAGAGATATTCAACAAGGGCAAGGCATATACATGACTAAGGAGGTGTGATGGAGCGGTTTACAATCGACAAGCAGCTGTCGCTTACGCCGATAAATGGTGGGACAGCTACAATCCAGCATTTCCGCGATTTGAGGTGGATTGTACGAATTATATATCGCAATGTCTTTTTGCAGGCGGTGGACCGATGTGGGGATCGCCAAACCGATCGGAGGGCTGGTGGCTAAAAGGAGGTAATTGGAGTTTTAGTTGGAGTACATCGCATTCATTGCGATGGTATTTAGAAACTTCAAAGAAGGGACTGAGGGGAAAGCGAGTTGCATCTGCCTATGACTTAGAGCTAGGAGATGTTATTTTTTTCGATTTCCAAGGTGATGGAAGAATAGATCATTCTGTTATCGTTACAAGTATTCAAGATGGTGTACCTCATGTGAATGCCCACACATTCAATAGCTTTCATCGACCATGGGAATATAAAGACTCGAGTGCCTATACACCGAATATGAAATACTACTTTTTTCACATAGAAGATGTTATATTACCAATATAATAAAGTACCCGACCTATTCAATGGATAATAGGTCGGGTTTGCTGTGTTTTCAAAAAAAGCAGGCTATTAAATTGATGCTTTTTTGTTATCTTTTCGATTGCCAAGCTTTTTCTTGATAGGACTCAATAATGTCAGAGCGATGCTTGTAAAGAATGATTAGAATAATAAGAACGATTGGCCAAGCAACTGGTAAACATCCGCTGTATATAATCCATCCGATATAACATAAATATCCAAAAATCATACTTAATGTTGCGCTTTTTAAGAACGGAAAGGGAATTAAAAAACCTACTACAAAAGCTGAAAATGGAAGGGGATTAAAAGCAAGCGCAACACCCACAAATGTTGCAATTCCTTTACCTCCATTACCCTTTAACCAAATAGGAAATAAGTGTCCGATAATAACAAGGGCTCCAGCGACTGCAATTGTGAATTGAGTTTCTTTCAAAAAGTAACCGAGTAAAACAATAAGTATCCCTTTGCCACCGTCGCCAAGGGAGGTCGCGAAGAATGCATATTTACCAATAACTGCACCAGCATTCCTAGCACCTAAATTTCCACTGCGGTGTTCACGTAAATCGATGTTTTTCCATTTACCGATCCACCATGCAGTCATGAAAGTACCGACTAAGTAACTTACTAGCCAATAACAAATCGTCAAATAAGACATACCAAATCCTCCAGACTCTTTTTTACAGTATGTAGGAAAAACCACTATGAAAACAACCCTTTTTTAACCTATTATCAAATTTTTGGAGGAGTATAATTGAGAAAAATAAGTGTATTACTACTATTATTTGTATTCATCCTCAGTGGTTGTTCATTAATCGATTATGAAACTAACTACCACATGAAAAACGGCTTATTAGTACTCAAGAATGCAGATTTAACAGAGAGTACCGTAATTCCATTACGTGGTGAATGGCTATTTTTTACTCAAGAAATACTATCTAATAAAGAGATAGAGAGGCGGGTAAAAACGTCGAATTTAGATAAGGGATATTTACCAAGCACTTGGAATGATCAATTAGGGAGTGATAATGGCTACGGAACATTTGCTTTCTATTTGCAAATTCCTAAAGAGCAGGTTAGTTATACATTTGCGCTTTCTACAGATTTCCAATCAAGCGCCTACACCTTATTTGTCGATGGAAGGGTCATTTCATCAAGTGGTTCTGTAGGTACTTCTAAAGATACATCTACTCCTTCTATTACCCCTAGAATTGGCTATTTTATTCCCAACTCAGAGAAGATTTTGGTTGTTTTACAAGTTTCTGATTTTGAAGACATTGTTGGTGGTCCAAGTAAAGATATTTTATTTGGCCAAGCGAATGCACTAGTCAATTACCATTTAGATCAACAAGCTGCTTTGTTATTTATGAATGGCAGTGTAATTATTATAGGGATATACCATATAATTGTGTTTTTTTATAGGAAAACTGAACGACCTTTTCTTTATTTTGGTTTGTTGAGTCTATTTATTGTGACCCATTCACTTTTCCTAGGACCGATGCTCTTACAAATGCAATTCTCATATTTGTCTTGGTTTTTACTAAAAAAGATAGAGTACTCATTAATCTATGGTGCCGTTCTTCTATATATGGTCTTTATTTATCGACTATTTCCAAAAGAAGCGGGTAAGAAGACTGTTTATATAGTTATGGCAATAACCATGCCACTACTATTACTAATTTGGGTAACACCACCAAGCTTTTTTATACCTCTATTCTTTGCCGTATTTCCCCTTGCTTTTATACTTATGATTTTCATAACGATTATATTAGTGAGGGCTGTTGTAAATAAAAGACCCACTTCTCTAATGAATTTAATAGCGAATTTGTTATTTTTCATAACGGTATTGAACGATTATTTGTTTGCAAAGGGTCTAATAGATACACTTATGCTTTCAATTTTTGGGTTTTTCTTCTACGTCATTTTGCAAGCATTCAATTTAAGTCGCAATTACGCAAAAAAATTCCATGAGTCTGAATTACTTAGTAATGAATTGATGACGTTAAATACATCACTTGACGAAAAGATTCATGAAAGAACATTAGAACTACAGAAAAAAAATGAGCGATTGAAGCAATTGACTGAACTAGACGGTTTAACCGGTATTAATAATCGTCGCTATTTTGACGACCGTCTGCCAATCTGTTTCCGCGAAAGTTACAAAGACAAGTGGCCACTAACATTACTTATGATTGATATTGATGAATTCAAAAAATATAACGATACATATGGTCATCTAAAAGGTGACGATCTTATTTGCCATACAGTGAATATAATGAAAGATATTGTCGCAGAAAAAGGTGTTATTTGTCGTTATGGTGGAGAAGAATTCGCTATCATTATTAGTAAAATGGATGAGGGTGAGGCGATGATACTTGCTGAGAAAATACGCAGTTCAGTTGAAAATGCTAAATTTGAACATAAAGGCAGAAGCGATATGAATTTTGCGACCATTAGCATCGGAGGCACTACGACATCTATGCATTTATTTGAAATAGTAAGTGCCTTCATCGAAACAGCCGACCAAGCACTTTATAAATCAAAAAATAACGGTCGCAATCAAACGAACTTTTTATAATTAAATGATGTCATTTTTTGTTTTTTTTAATGAATATGGTATGGTGGATAGTGATGCATACATATCTCGTATGATGAACTAACTGCCAAATTATGAAGATTAACAGAGTAGGAGTGATGGAAATGAAGGAACAATCATTAACCGTAAAAGAGGCAATTACACAACGCCGTTCCATTAAAATGTTTAATGGGCAACCAATAGATCGCGAAGATTTAATGTCTATAATAGATGACGCAGTATGGGCACCTAATCACGGTAACCGTCAGCCTTGGCGTTTAGTTGTGGCATGCGGTCCCGAGTTAGAACCATTAAAAGACCTTATTCGTGAGTTCGTTGTACCGAACTGGAAAGAGCTTACTGAAGATGAACTTCAAAGTAAAATGAGTAAATTCTCATTACCAGGTGCCTATGCATTTGTAGCCGTTCCAGAAGATGCTCGACAAAAAGAACGTTTAGAAGACTTTGCTGCAGCAAGTAGCTTCATACAAAATATGCAATTACTTGCATGGGATAAAGGAATCGGTGCATGCTGGAAAACTCCTGCTTGGCTAGATAATCCAAAATTCCGCGAGCCAATGGGCATTAAACCCGGTGAACGCATTATAGCCATGTTACAGTTAGGTTACTACGATCTTGTACCAAAAGATAAACCACGTAAATTAGCAACAGAAATTGTAACGATTTTTGGAGAATAGAATTATATACGAACCATAGTTCTTCTATGGTATCAGAGATCCCACATTCGTTAACTAAACGTATGTGGGATTTCTTTGATTCAAGGATCAGATGAGATGTTAGGAATTTAATGAATAGGTTAAATGAGAGCTCGAAAGACACAAAAGAGAGCGAATAGGTTAAATCAGAGCTCGAATGACGCAAAAGGAGAGGCGAGTAGGTTAAATGAGAGCTCGAATGACACAAAAGGAGAGGCGAGTAGGTTAAATGAGAGCTCGAGTGACGCAAAAGAGAGCGAGTAGGATAAATGAGCGCTCGAATGACGCAAAAGAGAGCGAGTAGGTTAAATGAGAGCTCGAATGACGCAAAAGGAGAGATGAGTAGGTTAAATGAGCGCTCGAGTGACGCAAAAGAGAGCGAATAGGATAAATGAGCGCTCGAATGACGCAAAAGGAGAGATGAGTAGGTTAAATGAGCGCTCGAATGACGCAAAAGGAGAGATGAGTAGGTTAAATGAGAGCTCGAATGACGCAAAAGGAGAGATGAGTAGGATAAATGAGAGCTCGAGTGACACAAAAGGAGAGATGAATAGGATAAATGAGAGCTCGAGTAACGCAAAAGAGAGCGAATAGGTTAAATCAGAGCTCGAATGACGCAAAAGGAGAGATGAGTAGGTTAAATGCGATTTTAAGCAATGCAAAAGAGGGGTTCAAGTAATGCGAATTAAGTACTAATTTCAGGTTATGTCGATTTTTCTCATCAAAAAACCGCCCCTATATATTAAAAGGAGCGGATTAATATAATTTCTTACTTATAGGGTATCCTTATCAATTGCAGCTACTTCATAGTAGTAGTCGCAGATGACGCGAAGTCCTTTGTCGTAATTTTCTAGATGGAAGTGCTCATTTGGTGCATGGAAGTTTTCGGTTGAAAGTCCGAAGCCCATCAGGATTACTGGCGTTCCTAGAATTTCATCAAATGCCGCGACGATTGGAATTGAACCACCACCACGAATATATGCTGTAGGTGTATTATATATTTTTTCGTAAGATCGGCCAGCAGCTTGAATTAGTGGATGATTCATTGGTGTAATGAATGGCTTACCTTTATCAAATTCAGTAACTGTAATTTCAACACCAGCTGGCTTGTGAGTAGCGATATGTGCACGTAGTTTTTCTACGATTTCTTCAGGGTCTTGATTAGGAACAAGGCGACAAGTTACTTTTGCACCGGCTTCTGCAGGCAAAACCGTCTTAATACCTTCTCCAGAGAAACCGCCAAATACGCCATTTACTTCTAGTGTTGGGCGCGCCCATGTATGTTCTAGATATGAGTATCCTTTTTCGCCGAATAATTCGCTCACACCAATTTCTTCTTTGAGACCTTCTTCGTCAAAGTCTAAAGCACGAAACGCTGCACGTTCTTCGTCAGTCAGTGGAAGAACATTATCATAAAAGCCTTCTACTGAGATAGTGCCATCTTCATCATGGAAGGATGTCAAAATATCCGCCAAGGCATGTATTGGATTTTGTACACCGCCTCCATAAAGTCCAGAATGTAGGTCACCTTTAGCTCCGCGAATATCTATTTGTACGCCAGTTAATCCACGCAAAGCATAGCAAACTGCTGGTTTCCCGGGAGCGTAAAGGCCTGTATCTGAAATTAAAACTAAATCTGCTGTTAGGTAATCTTTATGCTTCTCAACGAAAGCTGGTAAGTTTTTACTACCGATTTCTTCTTCACCTTCGATTAAAAATTTCACGTTAACGGGTAGCTCACCTTTTATTTGCATTAAAGCTTCAATGACTTTAATATGCATGAACACTTGCCCTTTATCGTCACTTGATCCACGTGCATATAAAATATTGTCGCGAATCTCAGGCTTAAACGGCTCGCTATCCCATAGGTTTAAAGGGTCAACAGGTTGTACATCATAATGACCATATACTAAAACAGTTGGTTTGCCTTTAGCGTGTAACCAATCTGCAGTGACGGCGGGGTGGCCACCAGTTTCATTAATTGTTATGTTTTCTAAGCCAACTTTTTTCATAGCATCTCCTAAAAAGGAAGCGGCTGTTTTCATATCTTCTTTGTATTCAGATAAAGAACTAATACTAGGAATAGCTAAAAATTGTTTTAATTCTTCTAAATGTTCTTCGCGTTTGGTAGTGAAATATCGGTCTATACTATTCATAATTATCCCTCATTTCGAAATATTCGATAATAAAAATAATTATAGCATATCCCTACAATTATTTAGAAAGGCACACTTGAAGAGAGGTAGAATATCAATAATATGGTATATTATCTATATAAAAATATAGGGAATTCGTTTATTAACAGGAGGAAGTTTAGTTGGAGTTTATAGGTTTAATCATATGTTTGATGGCGTCATTTTTCTTTTCAGGAAGCGAAACAGCGTTAACAGCTATTAATAGGATGAAGGTCCAGTTGCGTGCTGAGCAAGGAGATCGCATGTCTGAAAAACTGTTTTTGCTCATTTCGCATCCGGACCGCATGATTACAACGATTTTAATTGGTAATAACATAGCGAATATACTACTACCAACGTTTTTAACTATCATTGCACTTAGACATGGTTGGCAACTTTCAATAGCTACAACAGTTTTGACAGTCATTATCATTATATTTGGAGAGGTTCTTCCAAAGACAATCGCTGTTACATTTGCAGATCGTATTGCTTATATGGTAGCCCCAATCATTGCTTTGCTAGTACAAATTCTGCGACCAATTACTTGGATTATCCAAAGCTTTACGAATACTTTTATCCAAATCATTTCAAATGGGGCAGTGAAAGAAGCGATACTGACGAAAGAAGAGCTTCGAACGATGGTAGACATTGCTTCTACAGAAGGAACATTTGCTTTCGATGAATCAGAGCGTCTTAAAGGTGTTATGGATTTTCCTGATAAAGATGTATCTGATGTTCTCGGTACTCATAGAACAGAAGTTGTCGGACTATCTATCCATTCAACGTTTGAAGAGGTACGCGAAACGATTTTGGAATATTCGTTTACTCGTTATCCGGTTTATGATGAAAGTATGGATGACATTGTCGGCATGTTCTACTCAAAGAAATTTATTGAATGGACATTAGATCCTTCGAAAACGCTTGATGATTTCATAGATCGCGAACCGTTATTTGTAGTATCGAATATCAGTGTAGAAAAAGTATTCAAACTAATGTTAGCTAAGAAAAAGCATTTAGCTATAGTTCTAGATGAATATGGTGGGACACTTGGGATTATTTCGCATGAAGATATAATAGAAGAAATGATTGGACAAGAAATCGAGGATGAATCAGATGAGGCAGAGGAATCACTCATTTATGAAGTGACTGAAACTAAACTTGTCTGTCATGGTCGTCTTGAAATTGTCGAGGCAAATCGAATTCTTGAAGTAGATATACCACAACTCCATGATACTTTAGGTGGCTTTGTTCTTGAACAATGCGTTCATGTTCCAGAAGAAAATGAATTCTTCAATTATGAAAATTTACATGTCGTTGTAAATGAAATGGACGATAATCGTATCGTAAAATTAACGATTACCAAAAAGCCAGTCGAACCTAATAAAGACGAAGAATAATTGAAGATGAATAAAATCCTATCCAAGAATTTGGATAGGATTTTTCTTTTGTAATGTAATTTTTCAGTATAGAACGTTGATATATCAACGTTTTAGAAGATAGATTACAAGACTTATATGCTAACCTTACATGAATGTAATAAAATTGAAAGAGAATCCGATAGAGTGAAAGGTTTGTTTTTGCGACAATAGGTTTAACAAAGCAAGACACGAATCGGAGGTAATGAAAATGAATACTAAAACAATGACAAATACAAATACAACTCTTGAAACAGTTTACGAGGAATACAACCGTTATATATATCACTTATGTCTAAAACTAACTCGCAATAAAGCAGAGGCAGAAGACTTGATGCAAGAAGTTTGGGTGAAAGTTGTACGTTATGAATCTTATGTAGCTGACGTAGATCACGTTAAAGCTTGGTTAACTACAATTTGTATGAACACTTTCCGCGACCGCTATCGCAAAAATGTTCGTCGCAGTAAATACATGATGAACCAACCTGATACTTTAGACGTTCCTGTTCTAGATTTGGTTCCCAACAATGAACTATCTACTGAGGAAGTTATTGAGCAAGATGCAATCGCTCAAATTGTGCAAGATAAAATTGGTCAACTAGATGCTATTTATCGCACGACACTAGTATATTTCTATGTAAATCAATACTCTCTTGTTGAAATTGCAGAATTGATGAAAGTTTCAATCGGTACCGTTAAATCTCGTTTATTCCGTGCGAAACAACGTCTAAAAGAAATGATGATGGCTGATCAATCTTCAGTTGAGGCAATCATGCCTGCTTAATTAATAATTGTCCGTTAATCAAAAGTCGGACAATCTAAACAGAGATCGCCGCCTTGAAAAACGGTAAATATATAAGGTAATAGCTATCCAAGTTTGGGTAGCTATTTTTGTAAGGTAGACAGTATGTTAAACCAACTATTGGACGTGACCATTATTTTGTCCAAAATAAAACCACTAACACAATACTTTTGTGTTAGTGGTTGTTATGAACCAAATAAGCATTTAGAGAAAATCTTACGGAGAGTATGAATTTCATCTTCGCTGAGCATGCCAAACATTTTTTCGATTATTTCATTTACATGTTGATGTGCCGTTGATAGGAGTTCTCTACCAGTATCTGTAATATCGAGTTGAGAGGCACGACGATCTGTTTCATTTTGAGTCTTTTTAACAAGGTTGGCCTTAATTAGCTTGCTAGTTAGCACAGTAACGCCACCTGTTGTCACTTGAAGTTTCTCAGCTATAGCAGAAGGGCGTTTTGGACCTTCGTTGTTTAGAAGATCTAGTATTAAAATATGAGTTTTAGAAAAGCCCAGACTGTTCTGGCTATTCCACTCATTTGCCCATTTGCGCTCTAAAGAAGCAACTACTTCAAAAAGTGAAGAAATGCTTTCTCTTCTAGCATCATTCATATTACTCATCTCCAAAATGTTTCATTCAGCCTTCTAGTGAAAGACGTTGCATTTCGTAAAGCTCATAAGCACGCACCTTGCGTGGGATGAAGCGACGAATATCCATATCATTATAGCCGACTTGTAGGCGTTTTTCATCAACTAAAATCGGGCTACGTAGCATTTTAGGATGATCTTTTACAATATCATATAGTTCTTGAATAGAAAGTTGATTAATATCGCAATTTAAGTTTTTGAAATCTTTAGAGTTTGTAGAAATAATTTCGTCTGTACCATCTTCAGTCATGCTTAAAATCAATTTAAATTCAGGCAATGTTAACTGATCAGACGTAATTCTTTTTTCAGTGAAAGAAATGTTGTTTTCCTTTAACCACTGTAAAGCCTTTTTTGATGAAGTACAGCTCGTTTGAGTGAAAATTGTAACAGCCATATATTTATCCCGCTTTCTATACTGATTGTTATACTTATATCTTACAAGTAAGATATATATAAGTCAATGGCTTTAATGTGGAAAATAAGTAAAATTAATGTTTAAAGAAGAAATTTTGAATTTTATTTTGTACAAAAATAAAAAATCCACTGTACTAATTATGTCCAGTGGATTTTGAAAGTATGAGTAATTTAGTGAACATCTTTTTTCTTAAAATTTCCGCCTTGAATTTCAGTCATGTTACTGAAAGCAAGGAATGCAGATGGGTCAACTTCTTCTACAATATTTTTTAATTTGGCTTCTTCTAAACGGCTGATAACACAGAAAATCACTTGTTTATCATCCTTAGAATAGCCACCTTGTCCATTTAAATACGTGATCCCTCGACCTAAGCGAGACATAATTTGATCTCCTATTTCATCCGCTTCATCACTAATAATCCAGATAGATTTCGTTTGGTTCAAACCTTCAGAAACGAGGTCAATTGTTTTGAATGCAATGAAATACGAAATAAGAGAATACATAGCACGATCAAAACCGAATACTAAGCCTGCGCTACCTAAAATAAATAAGTTCATGAATAAAATTATTTGTCCTACAGAGAAGGGCAATTTTTTATTAAATAAAATGGCTAACGTTTCACTACCATCCAAGCAACCGCCAGCTCGAATTGCAATCCCAACACCAATTCCTAGTAATATACCACCAAGAACTGTAGCTAATAGGGTATCATTTGTGAATGCTGATGAATTATGCATAAATGAAGTCGCAATTGATAAAACGACGATACCATAAGCGACTGAAAAGGCGAATGTACGCCCAATTTGTTTATAGCCTAAATATAGAAATGGTAAGTTAAAGAGGAATAGGAAAAGCCCTAGTGAAAGACTTGTAAGGTGAGAGGCCATAATAGCAATACCTGTGACGCCGCCATCGATTAAGTTGTTTGGAATGAGTACCATTTCCAACCCAACAGCCATGATGAGTGCACCTATAGTTAAAAAGATTAGTTTGATTGCATTTTTCTTTAGTTTACTTTTCTTCCTTTGTACAATTTTAGCTTTCTTGTCTGAATCCATAAAAACACCTTCCTTATTGTAATTCTCACACGATATGTTACTGATTTCAAGGGGTAGCTATGAAATCAAGGTAATTGTTTAGGATTTGAAAAAACTCCGCTTTGGCGGAGTTTTAGTATTTAGAGAAGTATTAAACATTCGGCGCTAGCTGCTCGGGTCGTTCCAGTCGGGCGCTCAAAGTCAAAGAGCGACTTTGGCTTCCGCTTCCAAAGACCTCACAGCTAAACGGGCGCCTTGGGCCAACAGGATGTTGGTCATGCAACCGTTGCGACAGGGCTTCGCGAACTTAGGTTGCCTACCTTAACTAGCATATCCAGCTGAAGCGGCCAGACTCTCGAGGTCACTTCCACTTTCTCGGTCGAAAACTAAAAGATGTTTTCGATTCAAAAGTTTCAGTGCTTGTCGGAGGCCCACAGGAAGTGGGTCAGATAGCCGTTGTGACAGGATGTCGCGAACTTAGGCTATCTTCCTTTAAGTGGGCGTATTCAGCATTAAGAAAGATATCCAGCTTCAGGCGCTAGCTGCTCGGGTCGTTTCAGTCGGGCGCTCAAAGTCAAAGAGCGACTTTGGCTTCCGCCTTCCAAAGACCTCACAGCTAAACGAGCGCCTTCAGCATTTAATTATTGATGTCCAGTTGAGAACCATTCTGCTACGTCCCAGACTTTTGTTACTAGGCCTTCGTAAAATTCAGGTTCGTGGCTGACTAGGATGATTGTGCCTTTGTATTCTTTCATAGCGCGTTTTAGTTCTTCTTTTGCATGAATGTCTAAGTGGTTTGTCGGTTCATCGAATAGCATCCAGTTACTTTCATCCATCATTAATTTACAAATACGAACTTTTGCTTGTTCTCCACCACTAAGTTGACTTAATGGGCGAGAAATATGCTCATTTTTCAAACCAGTTGATGCAAGAACGGCACGCACTTGGCTTTGTTCCATGCTAGGATATGCATTCCAAACGTCCTCAATCGGTGTAATGTTACCTGCTTTAACCTCTTGTTCAAAATAAGAAGGGAAGAGGAAGTCTCCGCGAGTTACTTTACCACCAAGAGGCTGGACTTTGCCAAGCATTGTTTTAAGTAATGTTGATTTACCAACACCATTCATACCAACAAGAGCGATTTTTTCGCCACGTTCGATTTCAAAAGTAAGTGGTGGTAATAATGGCTTGTCCTTGTCGTAGCCAATTAACAGATTTTCAGCTTCTACAACGTAACGACCTGAGCTACGTGATTCTTTAAAGCTGAATTTTGGATTTGCTGCAGTTTCTGGGCGGTCGATACGTTCCATTCGATCCAATTGTTTTTGACGAGATTTAGCGCGACCAGTTGTAGAATAACGTGCTTTGTTTTTTGCGATAAATCCTTCTTGTTTTTTTATGAATTCTTGTTGCTTTTCATAAGCATCGATATGTTGACGTTTGTTAATTTCAGCTAGTTCTAGGAACTTCTCGTAAGTTGCAGTATAACGAGTTAGTTTCGAGAATTCTAATTGGAAAATAACATCGACAACGCCATTCATAAATTCTGTATCATGTGAAATTAAGAAGAATGCATGTGGATAGCCTTTTAAGTAGTTTGAAAGCCAAGTAACATGCTCTTCATCCAAGTAGTTGGTAGGCTCATCCAGTAATAAAACTTTCGGCTTCTCTAATAGAAGTTTCGCAAGTAATAATTTTGTACGTTGACCACCAGAAAGTGCTGTTACATCACGCTCAAGTCCGATTGCATCTAAACCAAGTCCACGTGCAACTTCTTCAATCTTCATATCTAATGTATAAAAATCTCCAGCATCTAAAGCGTCTTGAATTTCTGCCATTTGTTCTAATAATTCTTCAAGTTCTTCAGGTGTTGCTTCAGCCATTTTGCCTGTGATTTCGTTCATTTCGGCTTCTTTTTGGTAAAGTGGTAAAAAGGCATCGCGTAAAGTTTCGCGCATTGTTTTACCTGGTGTTAATACAGTATGTTGATCCAAATAACCGTAATGTGTGTTTGGTAACCATTCAACTTTACCTTGGTCATGGATTAGTTGTCCTGTGATGATGCTCATTAATGTAGATTTACCGACACCGTTGGCTCCAACAAGACCAACATGTTCGCCTTCTACAATACGGAACGATACATCTTTAAAAAGCGTACGGTCGCCGAATGTATGGCCAAGATTTTCAACTGTTAAAATACTCATTTTTTTGTCCTCCATATAAAATACGATAGCTGCACTTTGTAAAAAAATATTCGTTTACAATCGCATGATTGCAAACAAGGCAAGTCGTATTTTTTGTTATATTTATTAGTTCGATTTTAGGCCAACAGGATGTTGGTCAGGTAGCCGTCGACAGAGACGTCGCGAACTTAGGCTATCTTCCTTTAAGTGGGTGTGTTCAGCATTAAGAAAGATCTCCAGCTTCAGGCGCTAGCTGCTCGGGTCGTTTCAGCCGGGCACTCAAAGTCAAGAGCGACTTTGGCTTCCGTCTACCAACGACCTCATAGCTGAACGAGCGCCCTGGGCATTTAGATGAGATATCCAGCTTCAGCGGCCAGCCCCTCGAGGTCACTTCCACTTTCTCGGTCGAAAAAATTGAAAAGATATTTTCGATTCGAAAGTTCTAGTGCTTGTCGGGGCTAAAAGGGCCGCATCAACATTTACAATAAAAAAAACCCGCAGTTATGACAACGCTGCGAGTTGTTTGTTCAATTCGGCTAGTTGTTGCTCCATGTCTTTTAGGCGTTTTTCGGCCTGCTCAACAGCTGATCCGTTACCTACTGAATCGAGTTTTTCGATGTCACCTTGTTGACGGATGTAGTCGCTTTTTAGTTCTAATATTTGGTATTCTATTTCGGCTTTAGTAGGCATGAAAATACTCCTTTATATAATTTTCGACCATTGCGATGTCTGATTCTGAAACTGTGACAAATTTCAACACAGCTTTTTTCTTATTGTATCATACGTGGCGTTTTCTTGGTGTGATCTTGTACTAAAAAAGCCTGTGCTTTTGGTGTTCTGTGCGCAAAATTTGTAAGCATAGAGTGGATGTAATGGTTGTTGCTTTGTAGATCAAGCTTTTTTTGATTTCGAATGGCACGGTCGCGACGTGCTTCATGCAAAAGTAGTTCCATGACAGCGTTTTGTAAGTGAGATTGTTTTAATTTGCGACCACTTCCAAGCTGAATAAAACCGTTCTGATCACGAGGGAATGCATGCATGATTTCTGTTTCATTTTGCGAGATAACGATACAAGGGATGCCTATAACTGCAACCTTATAAGGGGTATAACTTGCTGCACAAATGACGATTTGCGCTTGAGAAAGGAGAGTTTCAAGCATATCATCCGCATGGATTACGGTAATATTCCTACGGCTTAAAGCCATCATTTTCAATTCATCAATATCATGTCCGTACGAAGGATCCACTAATACAGAGATACGTACAGGAATTTGTAGTTGCATTAAGTGGCGCATTGTTCGATACGTTAAATTTTCTGGATCACTGCCTTCATATGCAACCACAATATGAGGCCGTTCTCCTTCATCTTCAATAGTAGTAATGGCTGCAATTGTTTCAGGTACAACAAATGAAGAGGGACCTGTTAAATAATGAGGGTCTACCTTTTCACGGATTTCTCTATAAAGTGTGTGTAATACGCAATCGGCTGCTTTACCCCCCTCACCAAAATCATCAAAATGCACGAGAGCGGGAACAACTTCTTTTAATTTCTCTGTATCTTCAAGCTCTGTATTAATACCATCGCGTACAAGTAAATCAGGTTTTAATTTAGATATATATTGAAGCAACTGTTTTTGATCGCGGTAAGAAATCGGTTCTATTCCCGTCGCTGCTAGCTTTTTCAGGGCTAACTCAGATGGTTGCTTAATGAAAATTAGAATTTTTTCATCGTTGAACATCTTTACAAGTGTTGCGATTCTTTCAACAGGGTATAGGTCATTATTTGATGAAGCTTCAACTGCAAATGCAATCGTTTTTTTAGAATAATTTTCTGTTTGGTTATGAGTCATTTAAATCCCATCCTTTCAACTTATCTATCTACCTTATGGTGAAAAATTTATGATTATGTCTGTAAAATCAATAGAATGTTAGATACATAGGCTAAACTATCCGTTTTCTTGGACGGTATATAGTTTAAGAAAGGTCGTGAACAATTATGTTGATGCGTTCAGCAATTGTCGTTGGAGCAACCGGTTTGACGGGACAGGAACTTGTTGCAGTCCTTTGTGAGAGTGAAGAGTACGCTGAGATTACAGTAATTGCTCGCCGCAAATTAAATTTTGAACATCCTAAACTTGTAATGAAAATTCGTCAGTTCGATCAATTAGAAGAGACAGATTTCAAATTTGCACATGAACTTTACTGCTGCCTAGGTACTACACGTAAAAAAGCAGGGTCAAAGGCTATGTTTGAAAGAGTGGATCTTGAGTATCCAGTGAATATCGCATCGATTGCAAAAAAATGTGGAATTCCACATGTACTTGTTATTTCTGCTATGGGAGCGAATGAAGATTCTAAATTCTACTACAATCAAGTAAAAGGAAAAATGGAGCATAATTTAATCGCACTAGAGTTGCCTCAATTATCGATTTTTAGACCGTCATTATTAATGGGGGATCGTGAGGAGCCACGCCTAGCAGAAAAAATTGGCGGAGTATCGATGAATATCTTGAAACCTGTATTCATTGGTCCACTTAGAAAATACCGTGCAATTTCTGCAAGTAAATTAGCGAAAGCGATGTATACTGTTGCCATTTATAATACAAAACAAAAAATCAGAGTATTTGATTCTGCAGAAATTTTAATGATGGATAAGTCAAATGTATTAGTTGACCTACATGAAGAAATAATCGATGAAGAACCCGTTTTTAATTGGGAAAAACGTCAAGGCATTTTCATTGAAACAGAAATACTAGAAGAGGAAAAAATAGATAAACCACTAAACAATGAGCAGCAAAATCCATAAACTATGGATGAGATTAAATGGTAATACCAAAATATAGTAAAATACCTTACTAATGCATGATGGCTTAGTTTGTTTTGGCGAAGAATGAGTTTTCTGTTCCGTCTAAAGACTGAAATTGTGTCGAAATCGTGCCTGTCACCTTATATATCGAATCTGCATTTGTTACAATAATGATAGGAATTTTGAATTGGAGGTAACATCTATGAAGATCTTACTTGTAGACGGTACAATTATCGGAAGAAAAACGGGTGCAATTTTAAAACAAATAGAGATATATATTAAAGAATTTGATGGTAGCCTAGAGCTTGAACTATTACATCTAGCTGACTTCGAACATCAATTTGTCGATGGTCGTCCATTTGAACAATATAATAATGATATGAAAACACTGGTGAAAAAATTCGAGGAAGCAGACGGCTATATTTTAGCTACACCTATTTTCCAAGGATCAATTCCAGGAGTATTAAAAAATACATTTGATTTTCTACATCCTAAAGCTATGCGCTACAAACCGGTTTCAATTGTAGCCAATGGTGGTACACAACAACATCACTTAGTTGTAGAAAATCAACTAAAACCAATCCTCGACTACTTCCGTGCACTCGTAACTCCAAACTACGTATACACACATACTAGTCACTTTGATAAAGATAACAACATTATCGATGAAAATGTTCTTGAGCGATTACAAGAATTAGTACGAGTATTCGGGAAGTACTGCGAACTAAGTAATGATCTTCCAAAAGAACCAATCGACCAACACTAAAAGGAGTGGCTTTTGCCACTCCTTTTTAGTTTATATAAATTTCATTGCTGTACCGTATGTACAAAAACTTATCGTTGTATCTTTAAGTGCTGTTTTCGCCATTTTTGTATGCGATTTAATTTTCTCACCCAAGTTCCTATTAAGAGCCAAGAATATCATGTCCAATATTTTGGATGTTACAATTACTCCCTTAATTTTCTTCTAGTAATCCCTTCAATTGTTGTAATAAGCATATAAAAATCTCCTTTACCAAAAAACAATACGACTGTATCGGAAAAGTAATACGAATGTATTGGAAAAATCAAATGTGTTATGATTAGATTATGGAAAAGATTAATAAATTTGAAATACAAAGAGAAAAAATTGCTCAAGCAACTTGGTCAGTTATTCGCAGGGAAGGACTTGAAAATGCGAGTGTACGTAATGTGGCACAAGAAGCGAATCTTTCTGTCGGCTCTTTAAGACACTATTTTTCAACACAAAGTGATTTGCTAATTTATTCGATGGAACTTATTCAAAAAAAATCGGATGAACGGATTGAAGTGATGCGTTTATTTGGCAAGGGTCCAACAACAGACGATATACTAGAAGTCTTACGGCAGTTTTTGCCGTTAGATGAAGATAGAAAATTAGAAATGGAGGTTTGGCTATCGTTTTCATCCAAAGCATTAGCAGATGAAGCTATTCGTGCAAAATGTCAGGAGCTTTTAGAAAACTCCTATCAAATGCTGAGAACGATGCTAGAATTGCTAATTTTCTTAAAAGAAGCAAGAGAAGATTTGGATATTGATGTAGAAGTCATCCGATTGTATGGATTGCTTGAAGGGATATCCTACCATTGCATTATGCTGCCAGACAAAATTACGCATGAAATTATTGACCGTGTATTACGTGAACAATTACAAACGTTAAAATAAGGAGATAAGAATTTATATGGAAAAAAGCTTAGTTTTAGCAGAAAAACCATCTGTAGCACGTGATATCGCGCGTGTATTAGGATGCACGAAAAAAGGAAATGGCTTTCTTGAGGGGCCACAATATATCGTTACTTGGGCACTTGGCCACTTAGTTACTCATGCAGATCCAGAACAGTACGATCAAAAGTTTAAAGAGTGGAAAATGGAAGATTTGCCTATTTTACCGAATCCATTTAAACTCGTACCTATTCGTCAAACTACCAAGCAATACAATTCTGTGAAAGCACAATTGATGCGACAAGACGTTAATCAAATTATTATTGCGACAGATGCGGGACGTGAAGGGGAGTTAGTAGCTCGTTGGATACTAGAAAAAGCTAAATGTCGTAAACCGGTTAAACGTTTATGGATTTCATCAGTGACGGATAAAGCTATTAAAGATGGCTTCAAAAATTTAAAAGACGGTCGTTCTTATGAACATTTATATGAGGCAGCTGTCGCTCGTGCTGAAGCGGACTGGGTTGTTGGTATTAACGCAACACGTGCTTTAACGGTAAAATATAATGCGCAATTATCAACAGGTCGTGTACAAACACCTACTCTAGCAATGATTGCTGAACGTGAACAACAAATTAAAAACTTTAAGCCAAAAACGTATTATGGCTTACAAGCACATACAAACGATACAAAATTCACTTGGTTTGACCGCCAAAATAACCAATCACAGTCTTTCCAAAAGGATAAAATAGAACAATTACTAAAAACATTAGATACTGTTACTGAAGGGGTTATTCAAGATATTCAAACTTCCCCAAAACGTCAATCTGCTCCAACATTATTTGATTTGACTGAATTACAAAAAGAAGCACACAAACGCTGGAGTTGGTCTGCAAAAGAAACACTTTCAACGCTGCAAAATCTTTATGAGCGTCATAAGATTGTTACGTATCCACGTACGGATTCAAAGCATTTAACGGATGATATGAAGAGCACTTTAAAAGATCGTATTAAAGCATCAGCTGTTGGGGATAACCGAGCTGCAGCGAATCTTTTATTGCGTAATAATTCAGTGCAACCACAAAAGGGTGTTATTGATAATGCAAAAGTATCTGACCACCATGCTATCATCCCAACTGAAGAAGTGGCTATGTTACAAGATTTGTCTGATAAAGAACGTCGTCTATACGATTTAATCGTCAAACGTTTTTTAGCTGTCTTCTTTGGTCCATTTCAATATGATCAAACAACGGTTACGTTAGCTGTTGGCAATGAAGTATTTAAAGTAAAAGGTCGTACAATTCGTGATGAAGGCTGGAAACGTGTTTATCAACAAGATGATGATGACGACACAGATGAGCGTTCACTACCAAGCTACACTAAAGGTGATAGAATCGCTATCCGTGCCATCGCTATGACACAAGGGGATACAAAGCCACCAGCTTATTTCAATGAAGGAACATTACTTGCAGCAATGGAAAATCCATCCCAATTTATGAGTGGCGAATCGAAGGATTTAATTAAAACATTAAACGAAACAGGTGGTATCGGTACCGTTGCAACCCGTGCTGATATTATTGAGAAGTTATTTAATTCATTTTTGATTGAGAAAAAAGGGAAGGACCTTTATGCTACTTCCAAAGGTCGTCAGTTATTAGAGTTAGTACCAACAGATCTAAAATCACCTGCTTTAACTGCTGAGTGGGAACAACAATTAACTAAAATTGCAAAAGGATCAGCAAAGAAAGGCGATTTCATTAACAACATGGTTAATTTTTCTAAAAAGGCTGTTAGTGATATTAAAAAGAGCGATCAAAAGTTCAAGCATGATAATGTTACAGGGAAAAGATGTCCTGATTGTGGGAAATTATTACTTGAGGTAAATGGTAAACGCGGTAAAATGCTTGTTTGCCAAGATCGAACTTGCGGCCACAAGAAAAAAGTATCAATGGTGACGAATGCACGTTGTCCAGTTTGTCATAAGAAATTGGAACTTCGTGGTGAAGGAGAAGGACGCATTTTCGTTTGCTCATGTGGCCATCGTGAGAAATTGTCTGTATTTGAGAAGCGTAAGAAGGAAACTGGCAATACAAAAGTTTCTAAAAAAGAAGTCCAAAAGTACATGAAAAAACAAGATGATCAACCACAAAACAATGCAATGGCAGAGGCACTGAAGAAACTTTTAGGAACAAAAGACGAATAAATGGGTATTTTTTACCAATAAATATTGTAAATATTTGAGAATAATGACCTTTTGAATTTTCAGACAACGGTGTTAAAATAGTTTTAACTATAATGATATTAGAAAAGAGGTGATTTGCATGAAATTAGCTGCTCTACTAAACAATCAGTATACAGAAATTGAAAATCGTAAACGAACTCTTAGGCAAAAGAATGCAGGAGATGCTTATCGTAAAACAGCACAGTATTTCCAACCAAAGTCGAATCCAGCTTTGGAAGAGCTAATGGACTTGCTTACGGGTAAAAAGGAAAAACAACATCAGCCGGAAGTCCAAGCTGCTATTCGTGAGCTTCAACAAAAGGATCAGCAATTCCGTGCTAAAGCAAGGGATAACATGGAACAGACGTCGGAACCTATGAAGGAAGATATACGCAATGCTGAAGGTGCAACTGAGATAATCCAGCGAAATCGTGATCAAATCACCGAAGTAAATCAACAAGTTACAACAGAAAATTCTACTAATCAATTTGGGCAAGTAACAAATTTAACACAAACATTAGAGCAAAGGCTTAAACAGCGTCTATTCGATCGAGCAATTTCTCGTTATTCATATCATGTACAGATGGGGAAATCAGGATTTAGAGTGACAAAGCCTAGCTTTTATCGTATTGCTTAGGAGAAGTGAATGTTTTGGCTAAAAATGCAAAAGTACAAAAAACAAATGCAGTCCGCTTATTAGATCAAAAAAAAGTGCCATACTCACTGACAGAATATGGAATTACAGATGGTCAAGTCGATGGCATTACAGTTGCAGGTAAAATTGGACAACCTGTCGAGAATGTTTTTAAAACACTTATTGCTACTGCTGGCAAAGGAAAATTTTACGTTTTTGTCATTCCAGTAGCAGCAGAACTCAATCTGAAGGCTGCTGCAAAGGCTGTTGGAGAAAAGAAAATAGAAATGCTACATGTTAAAGACTTATTGCCAACTACAGGATATATCAGAGGTGGCTGTTCACCTATTGGTATGAAAAAGTTGTTTTCAACCTTCATAGATGAATCTGCTAAATCGATTGATCATATCTTTGTTAGCGCTGGGAAAATAGGTATGCAAATTTGCATTCAACCAGCAGACTTAGCAAAAGTCATTAATGCTAAATTCGCCTCTATTATATAAATCTAGGATAGTTGTATTTTAAATAGGGCCGTATTTTGTTATAATAGTTTAGTTATCATTGAAAAGCCGCTTTATGCTTCTTGCGTAGAGGGCTTTTCATTTTTCTGTAGAAAGAAGGATTTTTGTGAATAAAATAAATAGTTTGCGCTGGGTGTTTTTTATGATGGGGCTTATCGTCATTGCACTCGGTGTTTCATTAACAATTAAAGGACAAACCTTTGGGGTAGGCTCATGGGATGTGCTGCATATAGGTCTATTCAAAAACTTTGGTTTTTCCATTGGTAGCTGGTCGATTATTACAGGCCTTATTATTATAGGTATTACAGCAATTGGCACTCGGCAATTACCTAAAATAGGTACCTTTATCAATATGCTGAGCATCGGTATATTCATTGACTTCTTCAACTGGTTATTACCTGATGTGGATCATTTAGCATTACAATTTTTTAGCTTCATTATAGGTATTGTTTTACTAGGTATAGGTGGCGGAATGTACATTTCAACAAATTTAGGTGCTGGTCCTCGTGATAGCTTAATGCTTTTAGCTGTGGACAAGCTAGGTCTAAGTATTACTAAAGCGCGTACAATTATGGAAGTAACTGTTGCAGTAGCAGGATGGTTACTTGGTGGTCCTGTTGGTCTTGGTACGGTCCTTATGGCATTCGGTCTAGGACCTATTGTGCAGTTTTCACTCGCGTACAATCGTAAGTTATTGTTGAGATGTATGGGTGAAGAACAAGTAACATTTTCAGAGTTAACGAAATAAGTAGAAAATGAGTAGACAATTGTCTGCTCATTTTTTATTAATCTAGAATGATGATATTACTTATTAAAATACACTGATGAGGCACCATTTTCACCAAGATACAACAAGAAAATAAGTATTCTAATTTTTCTGAGTGTACAACTGTATTTCTTGTAAGGACAGTATATGTAGTAATTTCAATGATTTTTATCTTATTATTTATAACGGTTCTTTTCAGATGTACAAATAATTATGGAAGTATGCTACAATATTTTTATCGGAAATTGAAAGGATGATATTCTTGTCAAACATACTGAACACATTCGTAGATGACAACTTGCAACAACTGCGCGACCAAGGCTTATACAACGAAATAGATCCAGTAGAAGGCCCTAACGGTTCAGTTATTCAAGTGCGTGGCAAAAATTTGGTCAACCTATCTTCAAATAACTATCTTGGCTTGGCAACAAATGATAACTTAAAGAAAATTGCTCAAGAAGCAATCGAAAAATACGGTGTAGGTGCTGGGGCAGTCCGCACAATCAATGGAACACTCGATCTTCACGTTAAATTAGAAGCGAAACTAGCGGAATTCAAAGGTACTGAAGCAGCCATTTCATACCAATCAGGCTTTAACTGTAATATGGCAGCTATTTCTGCTGTTATGGACAAAAATGATGCTATCCTTTCTGATCAATTGAATCACGCATCTATTATTGATGGCTGCCGCTTATCAAAAGCAAAAATTATTGCGTTTAACCACTCTGACATGGATGATTTACGTGCTAAAGCAAAAGCAGCGACTGAATCAGGCTTATACAATAAAGTGATGGTCATCACTGACGGTGTATTTTCAATGGATGGAGATATCGCTAAACTTCCTAAAATCGTAGAAATTGCGAAAGAATTTGATCTTATTACATATGTAGATGATGCTCATGGATCAGGTGTTACGGGTAAAGGTAAAGGTACAGTGAAGCATTTCGGCTTAGAAAAAGAAATTGACTTCCAAATCGGTACACTGTCTAAAGCAATCGGTGTAGTAGGTGGTTACGTAGCAGGTAAGAAGAATTTAATCGATTGGTTAAAAGTACGTTCACGTCCATTTTTATTCTCAACAGCTTTACCACCAGGTGATGTTGCTGCAATTACTGCGGCAGTTCAAATGCTAATTGATTCAACGGATCTTTGTGATCAACTATGGGAAAATGGTGATTATTTAAAAGCAGGTCTGAAAAAACTTGGATTTAATATCGGAGCATCTGAAACACCGATTACACCATGTATCATAGGTGACGAAAAACTAACTCAAGCATTTTCTGCTCGTCTTTTTGAAGAAGGCGTATACGCTAAATCAATCGTCTTCCCAACTGTACCAAAAGGCACTGGACGCGTGCGTAACATGCCAACTGCCGCACATACAAAAGAAATGCTAGATGAGGCTTTAGCTACTTATGAAAAAGTAGGTAAAGAACTAGGGGTAATTTCATAATTTTAAATGCTCAGCAGATTTGCTGAGCATTTTTTATTAGGCAATTTGTTTAATGTGATTTCTTAAAATAAATTTAGTTTAGAGATACGTTTTATCGCTTCATGAAGCCTGTCCTCATCAACAAGCAGGCCTACACGTACGTACCCTTCTCCGTATTCTCCAAAACCATTACCAGCAGCAACTGCTACATCAGCTTTTTCAAGTAATAAATCAGCAAATTCTTCACTTGTATAACCTTCTGGTACAGGAAGCCATGCAAAGAATGACCCCTTTGGTGCTTTCACAGCCCAGCCAATACGTTCGCAAGCAACGTTTAATGCGTTTCGGCGGCTTTCATACATAGCCACTAACTCGGTTACGCAATCTTGTGGGTTAGTAAGTGCGGCAATGCCAGCCTCTTGCACTGCAGGGAAAATGCTGACAAATAGATGATCTTGTACTAAATTTAATGCTTCAATCAGTTTGGCGTTACCAACTGCAAAGCCAATACGCCATCCGGCCATATTATATGTTTTTGATAAAGTATATAGCTCAACGCCAACGTCTTTAGCTCCGTCAGCTTGTAAAAAACTCACTGGTTTTTCACCATCAAAGCCAATTGCTCCGTATGCAAAGTCATGCATTATGGCAATATCGTTATCTTTTGCGAACTGCACAGTTTCATCAAAAAATGATAAATTCGCAACAGCTCCAGTTGGGTTGTTTGGATAATTTAAATACATTAGTTTCGAACGATTTTTTACCTCATCTGACACAGTTGTGTAATCAGGTAGGAAGTTGTTTTCAGGTAGTAGCGGAAGTGTATCGAACTTGACTTCAGCTAGTGCCACACCTGACCAATAGTCTGGATAACCAGGGTCTGGGAGTAGCATTGAATCTCCAGGGTTCATAATAGCTAAAGGTAATTCGACTACGCCAATTTTCGTGCCGAAAAGTATGGCTACTTCCGTATTTGCATCAATTTCAACACCGTATTCTCGCGCATAAAATGCAGCAATTGCTTCCTTAAATTCAGGTAAGCCACGGAATGGTGAGTATTTATGAGCTTGCGGATTAGTAACAGCATCCTGCATAGCTTTTACAATATGTGGAGGTGTTGGCTGGTCGGGATTACCTTGTCCTAAATTGATGACATCTCTACCTTCCGCCACTGCGGCACCTACTTTTTGTACTAATGTTGCGAAAAACTGTTTCGGCAATTGCTGTAATCTCGTTGAAAATTCCATCTTTGAGCTAACCCCCTTGAATTATTTTGTTCGAAAATTTGTTATCTACAAAAACTTTCGCTAAATACTCTATACACAATAACTACTTTGTGGATAAAATAGACGTATGTATAAAATAGTCGCAATAATAAGAGAAATATTATAACTTTTTAAAGAAAATGTCTACAGGTGGTGGAGTTATGAAAATTGCATGTATACAGTTAAATGTTGCCTTCGGGGACATTGAAAAAAATTTTTCAAACGTTGAAAAATTTATTAGAGAGGCTGCGGATAAGGGAGCAGAACTCGCAATTCTTCCTGAAATGTGGAATTCTAGCTATGCTTTAAAGAAATTAGAAGAGCTAGCAGATCCAAACGGGGAGCGTACGAAGGATTTTTTACAAAAGCTTTCGAAAGAACTGCAAATTCATATAGTTGGTGGCTCAGTATCGACAAAAAAAGATGGTGAATTCTACAATACGATGTACGTCTATAACAATAAAGGGGAGCTTGTCAGCGAATATGACAAAGCACATCTTTTCCGTTTAATGGACGAGCATTTGTATTTATCAGCTGGTGATAAGAAAAATAACTTTGAGCTGGGTGATATTCCAGCAGCTGGTGTTATTTGCTACGATATTCGTTTTCCGGAGTGGTTACGCCTACACGCGTTAAACGGAGCAAAAGTAATTTTTGTTTCTGCACAATGGCCAACACCACGTATTGATCATTGGAAAACGTTATTACAAGCACGTGCAATTGAAAGCCAATGTTTTGTTATTGCAGTAAATCGAATTAGCCATAAAAAACAGAATTTCAACGGTCAATCAATGGTTATTGAACCTTGGGGTGAAGTATTATGGACTGGTGGAGAAGATGAAGAAATGGCGATTATCGATATCGATTTCTCTATAGTTGATGAAATTCGCCAAAGAATTCCAGTGTATGATGATCGACGACCTGAATTATATAAAGATATTTTGAAATAATACAGAATTTCAAAAAAGTGTTTGACAACTAGATTATTACACCGTAATATTTAGTTCATAACTTACAAACGAATATTGAACTTTATCTAGAGAGACCGAGGGATAGGCCCTATGACGTCCGGCAACCCCCTGAAAAGGGAAGGTGCCAATTCCTGCAGAATGAGTGCATTCTGGAAGATAAATCGCCAATTTACATTTACGATACTTCTTTCAGAAAATTGAAAGAAGTATTTTTTAATAGAAAATACCTAGTAATTCTATAGAATTTATATAATATAAACAGATTTGAGGGATACAATATGCTCAAGATTCAGAATCTTATGAAAATATATAAAACAAAAAAAGGGAAGGTTACGGGCGTAAATAACGTATCATTGAAAATCAACAAAGGTGAAGTCTTCGGTATCGTAGGCTACTCTGGAGCAGGGAAAAGCTCACTTCTACGTTGTATCAATTTATTAGAGCGACCAACGAGTGGCAGTATCGTTGTAAATGGTCAAGACTTAACGAAGCTAAAAGGTGAGCAACTTCGAAAAGCTCGTTTGAAAATCGGTATGATTTTTCAACATTTTTACTTAATCAGTCAAAAAACTGTCGGTGAGAACATCGAATTTGCTTTAAGAGCAGCAGCTACACCGCCAGCTCGTATTAAAGCTCGTGTAAAAGAATTGTTAGAAATGGTTGGTTTAGCTGAGAAAATCGATGTCTATCCAGCACAATTAAGTGGCGGTCAAAAGCAACGTGTTGGTATCGCCCGAGCACTTGCAAATAACCCATCTATACTACTTTGTGATGAAGCAACATCAGCACTTGATCCAAAAACGACAGTTTCTATTTTACGCTTACTGAAGAAAATCAACCGTGAGTTTGATATTACAATCGTCCTGATTACTCATGAAATGGATGTTGTCAAAGAAATTTGTGATCGCATGGTTGTTATGCAAGACGGGAAAGTCATTGAAGAGGGTTCTGTCTATGACATTTTTGCAAATCCAGTTGAGCCTTTAACCCAAGAGTTTATCAGTAGTGTTGTATCATTTGAACTTCCGCCAACAATTCTTAAAGGTGTCAAAGGGAAGATGGTTAAAGTGTTATTCAAAGGGGATGTCGCTGGTGAGGGTGTCATCTCAGATATGATTCAAAACTTTGATGTACACGGGAATTTCCTGCACGGCACTATTGAGTATATTCAAGAAAAACCGCTTGGCATTTTCCTAATGGAGCTACAAGGTCATCCGGATAATGTGAAGAGAGCCGTTTCCTATTTAGAAGGGCGCGGTGCGTTTGTGGAGGTGATTAACGATGTTATTTGATTTCGAACATTTCCTTAGTATGCTTCCAGATATATGGAAAGCATTTGGTGAAACATTACTCATGATTGGTATTTCACTTAGCATCTCGCTAATCATCGGTTTACCACTAGGTATTATTTTATTTATTACAAGCAAAGGTTTATTTTTACGAAACCGTTTTTTGAATGGAATTCTAGGGTTTATTGTCAATCTTGTTCGTTCCATTCCTTATATCATTCTATTAGTAGCGTTGTTCCCACTAACCAAAATATTAGTTGGGGATACTATTGGGCCAGTAGCTGCGAGTGTTTCATTATCCGTAGCAGCAATCCCATTTTTCGCGAGACTTGTTGAAACGTCTATGCGTGAAATTGATAAAGGTGTCATAGAAGCATCAATTGCAGTCGGTGCAACACCGTGGATGATTGTAAAAGACGTGTTATTACCTGAAGCGAAATCAGGTATTATTCAAGGCATTACAATGACGGTTATTAGTTTAGTCGCATACTCTGCGATGGCCGGTATTATCGGCGGTGGTGGGATTGGTGACTTAGCAATTCGCTTTGGTTATTACCGCTATGACAACACAATCATGATTGCGACAGTTGTCATTTTAATAGTTATCGTCCAAATTATCCAACTTGCAGGCGATGCCATTTCAAAAGCAATCGATAAGCGATAAAGGGGAGATTTCAAAATGAAGAAATTTTTACTAGCAGCGTTATTATTCGTATTAGCAACAGCTTTAGTTGCATGCGGTAACAAAGATGAAAGTAAAGAAAAAGATTCAAAAGAGATTAAAATTGGCGCAACTGCAGGTCCTTATAGCGACATGTTAAATAAAGCAATCATTCCGCAACTAGAGAAAAAAGGCTATAAAGTAAAACCTGTTGAATTTAGTGACTACGTACAACCAAATAAAGCATTAGATTCTGGTGACATCGATGCAAACCTTTTCCAACACTCAATTTATCTTGAAAACTTTAATGAACAAAACAATATGAAACTAGTTGGTCTAATTAACGTGCCGGCTGCACCAATGGGCTTCTTTGCAAAAGATTTTAAGTCAATTGATGATATTAAAAATGGCGCAAAAGTAGCAATTGCTAACGATCCATCAAATGCAGCACGTACATTACTATCATTACAAGAACAAAGACTTATCAAAATTGATCCTAATATTGAAGAACTAAAAGCATCTGAAAAAGATGTTGTTGAAAATCCTAAAAACTTAGTATTCCAACCAATCGAAGCAGCAGGGCTACCACGCGCAATCGAAAGTGCTGATCTTGTTGGTGTCCCAGGAAACTTTGCGCTTGCGGCAGGACTTGACCTACAAGATGCACTATTCTTAGAAAATATGCCTGATAAATTCCGTAACGTTATCGCAGTTAAAGAAGAAAATAAAGACTCACAACTAGCTAAAGACATCTTAGAAATCGTTAAATCAGAAGAATTCGAAAAAATCATCGACAAAGAATTCAAAGGCTTCGGAAAACCTGACTGGATGAAATAAATGCTGAAGGCGCTCGTTCAGACCCGACAGGCACTGGAGGGCTCGAACTAATAATGTAAAGCTAATTTAGTCTTACACCTCCCTTCCGAGATACTGGGGAATTACAGGACTTTAAATCAGTTTTTGATATCCATTAAAAGTACTGAGTAAAAATTACCAATTCTAAAAAGAACGTTTGTGCGTATAATATATACAAACAAACGTTCTTTTTCGTTGTGGAGGGAGAGTGAAAAAAATGAAAGATCAGTTAATAAAAGCGATGCAACACAATCAGTTATTAAATATGATGTACATTTCAAAGTCTGGAGTCATCACGAAAAGGTGTATCAAAATAATTAAGGTAGCCAATAGCGTACTTTTATTCTCGATAATGTTCTTGTTGTTGTTCCAGTTGTCTATAAAGAGCGAGGGATCATTTAATGTATGAAAACCTTCCTGAACGTTCCATTATATGTATTGATATGAAGTGCTTTTATGCCAGTATCGTAGCGATGTTACATGGACTAGATGTTTTAAAAACTCCAGTTGCAGTAGTAGCAAATTTTGACCAACCAGGTAGCGTAGTGCTTGCTGCCTCCCCCTTAATGAAAGAAAAATTTAGTATCAAAACTGGTAGTCGTCGTTATGAAATACCTAAACATCCTGACATTAGATTGTTTGAGCCGAAAATGAGTTTCTTTATTCAAATATCGATGACGATTACAAAATTGATCTCTAATTACGTCCCAGTTGATGCTATACATGTGTATAGTATAGACGAAAGTTTTGTTGATTTGACCGGCACTGAAAAGCTTTGGGGTTCACCTGAAGAAACGGCTAAGGAAATACAAAGGGCTATTCTTGACCAATTTAATATACCTAGTGCAGTAGGTATGGGACCAAATATGTTAATAGCCAAATTAGCTTTAGACCTTGAAGCAAAGAAAACAGGCTTTGCTAAATGGACGTATGAAGATATTCCAAAGAAATTATGGCCAGTTCGACCCCTTTCTGAAATGTGGGGAATTGGTAAACAGATGGAAGTGAATCTAAATGCTATGGGGATACAAACAGTCGGTGGTTTGGCTAATACAGATCTAAAAGAATTAGAAAAGCGCTTTGGTGTAATGGGCAATCAACTCTATCACCATGCATGGGGAATCGATTTATCCACATTAGGGGAGCCGTTATTAACAAACGGAACTTTAAGTTTTGGGAAGGGCCAAATGCTGATGAGGGATTACCACACACGTAAAGAAATCTCTGTAGTACTCCTTGAAATGTGTGAGGACGTAATGAAGCGAACACGGGATGCAGGTTATGTTGGCCGTACAATTAGTATTGGTCTTTCTTATAGTCGAAACGCTATGACCAAAGGATTCCATCGATCTAAAACGATTGCAGTACCAACAAGCGAAACCCTTGTGATGTATAAAACTTGTATTGAATTGCTGGATAAACATTTTGCAGGTGAACCAGCTCGGCAGTTATCTGTCCGAATATCCAACTTAGAGAAAGAGCATAGCATTCAATTGGATTTATTTGATGAACGTAAGCCACAGCGTCAAATAATCGGTCCTACAATGGATGCAATACGCAACAGGTTTGGAGCTACCTCAATATTAAGAGCAGTTTCTTTCACGAAGGCTGGTACAGCTATTAATCGAGACCGCTTAGTTGGTGGTCATTTGGCATAGGAGTGATTTATTAATGATACAAGACAGAGGTAATATTAAATGGGCATCGATGATGTTGCCGGAGCATTTGGAGCTTCTTAGAGAGTACAAACAAGAGCGGCGTACAGAACAGCCAAGAGAATTGGCTGAGTGGGAACTGGAAGAACTACAGAAAACAATCGATCAAGCTTTTAATCAGCAATTGGACATAAAGTTAGAAGTGTGGAAGGACTACAAAATCACACAATGGACTGGAATAATTAAATCGATTAATACTAATGAACTCATACTTGAAACACTACTTAAAACGAAAAGTATTTCAATCCAAAGTATTCAATCAGCTCAACTGGATGCTGATTATTATGATTAAAGCCGACGAAAGACAGTTACTTCATAAGTATCTTTTGTTGGAATTAGCACTTAAATCATTGCAGGTTGACTATCGTAAATTAGAGCAGTTTAAAATGAAAACGGTATTTCTTCCAATGATGGATTCATTGCTAAAGGATCTAAGACAAGAATATTTTAACCTCAAACGAGAACTTGCACAAAAACGTATACGAGTAGTAGGTTGGCAACTAGTAGATGAATACTTTAGTGACGTGCAAGTTGCCACTGCAGGTAATGATGTAGTACTTCGTTATGCAAATCAAGCTCTTAAATCACAAGTGGAAAAGTTGTTGATTAATCATATAAGAAATAACAAATGACGGGTATTAGGCCTGTTTATTAAAAAATGTTGCTTTGAAATAAAGCTTGATCAAAAATACCCCACAAACCAGTATTTAACGATAAATAAAAAGAATCCATTTTGAAAAAAAGATTGATCAAAATGGATTCTTATACAGCAGATTTAAATATCGGCTTTATAAAAAAGTTTGATCATTTTCTATCTGTGTTCCTTCACAATCGCGCCCGATTGTTGAATAGTAGAAAAGAGAAAAAGCTGCAAAAATAACACCTTAGTTATTGTGCTAAAGCCTTCGTTAGTTAAAGTGCAATACTTCACAATGTTTTTTTCATAGGTATACACTGCAAACTTTTATCGTCTCTGCGGAATTGTCATTTCTTCCCATGAATAACCTGGTATAGTTGCAATCCATAACGTATCTCCTATGATATCCACATCCATAACGACTAAATCAACCGCATCAAACACTTTTTCAGGTTTTCTTGCGTCTTTTATGTTGATGGAATAAATAGCTTCATCTCTATATGTGTATCCGAATAATTTCTCTCCTTTTTTAATGAAATTAACTATCTCTTCATCAACTTTAATTTTTCTCCAATTTCCCTCTTGAAGATCTCGGGTCCAAATTCCACTTTTTGTTGTAATAAATATCCTATTATTAATCACTATCATATCACTAGGTTCATCATTACGATTCGGCATAGTTATCTCTTTCCAACCATCATTTGTCTTTTGCAAAACCTTCCTTTCTTCTGTTAATCCTACCAAATCACCATTATTCGAGATTTGAACCACAAAAAATGGTTGAGGTATAATGGCTTGTTTCCAACTCTCCCCTTGATTGTTCGTGCGGTAAATATTTCCATTTGATATCACGGCTATATGGTTGTTGATCGAATAATCAATGCGCTCAATCTTGTGGTCTAATGAAAGGATTTTTGTTCCTTTACTTTTTGATGTAATGCCTGCCCATAATTCTTTTTCGGTTGCTGCGTATAATTGATCATTCTTATTAAACCACGCGTGCGTTACATAATTATTAACTTGGAGTTCTGTCCATGCTTCTCCATTGTTATGACTCAATTCAATAAAATGTTGCTTGCTTGTACTAAATTGTGTTGGCTTTTTGTCTCCCCATACCACTAAATTGTTATTTCTAGCGACAACCCCCATAATCGCCATTCCCTTTTTTGTTACGGTATCGGTACCAATACGTTTGGATATTAATCCTCCGCCGTATGGCAATTTATGAATGGCACTGACTATATCTCCGTTTTTGGCATTGAATGAAATTCGAGTAAAACGGTTATCTCGATCATTTCCAACCACTGTTAGAATGGGTTTACCTTCGATACTATCAAGTGTAAAATGATATCCTGTTGCCCATTTTTTTCCTTTTTTTAGTCCGTATTTATCCTTCGCTAGTTGAAGAACATCAGAGCTATCAAACTTAATCTCATCGTAGGGTATTGTTGGATCCTGAGATTGTTTACCCGGTCTAAACAAGGTGATTTTCTTTTCTGAGATACCAATTAGTACAAAATCATCTGTACCTGGAACCACAAAGGTCATAAACCAATTAAAGCGTTTTCCTGTTTCTCCTCTCGAGCCTCCCATCGTTTCATCCACACTGTTTACACTTGTAAGTGTTGCGCTTACATTCCATTCTTTTGCTCTCTGGAATCCAATGTTAATCGCTTCTTTTAGCGTAATTTCACCATCTGAAACGATTACTTCACGACCAGCTGCACTTGTATCGGTAAACAGTATCCCTGTTGGAAATAAAACAAATATCAAAACGTATAAAGTCAAAATAAAGTTAATTGGCTTGTTTTTCATGTTTTTGCCACCTAATTTTAATAGTTAAAGTAGTTTGCCCATTTCAAATGATATTACCCCATAGCCAAATTCGGCTGTTAATATTAAATTCAATAATAAAAAGCCACCTGATTTTTTTAAAACGTCTATTTTATTGTTCATTTATATAAGGAATTCAGCAAAAAGCACCTTCTTATTTGCTGAAAGAAGAGCTGTTTTTATTATGCTAAACAACTATGAGAAATAAAAACACATTCAGGTTAGAATAGCCATCGCTAAAACGGGTATCAATATAAAAAGGAGATGAATGGATGAAAGAACGAATATTCAAGTGTTTGTTGGTTACGGGGTTTTTATTTTGTTTGCATATAACAGATATCATGACTGTTTATGCGAATGAGGGACCCTTGGCAGATGTATCGAGGCAATGGTTGAAAGCGGACTTACGAGATGATCCAAAAGAAGATGTACCTGACCTTAAAGGAGGATCTGAAAATTCCGGGCGGGATCCTATGCAGCCTGTTGACCTAAGAATTTTACAACAACGGTATCCAGAAATATTTTTCTTACAAGGTCCTACTGATCAAAAACGAGTTGCTTTAACTTTTGATGATGGTCCTGATCCACGTTTTTCAAATGATGTATTAGATGTATTAAAACAGTACAATGTACCAGCAACATTCTTCGTGTTAGGTTCAAAAGCCGTTGCTAACCCTGAAATTGTCAAGCGAATGCAAAACGAGGGTCATGTAATCGGAAACCATACCTACACCCATCCTAACCTTGTCAAAGAATCCGACCTCGGAACCCTAGAGAGGGAAGTAACTAGAACGGAAGATGCTCTTAACGACATTATTGGTTACCGGACAAAATTATTTAGACCACCATATGGCTTCTTATACAATGAATTAGTCGAGAAGCTTAGGGAAATGAACTATTACGTGATTGCCTGGTCGGTTGATTCGTTGGATTGGCAGGAAGACCCGCCGGAAGTTATTGCTTCGAATGTAGTAGACAACATTCATCCAGGTGCGATTATTCTCATGCACGATGGGGCAGAATCGGGTGGAGATCGAACGAATACAATCGAATCACTTCACCAAATTATTCCAAAACTACAAGAGCAAGGCTATGAATTCGTCACAGTTCCAGAATTGTTGAATATTCCATTTAAGAAATAGAATGTATCTCTTACATTTACCTTTAATATTTTTTCTTGAAGGCTTTTTTTGTATTACTATATGGGGTACCACCAACATGTTTACAAAAAGCACATCTATTGCATTAAAAAAGACAAAGAAGACATATTCCCCGCGCTAAAGGGAATATGTCTTCTTTTTTAAGACACTCAAACTCTCATTAATTAATAACCATATTTTCTTCCCCATATCACTACCCCAATCACTGATTACTGACACTCTATATAGTCGCTATTATTATTTTTCTTGTTCTTGTTCTACTAACCTGCCCATTTAGTTGAACAAGAAAAAATGAGCTGTATGAACAGCTCAATAATCTTTTGCTAAAGCCCTCGTTAGTTGAAGAAACGTATCTACTTAAATTCATTTGCAAATGCACCATTTTCGTTATGCAATAAATATCTTTTATCATTAACTACATTATGGTAATCAATTTCTAAAAAATATGTTGCTTTACTTAGAACGTCATAAAAGAAAGGAACAAACTCCAAATCTTTAAAAACATAAACTTCTATTTGTTCATCATTATTTCTATATGCTTCAAATATACGATGGTTTCCATTGATACAATAAGGTTTGTTGTTGGTTAAATATCGACTCTGAAGTACCATTACAGGATTTTTATGATTGGGTTTTATTCGGTTTGGGTCTTTATTTATGTTACCTTGGTCAACAGCTTCAATTATATTCGATGGAGAAGTCTTTATGGGTTTAATGTTTTTTTCTTTTATAAATGTAGTAGCCCCGTCTATGTCTAAGGTATACTCAAATACCCCAGTCGTGAACTCTGCATATAACGAGAATGTCTCCTGACCAATTGGATGTATCACTGGGTAAGTTTCATCTACAAGAGTTTGGTTTAAAATATCAGTCCATTTTGAGGCAACTTCAGCCCCATTTGAACGGGTAATAAATCACTCTCGAGTTCCTTTATAGCTAATATTAATGCAACTTCTCCTCTTGAAATCATTATAGCTCCAATGCCAGTTGATGATTTTATGTTTACTCATATAAATTCCCTAAAAACATAGGATGATAATAGGTTTTTTGTGCAATAACAAAGGGTGCATTAAACTAAAATATTGCTTAAATATGTTAGTAACGACGACATAGATGAATAAAGATAAGGGGGAAGTGGAAGTGAATTATGGAGGATTTTGGATCCGTTTCTTAGCAACAATAATCGATACAGCTGTCGTTATGGTGATAACAGCGCTAATTGGAGTCATTTTAAAAGTTCCAAAAGGAGTTATATCTGAAATGGTATTTGGAGATGAGTTATATCTAACGACTCACCCGTTATATAGCTTGCTCCTCATCATAGTTGGTATCTTATATTTCGTTGGTCTACCAACAACGTCATGGAGAGGCACTGTCGGGAAAAAAGTACTCGGCTTAGAAATTGTTGATACAAACGGCGATGCAATCTCTATTTTCCGCAGCATCATTCGAAATATTGCTCGAATCTTCAGTAGTCTTCTACTTGGTCTTGGTTACATAATCGCCGCATTCCACCCGCGAAAACGAGCCCTACATGATTTAATTGCAAATACTTATGTAATTGATGTTGGGAAGCGGATAAGCTACTGCCGGTTAGTGAAAAGTAGTGATGGATAGGTTGGTTTTATAAAATTGTTTGTAGTTATATTGAGAACCAAATGAAAAAATCTTAAAAATCATTCGAAGAAAGTGGAGTTAAAAATAATTAACGAGGTAATTTCAACTAAAACAAATAAATTTAAACAATATGTATAAAACTCATCCAAAAAGCCCAATACTATACCAACTCCCCATTGGAATGTAAAAATTCCATCCCTAAAAAAACCACCCTCCCCCGGGTGGTTTTTTACTTTGCCTCGAAACTTACCTTCATTTCTTTAAAAGAATAAAACAATAAATGTTTTTGTAGCCCTCTAGCTTTTGTGATGGCGGCGTGTGCTTCTTTTTCAAATGTCCGAAAATCTTGCTGTTCATAGGCGATTAGTCCTTCAATGGAATGTGGCATCCATTCTTTTTTTAGGTTAGGTATGAGTGCTTTTGCTGTATCGAAGTTGCCGAGTAACGTTTCGATGTGTGCGATAGTGTAACTGCGAATGGGTTCTTTTTGAAGTTGCTTCGCTTCTGCTAAAGCAGTTTCGAAATCTTTGTTGAGAATAGCTAGTAAAGAGCGGTAGTTGTGTTGAGTGTCCTGTTGTTTATAACTGCTAAGTATTTTCTGTACGCTTATTTTTTGTTCTGTTACGGTTTCGTGTGCAACTGCGTATGGGTAAGCGAATATAGGTTTTGTTTTATGCTTTGTTACAAAACGATCAATTTTGCTAATGTTATTGGACCATAGCGAAGCGTTGTAGTAAGGAAACATTGTAAGAGTAAAAACATACATAAATAGTAAGGTGAAGACAACGACTATAGGTACATCCATTATAAGTAGGAATGTACAGATGATGATTGCGGTTAAATAAATCATAGTTAGATTAAATAAATGCATTGATGACACTCCTTTTATTCATTATAAAATAAATAACTGATAAATGTATCAGGGAACTAGCTGTCCTGTGTGAAAAAACGGTTATTGTGTTTTAGAAACATACATTGTATAATGAAATCAATTAAAACATTGATAAATCAACGTATTTTTATTGTTATTTGTATTCTCTGTAAATACATTTGTAATCTACAGAAGAATGTATTTTCTGGAAATACAATTGTTTATTGGGTGAGGAGGATTTTTAGATGAAGAAAATTATGATAACCGGTGCGTGCGGTCAAATTGGGTCAGAGTTAGTATCTAAACTGCGCGAAGCATATGGAACAGAAAATATTTTAGCAACAGATATTCGCAAGCCAGCTACACAAAAGGGGCCATTTGAAATGCTGGATGTTATGGATGCAGAGCGCATGAATGACATAGCGAAGGATTTTGGGGCAGACACTTTAATGCATATGGCTGCGTTATTATCGGCAACTGCAGAAGCTAAACCGCTATTTGCTTGGAACTTGAATATGGGTGGACTGGTCAATGCGTTAGAAGTCGCACGTGAACAAAATCTACAATTTTTCACACCAAGTTCAATCGGTGCATTTGGACCTTCTACGCCCAAAAACAATACACCACAAGATACTTTACAACGCCCTACAACGATGTATGGTGTAAACAAAGTAGCAGGTGAATTATTATGTGATTACTATTTCCAACGTTTTGGTGTAGATACTCGCGGCGTACGTTTCCCGGGATTAATCTCTTATGTAACTCCTCCTGGTGGCGGTACAACAGATTATGCGGTTGATATATACTATAAAGCGATTTCTGAAGGAAAGTATACTTCATATATCGCACAGGGCTCATACATGGATATGATGTATATGCCAGATGCGTTGCAAGCAATTGTAGATTTAATGGAAGCGGATCCTGAGAAATTAATACATCGCAATGCATTCAATGTAACAGCTATGAGTTTTGAGCCTGAGGAAATTGCGGCTTCAATCCGCAAGCATATACCTAATTTTAAAATGGCTTATGAAGTCGATCCAATACGTCAAGCCATTGCAGATAGTTGGCCAAATTCTATTGATGCAAGCGCTGCACAAGAAGAATGGGGTTTCAAAGCAAAATACGACTTAGATGCGATGACAGCAGATATGTTAAAAAAGTTACAAGAGAAAGAAACTAAAACTGCTTAATAGTTAGGCATTTAATAGAGCTGTATCTTCTTAATTGAAGATACGGCTTTTTTTATTGGTGAAGATAAGAATTTTAATAGACAAAGCTGCATATTGTAATGGGATGCTAGATTTGAAATTATTCTCTTCTAATTAATATTTCCTCTCGAAAATGTTCCTTTTTAATAGTTTTATAATAGCGCTTACATGTATAATTGTGTAAAGTTAAGTTATTAGAAAAGTTTGATAATTCGCATTTTGAAAGGGGATAATCTATGAATTTAACTACGCCATTAGTATTAAATGCAAACCGTCATCCACATAAAATGTGTGTAACCTGTGAAGGAAGATCTTATTCGTACCAACAATTTAATGAAGAAGCAAATAAATTAGCAAATGGTCTTATTGCACTAGGTTTAAAACATGATGAAAAAGTTGGTCTATTTATGAAAAACTCAGATCACTTCGCAATTGCTCTCTATGCTATTTGGAAAGCTGGTGGAGTAGTTGTTCCTATAAATTTCTATTTAGTAACACCTGAGGTAGCTTATATTTTGGAACAATCTGAATGCAAAATGTTGTTCTGTGATGCCAATTTAGAAGAAATCACAGCCAAGGCCAATAAAGGACATAATGGCCTGGAGCAAATTATTGTTCAAAATGAAGCGAAACTTCAAGGGAATTTATCATGGAATCAAGCTTTTAGTGCCAATTGTGCTGAACCGGATGTGGTTGTACTAAATACGGATAATGCCGAGATTTTATATACATCTGGAACAACTGGTAGACCAAAGGGGGCCCTATTTGATCACCAGAGAATCATGAATGTGAACATGAATTTTTTAGTGATGAAGAAGATGTCATCAGATGATGTATTTTTACATTTAGCACCACTTTTCCATTCTGCACAGTTAAATGGATTTTTAACAACGGCTATTTACCTCGGTGCCTCTAATGTTATTCATCGAGATTTTAATCCAGTAAAGACATTAGAGGAGATTGAAAAGCATAAGATTTCAGTGTTTTTCGGTGTACCGACTATGTACAACGCCATGGTACATGTACAAGAAAATCATTATGATCTCTCATCCGTACGTGTTTGTGGATATGGAGCGGCGCCAATGGCACCAGCACTTGTAGAGCGTGCAATTGCGTTATTTGGAACAGATCAATTTTATAATTTATGTGGACTTACAGAAGCAGGGCCAGGGGGAATCTTCTTAACACCTGAAGCTCATAAAACAAAGCTTGGCGCGGGTGGTAAGGCTATGTACTTAACGAACGTCCGTATTGTTACGGATAACATGGAGGATGCTAAAACAGGTGAGATAGGAGAGTTTGTGATGAAGGGCGAAACGATTATGAAAGAATATTATCGTAAACCTGAGGAAACACAACGTACATTTTCAGATGGCTGGTTATTAACGGGGGACATGGCGGTGATTGATGATGATGGATTTATCACCGTAGTAGATCGTAAAAAGGACATGATTATATCAGGTGGCGAAAATGTCTATTCCGTTGAGGTTGAGCAAGTTTTAAATAGCCATCCTGAAATTTTAGAAGCTGCAACAATAGGCATACCAGATGAAAAATGGGGAGAAATCGTTGTAGGCATTATCGTATCAAAGGATGACCGAACTCTAAACGAAGAAGATATTAAAAGCTTCTGTAGTGAGAGATTAGCAGCTTATAAGATTCCCAAGAAGTTTTTGTATACAAAAGTATTACCACGTAATGCTTCAGGGAAAATATTAAAATATCAATTACGTGAAGAAATGAAATAGGAGTGAAAGCTATGAATGAGGTAGTAATAGTTGCAGCAGTACGTACAGCTGTTGGACGCAGAAAAGGTGCGCTTAGTAATACAAGACCGGATGAACTAGCAGCAATTGTCCTTGAAGAAGTAATGCAAAGAGCTGGAGTAGAAAAAGCGGCAGTCGAAGATATAATTTTAGGTTGTGTCACGCAATCGGGTGAGCAAGGAGGCAATATCGCGAGAACAGCAGCGTTAATCGCAGGATTTCCGATTGAAGTACCAGGAGTAACAATTGACCGTCAATGTGGCTCAAGTCAGCAAGCTGTACACTTTGCCTCGCAAGCCATATTATCCGGTGATATGGATATCGTCATTGCAGGGGGAGTGGAAAGCATGACGCGTGAACCAATGTTTTCTAATATGCGAGAGGCTAAACAAAGTGTAAGGCTAACGGAGCAATATGAATTGATCAATCAAGGATTATCAGCAGAACGGATTGCCAAAGAGTGGGGAATATCCCGTGAAGAGCTCGATGCTTATTCAGTTGCTAGTCACCATAAGGCTTTAAAAGCTATTCATAACGGTTACTTCGAAAAGGAAATTGTATCGATTGAAGTACAAGATAATCAAGGTGATAGTTATACATTCCAAGAAGATGAAGGTCCAAGAGCAGATACAACAGGAGAAATTTTAGCAGGACTGAAAACAGTTTTTGATGAAAATGGTGTCATTACAGCTGGTAACGCAAGTCAAATGAGCGACGGTGCCTCAGCGGTTCTGTTGATGTCTAAAGCAAAAGCAAATGAACTGGGTGTTAAACCACTAGCACGAGTGGTCGCCCGTTCGGTTGTTGGCTCAGATCCAACATTGATGTTGACGGGGCCAATTGCTGCGACGCATAAAGTACTACAAAAGGCAGATTTAACAATGGGTGATTTATCAGTCTATGAAGTAAACGAAGCCTTTGCGCCAGTTCCTCTTGTGTGGCTTCAAGATATGGGCGGAGACCCTGAAAAGTTAAATCCAAATGGAGGTGCTATTGCACTTGGCCATCCATTAGGTGCAACGGGTACGAAATTACTTGTATCGATGCTGTACTACTTAGAGCGCACAGGTAGTAGATATGGTTTGCTCGCTATTTGTGAAGGCATGGGTATGGCGAACGCTACAATTATTGAACGTTATCAATCATAGTTTATTTCAGAAAGGGAGATGGGAATGGAGCTAAAACATATAACTGCAATCGTAACAGGTGGCGCTTCTGGAATGGGAGAAGCGACAGTACGTCATATAACTGCAGCTGGTGGTAAAGTCATAATTTTCGATATGAATGAAGAAAAAGGACACGCACTAGCAAAAGAAATTGGAGCAGATACTGCTTTGTTTTTGAAAACAAATGTCTCAGATGCTACAGAGGTAGAGGGGAATTTAGCAATAGCACTTGAGAAATTTGGCAACATTCATGTAGTGGTAAACTGTGCAGGTATTGCGACACCGGGCAAGGTATTATCGAAAAAAGGTCCGCATTCTTTAAAGCAATTTGAACAAGTACTACAGGTGAATTTAGTTGGTACATTTAACATGATTCGCTTAGCAGCAGACGCTATGCAGCATAACGAGGCAGATTTAGATGGTCAACGAGGAGTCATTATTAATACTGCTTCAGTTGCAGCGTATGAAGGGCAAATTGGTCAAGCAGCTTATAGTGCATCAAAAGGTGGCATTGTGGGTATGACCTTGCCTATTGCCCGTGAGTTAGCTTCAATTGGCGTGCGTGTGATGACGATTGCACCAGGATTAGTAGAAACGCCATTATTTGCAGGATTACCGGAAAATGCACAGAGGGCACTCGCTGATTTAACACCATTCCCTCACCGTTTAGGGAAGCCGTCAGAATATGCTCAGTTAGTTGAAAGTATTATTCAAAATACAATGTTAAATGGTGAAGTAATTCGACTAGATGGAGCCGTTCGATTACAGCCGAGATAGCCAATGTTAAGGGGTGACAAGTTATGAGGAGATATCGTTTTGAAACTACAGAGCACGAACTATTTCGCAAGTCCTTACGCAAGTTTTTAGAAGATGAAGCAGTGCCACATTATGAAACTTGGGAACGAGATAGGCTTATTCCTACTTCCTTTTGGAAAAAGCTCGGTGACATGGGCTTTTTATGTCCTCAAATCGAGGAACAGTACGGCGGGCTCGATTTGGATTTCAGTTTCGGTGTTATTATCGGAGAGGAATTGGAACGAGTAGGTGGAGGTCTAACAGGCGTTGGACTACATAATGATATCGTCGTACCTTATATAGAGGCATACGGCACAGCAGAGCAGAAGAAAAAATGGCTACCTAAATGCGTGACAGGAGATGTCATTACTGCAATTGCTATGACCGAACCTGGAACGGGATCAGATTTAGCGAATATAAAAACAACGGCGATTCGAGAAGGGGATCATTATATCGTAAATGGTCAAAAAACCTTTATCACAAATGGTATAAATAGCAATTTAGTCGTTGTTGCTGTAAAAACAAACCCACATGCAGCGCGTAAGCATCAAGGTGTGAGCCTATTAGTCATAGAAGAAGGGACACCAGGGTTTACGAAAGGGCGAAAGTTGGACAAAGTCGGTATGCATTCTCAAGATACAGCTGAGCTCTACTTTGAAGATTGTAAAGTTCCAATAGAAAATTTATTAGGTACTGAAAGCAAAGGTTTTCAATATTTAATGGAAAAATTACAACAAGAGCGCCTTGTGGTAGCCATCGCTGCTCAAATTGCAGCTGAAGATATGCTGGAAATGACGCTAGACTATACTAAATCAAGACAGGCATTTGGTAAAGCCATCAGCTCTTTCCAAAATACACAGTTTAAAATCGCTGAAATGGCGACGAAAATTGAACTCGGTAAAGCATTTCTTGAATCTTTAATAGAAGATCATTTAGCTGGTAAAAACGTCGTAACCAAAGTATCGATGGCAAAATACTGGATTACCGAAAGTGCCAGAGATATTTCAGTACAATGCATGCAACTACACGGTGGTTACGGTTATATGGAAGAATATAAGATTGCTAGACGCTTCCGAGACATCTCAGTAGCATCTATTTACGCAGGTACAAACGAAGTCATGAAAATGATTATTGCAAAAAATATCGGTTTATAAGCAATGCTTTTAAATAAAATCATATTACTTAATCAAAGGGGAGTAGGGCTATTATGATGCAAACACCATTAGTACTAACTGATTTTGTAAAACGTGCAGAGAGATATTTTCCGAAAAAATTAATCATTTCTAGAACGAGTGAGACGATGATTCATCGTATTACTTATAAAGAGTTTGGGCAACGTACACGAAAATTGTCTGAAGCATTAACAAAACTGGGGATGACAAAGGGAACAAAGGTTGGCTCATTAGCGTGGAATCATCACCGTCATTTAGAGGCGTATTTCGGCGTGCCATGTGCTGGAGCCATTCTCCATATGATTAATATCCGCCTGTCACCAGAGCATATTGTGTATATTATCAATCATGCGGAAGATGAAATATTACTAGTAGATAGCGATATTTTCCCGTTAATTGCACAAGCTGCACCATTATTAAAAACAGTTAAGCACTTCGTTGTTATGCAAGACGGAACAGACTTACCTGAAACAAATTTAGAAAACGTACACTCTTACGAAAAACTGCTAGAAGAGGCATCAGATTCTTATGAATTCCCTGATGATTTAGACGAGAATTTACCTGCAGGCATGTGCTACACAAGTGCCACAACTGGCTTTCCAAAAGGAGTCGTATACACACATCGTAGTTTGGTGCTACAAAGCTTAGCGCTTGGTCTAGCAGATTCGCTTGGTATTCGTGAGAGTGATATAGCCATGCCAGTCGTACCAATGTTCCATGTAAATGCATGGGGTATGCCATTTGCGGCAGTGAATTTTGGTACAACACAAGTATTACCTGGTCCAATGTTCACTCCGCAGCTACTACTCGATCTAATCGAGCAAGAAAAAGTAACATTAACGGCAGGTGTCCCAACGATTTGGCTTGGCGTATTAAATGAACAAGAGCATAATCCGCGCGATTTATCGTCATTACGCGTCATCGTATGTGGTGGATCAGCCTCACCAAAAGGCTTAATTCGCGCCTTCGAAGAAAAATACAAAGTACCATTTATCGTCGGCTACGGTATGACCGAAACGACACCACTTGTCAGCCTATCCACATACACAACGGAAATGGAAAATTGGTCAATGGACGAAAAAATTAATATTCGTGCCACACAAGGCTTAACGACATCACTCATCGAAACACGTGTCGTCAACGAAAAAGGAGAAGTTCCATGGGATGGCAAAACAATGGGTGAGCTAACTGTTCGTGGGCCTTGGGTTGCGGATGAATACTATAAGGATGATCGTACAGAAGAGGCTTTCAAAAACGGCTGGTTATATACAGGTGATATTGCCGTCATGACACCAGAAGGTTATATCAAAATTACAGATCGTACAAAAGACTTGATTAAGAGCGGTGGGGAATGGATCTCATCTGTAGATTTAGAAAATGCCCTTATGACACATGAAGCAGTATTTGAAGCTGCAGTTATCGCGGTTCCAGATGAAAAATGGCAAGAACGCCCATTAGCATGTGTTGTCTTAAAAGAAGGTAGTGGTGCTACAAAGGAAGAACTCCTTTCTTATTTAGAAGGGCAATTTGCAAAGTGGTGGGTACCAGATCATGTTGTTTTCTTAACAGAAATTCCAAAAACATCAGTCGGTAAATTCTTAAAGGCAAAATTGCGTGATGAAGTGAAGGATTACCAGCTTTAAATAAAAAGAGACAATCTCAACTTGAGACTGTCTCTTTTTTATAGGGAAATACATTGAATAGATATCAAACAAAAAACCACCTCTCCGCAAAATTGCGGGGAGGTGGTTATAATATTAACCTTCAATTAGCTTATTAAAGTTAATACGTTTGTTCAGTGCTAGCATAACCGGAATACCAATACCCATTACTACTAATTCACCAAAAGCAACCGTTAACCAAGTATATAAGAAAGGTAGGTCGAAAGCGAGATACAATTCGATTGCGATTATGAACATTGTAAATGTAAATATGACTGTTCCAAAAATCATTTGCTTCATATGTCCGTTAATGAAACGTTTCGCAAAAATTGTAATACCTAAGGCTAAGACCGATTGGCCAAGACCGAAGAGTAAGTCATACATACCTAGTGGTGAAAATAGATTCGTAATAAATACACCAAGTACTATGCCGACAAAGTACTTTTTATTGAAGACAACGAGATGATTGAACATCTCAGCAATACGGAACTGTATAGCACCGAATGCTAGTGGGGCAATTAGCATGGACACAGCAATATAAAGCGCTGCGATAATTCCGCTAGTAGCCAAAGATTTTACTTTCATTATTCATTTCCCCCTAGTTTTTTTTCGTGGGATGGTTTCGAACCACGTAATAAAAAGCATGCATCATAGCATATCATAGTAGATTTAGTTTGTACATGGATTAAAAATCTAATAGATCGAATCATATTTAAATCAATTGTCATTGCAAGAAGTGTTTATTTCTACCCCAGTTCAATTTCTTTAAAGTGCTTAATTTAAAAATGGGATAGAGTGAACACTTCACGTGCAGAGCTCATTACGAATTTAACTAAGCAGCTAGTAGAAAAGGATAATCTAACGACAATAATGGTTACCCACAATATGCAACAAGCGCTTGATCTCGGCAATCGCCTCATAATGATGGATAAAGGCCAAATTATATTAGAAGTAGAACCAGAAGCGAAAAAAGACTTAACAATCGCCGATTTAATGAATGCATTCCAATGTATTCGCGGTGAAAAGCTTGTATCAGATCGAACTCTACTAAGTGTATAGTAAGAAGAAATTGCAAAGCAGGAACCCTGTCTAAGGGTTCCTGCTTTTTGTTTACCTATATCGTAAAATCTGATATCAGAGATAGCTTGAATGATAAAATAAATCCATAGTATAAAACCGTTTCTTAGCCTCAAGTAAGAAAAATATAGTTTATTTATAATAGAGTTGAATAACTTAAAAAGGAGTTGCAATATTGAAGGTATATTTTACCAAGTTTCAAAGTGATTTTCATCTGCATAGGAGCGGGTATATTTTCTATGACCAGTTTTTTCATGTTGTTATTTGAAGACTTACAAATAACAACATGGAGAATACAAGAATATAGTGCGATTCTTTTTAGTATAATTTTTACAATAGCAAAGGTTTATAAATCGAAATTATGTAGTAACTCTCTTGCCAAGTTTAATAGCTATAAAGATGTTGATAGATAAAAAATAGTTCACCTTGAGATTCTTTTGATGTATTCGTATAAATTTTTATAATGGCCTTGGGGTTAGCGTTAGCGTGTTTTTACTATATATTACTGAAGTTTAAAGGGTAGAAGTGTTTATTAGAATAAGGAGGGGCTGTAATTGATAAGCTCCTTTAGACTGAAATAGAGAAAATTAAAGAAGGTTAGTTTATAGAAATTTATATTTAGGGGAATACATGATTACAGTACATCCTATAGGACTGTCATGTATAAAATCCCGCTTTAAGGTGGGTTCGATTCCAGAATCCAAAAGAATTCCACCTTAGTGCAAGCCAGGGTTGGAAAACATAGAAATGAAAACGGAATCTTCTAACTTAGAAGATTCCGTTTTTTTTGTGAATACTAAACCAAAAGAGCAAATAACGTACTATCATTGTTTACTTCTTTAAATGAGAAGCCATTAAGTTTCATACGACCAATTAAACCCGCATAATTTTCAGGACGTTTTAACTCGATGCCTACAAGGGCTGGACCACTTTCTTTATTGTTCTTCTTAGTATATTCGAATGTTGTAATATCATCATCTGGACCAAGTACCTCACTAAGGAACTGGCGAAGGGCTCCTGCGCGCTGTGGAAAATTAACGATGAAATAATATAGTAAGCCTTCATGAATTAAGGATTTCTCTTTGATTTCTTGCATACGACCGATGTCATTATTACCACCGCTAATTATACAAACAACGGATTTACCCTTAATCTGATTTTGATAAGCATCCAGTGCCGCAACAGGTAAAGCGCCAGCTGGTTCGGCAATAATTGCATGCTTATTGTATAAGCTCAAAATTGTCGTACATACTTTACCTTCAGGAACAGCAATAATATCATCAACATACTTTTTGCAAAGTGCATATGTAGTATCGCCAACACGCTGTACAGCTGCACCATCAACAAATTTTTCGATATAATCTAAGGCAACAGGACCACCGTTAGCAAAAGCTGCCTTCATACTCGCAGCACCACCTGGCTCAACACCAATAATGTTAGTTTGAGGTGAAAGATTTTTAATATAGGCAGATACTCCGGCAATTAAACCGCCCCCACCAATACTACCAAATACATAGTCAATCGGCTCTTCAATATCATTCATCACTTCTACGGCAACGGTACCTTGTCCTGAAATTACATCTATATCATCGAATGGGTGAATGAAAATATGTTCTTCAGCCTTTGAAAATGCCTGCGCACTTCTAGCAGAATCATCAAAAGTATCGCCCGATAAAATAACCTCTACAAATTCACGTCCAAACATTTTCACTTGCTCAATTTTTTGAGAAGGAGTAGTTGTTGGCATGAAAATATGACCACGAATACCTAAATGTGCACACGCATATGCAACCCCTTGCGCGTGGTTGCCCGCACTTGCGCAGACAACACCTTTTTCACGTGCATCATACTCTATACTTTTAATCTTATAATAGGCACCTCGTAGTTTAAAAGAACGTACATGTTGTAAGTCTTCGCGTTTTAAATAAACAGTACAACTATATTTTTCAGATAAATAGTCATTTTTTTGTAATGGTGTGTGTGCAACAACATCTTTTAAAAATTGATAAGCAATTAGTACATTTTCCACCTGAACGGTCTTCACATCTGATACTGTCATAATTATTCGTCTAACCTCCGATTCCTGAAAATTCATTTATTCATTTTAACATATTATCTAATCGTAATGAACTAAATATTAAGTTAATTCTAAATGTTTCGCAATTTATTGTTTAAGCGGGCAAAAAAACGTTTCCAACCAGCTTTCAGTTATAATGTAAATAACAGTGAATGAACGGAAAGGATTAAAAGTACAAATGAATTTCTTTGATAAGATGCAACAACATACGGGTGTATCATTAAATGATGTACAAAAACAGGCAGTTCGATATTCGGACGGTCCATTGCTATTATTAGCATCACCCGGTTCAGGAAAAACTACGACTTTGAATATGAAAATTGGTTATCTATTGCTAGTGAAGAAAATACCAGCACATACGATCTTAGCCATTACATTTAGTAAAGCATCCGCACAAGACATGGCACAACGCTTTGACCAATTCTTTGGCAAACTTACGCGTGAAAAGGTACATTTCTCCACAATTCATAGCTTTGCTTTTCAAGTAGTACGAGAATACTTTGCAAAGCAACGAATAACTTTTCAACTAGTGGAAGGGGGTAATGACGTTCCGCTGCATAAAAAAATAATCCTTCGAAATATATTTACTGAAATGAAGGATACAAATCCAACTGAAGATGAAATGGACGAACTCCTCACCTATATTAGCTATGTGAAGAACCGTATGCTTTCAAGTAAGCAGCTAAGTACCGTGAAATCCTCCATCTCAGGCATAGAGGATATGTATAAAGCGTATGAACAATTCAAAATGCAAAACCCGCATCACCCACTTCTCGATTTTGATGATATGCTCACATACTGCTTACGCATTTTACAAGAGGATGAGCAAATTCGTACGAAATATCAGCACCGCTTTGAATACATTTTAACGGATGAAAGTCAGGATAATTCCGTGATACAGCATGAAATTATTACAATCTTAGCAAAACCACAAAATAATCTTTGTGTTGTAGCTGATGATGACCAATCTATCTTCATGTGGCGTGGTTCAGACGTACAAAAGTTATTAGAATTTGAAAAGATTTATCCACAAGCAAAAATTTTAACAATGACTCAAAACTATCGCTCTACACCAGAAATCGTGAAAACAGCAAATGACTTCATTAAACGAAATCCAAAGCGCTATGCAAAGGAAATGTTTACGGAAAATCCAACTGGGGAGTCAATTGAAATCCATAATATGCAGCGCTATGAGCTACAACTAAACTATGTCATTCAAGAAATTGAGAAGAGTAGCAATCCACAAGAAACAGCCATCTTATACCGTAATAATTCTTCCGCCATCCGTTTAGTGGATAAGTTAAATAAAGCAGGTTTGCCATTCTATATGAAAGACGTAGATTTGAAATTTTTCCGACATTGGATTGTAGAAGATATTATCAATTTCATGCGCCTTTCCTATAATGATTCACGTGTAGACATTCTTGAAAAAGTGCATACGAAAATGAGTGCTTACATTACGAAAAAACAAATGATGTATTTAAAAAACAATAATGACAAAACTTCAGTTTTTGATCAGCTTCAAACTGTGAGGCATGCAGACTATCAAGAGCAGGCATTAAAAAAAACAAAGCAGTTAATTAATAAGATAAATGTTTTAGAACCAGAAGAAGCAATTAAAATCATTCGTAAAAACTTGGGTTATGAAAAATCGATTCGCAATACGGCTGAACATCTTGGCTTTAATGAGGAAGGGTTATTAGGTGTCCTAAATCAATTAGAGCATATAGCAATTGGTTTAACGAATCTTGAAGCATTCGCAAAACGATTAAAAGAACTAGAAGAAATTATGAAAACTTCTTGGTCAAACAAAGGGCGTGATGTAGTCACTTTATCTACTTTGCATAGTGCAAAGGGGCTTGAATATGACAACGTGTATATGATTGATCTAGTTGATGGCGTTATTCCTTCAAAGGATGATATAAAACAACAGGATGAAGATAATAGTGAACCGATAGAAGAAGCCGTACGCCTCTTTTACGTAGGGATGACTCGAGCACGCAAGCATTTAGAATTGCTTACTTATCATTTAAAAGATGATGAACATGTAGAGGAGTCTCAGTTCATAAAACAAGTTCGCCGTTTAGTGAAGGGGAAGGGGTTAGTGAAAAAAGAAATTAGTTATCGAGAAAGTAAACACGCTCGGGATATTCCCGTAAATGCCATTACTAAAAAAGAAGATTTGCAGTTAAATAATCGCGTAGAGCATCATGTCTTTGGTAAAGGTGAAATACGAGAGTTAAGTGGACAAGCAATTGGTGTTGAATTTGAATCAGTAGGTTATAAGAAATTTATGATTGATATATGTTTGAAGCAAGGGTTTCTTTGCAGTATAAAAGAATAGACTTTGTTTTTATGGTATATTTTAAAGAAAATAACTTATATTAAAGTTAATTTCCTTAAAAAGAAACCTATATAAGAATACAGAAACAATAGGTTTATCAAGTTATTTAATTTATAATATGCTTACTATATAAATAAAAAGAAGGACAGCCTTTTAAATAAGACTGTCCTTCTTTTTTTATTAAAAAATTAAATGACCGATACCAGCGATAATTGGTAAAGAAATTAAAGTACGTAATAAGAAAATAAGGATTAACTCAAAAAAGTTAAGCGGAATTTTCGTACCAAGGATTAAGCCACCAACCTCTGACATGTAAATTAACTGAGAAACAGAAACACCCGCAATTACAAAACGTGTTAAGTCTGATTCAATACCAGAACCAAGAATAGTAGGTAAGAACATATCAGCAAAACCTACAACTATAGTTTGTGCAGCTTCAGCAGCTTCAGGTAAACCAAGCATTGTTAAAATTGGCTCAAATGGTTTTCCTAAGAACGTGAAGATACCAGTAAATTCGGCAAGCATTAATGCTACAGTACCAAAAGCCATAACAATCGGTGCAACACCGAACCACATATCTAAAACGTTTTTAAAACCATCAACGAAAAATTTACTGAAATTACGATTACGTTCAGCTGTATTTAATGCATTTTCTAAACCGTGTGTAATCATATTATAGCCTTCTGGTAATTTTTCGCGTTCAAGATCAAGTGGTTTCCCATTGATATATGTGTCCTTTTTCTTAGAAAGGGGATAAATACGGGGCATGATCAAGGCTAGTATTAAGCCACATAGAACAACCGCTCCGTAAAATGGAATAAAATACTCACCTAAATGCACTGTATCAATTACCACGATACAGAATGTGATTGATACAATTGAAAAAGAAGTCGCGATAATTGCAGATTCCTTTTGCGTATAATTGCCTTCTTCATATTGACGATTAGTTAAAAGGACACCAATTGTACCATCACCAATCCAAGAAGCTAATGCATCAATTGAAGAACGCCCCGGAATTTTGAATAATGGTCGCATAATTTTAACCATCATTGTACCGAAGAATTCAAGTAAGCCGAACTGAGTTAAGAATGGAAGCAGTAAGCCTGCAAATAAGAAAATCGTGAATAGGAAAGTCACAAGACCACCGTCTGGATTCATTAACAGACCACCTGTATTTTCATTACGGATTGCGCTAGGACCGAAGTCTTGTACAACCATAAATGCAAAAACAAAACCAAGAACACGTGCTATTGTCCAAAACCAATTTACACGGAAAATACCATCGAACATTGTTGGCTTTTCAGGGTTCTTTTGCGGAATAAAGTGATAAGCAACCGAACCTAATGCTGCGATGAAGAATACGATAACTGTAAACCAGGAAATGAATGAAACCAAAGATCCGGCAAGTAAATTCGCCAAAATCGCAATAGGAACTTTCCAACCATCAGCAGTCTTAAGTGGCGTCATAAATAAGAACACGCCAATCAGTGACGGAAATATAAATAATAGCCAAGTAGATATAGGGAATTTTTTCATTTTATATTAAATACCTCATTTTTATAGTTGAATATTTATTCATCATAAAGAGTTTACATTCAGATGTAAATAGTTTATGTAAAAGACATAATTTTCAGACAATAATAAACATGAATACATTTATTGGTCTCTAGAAAACAAAACATCCCTAGCATTCTTTTAAAAAAATATTACTAGGGGGAGTCAGTATTCTTTTAAAATTGTTCTTCAAAATCTTCATTCCAGCGGTAGCTAAAGAAACGTTCATAAGTTAACCAGTTCTCAGCTTCTGGTTCACCAGCTTCTAGTCGTTTTTCATTCTCCTCAAGCATCCAAGCTGTTTGAGAAATATGAGCGCGCATTGAGCCAAGCTTTTGCTCACGTACATCGCGAATATTGTTGACAATATCTGGATCACCAAGACCTTCACCGGTATTATTCGCAAAAGCTACAGCATGTAACTTCGGACGCTCTTCTACAGGCATACGACGTACGGCACGTACAACAGCACGAGCAGTTGCTTCATGGTCAGGGTGTACAGCATAATTTGGATAGAACGTGATGATTAACGATGGATTCAACTCATCGATAAGGTCAGTCATCATTTGAACCATTTTCTCGTCATCTTCAAATTCTACTGTTTTATCGCGTAATCCCATCATACGTAAATCTGTAACGCCCATTGCTTCACATGAAGCTATCAATTCTTTTTTACGGACTAAAGGTAAAGTCTCACGTGTCGCGAATGGGGGATTTCCAAGATTACGTCCCATTTCGCCAAGTGTTAAGCATGCATATGTGACAGGTGTACCTTGATTGATATATGTAGAAATGGTGCCAGAAACACCAAATGCTTCATCATCAGGATGCGGGAATACGACAAGTACGTGTCGTTCAGGTTGTAGTGTCATCTGTATCACTCCTTAATTAATAAGTAAATGGTGTTTCGCTAATTTCAAGTGCTACTGCTAATTTGCCGTCATAGTCATGTCCAGCCATTAACAAGCGATTTTGTTCATCTATTTCATAGTGAGTAATGCCTTGCGCATAAACCCAACCATGAGCCATTTTCAAGCCAACGCGGTGAGGAACACCTGCTGTAACTTTACCCAATTCATATTGAAGTTTAATGTTACGGATAAATGCACCGGCGTTGAATACTTTTTCATTGAAATGAGAGGCATAAGCCCCGTTGGTCGTCTCTAAATGTATATAAACATCTTTATTCGCAAAGGAATTAAGAAGTTGTTGAAGCTTTTCGATTTGTACTATTTCCATTTAAATTCTCCTTCCAACAGCTAGCAATCTATTCTCTAGTATAGAGAAAAAATTCTACGATTGCGATTCGTATGCTCAAAAAATCTATTTTCTTCATAAGCTTTGTCAGAATTAATTTTTTGAGGACAAGCTACCTAGAAAAATAGCGTATATAGAAAGTGATCTTGTTTCTTTAGTTTGTATAAAACTTAAAGGGAAGAAGGCGGATTTTTGAGAAACGTAATAAACAGGAAAATGAAAAAACATTTTAGTAGCTAGTAGTTCAGCCTTATTAATGACATTATTTCTTCCTACAATTTCAAGTACTAAAGCTGCAGAAACTTCTGATGATTCTTATCAATTACAAGAAGAATCATCAAACAATTTGTTAAATCAATTATCAATTCAAGAATAAAAAGAGTTAAATGAATTATCAGAAATTATAAAATGAACAATTATTGAAGATGAAAATGGTATTTATAAATTTGATGCTAATACAGCTAGAAATATAGGTTTATCAGAGGAACAAATTGCAACAGCAGATAATGTGTTTTGAGTCCAATTGGTGCTATATAAATGTTTTAGAAATAGAGATTTCGAACCTCTATATTTCTTAGTGTTTATCTTTAGGTATATTGTAGGTATTATATTTCCGATTTTCATGTGGATATTATATTTTTATTTTAAATAAAGTAAGTGAATAAGTTTTGTGTAAAGGTAAGTTATTATTTAAACTAGGATTAGATAGATGAATAGGAAGGAAGGGAAATTTTTGCGAAATAAATTACCGTGGTATTTAAAAAAAGGACCGCTATATTTTTTTTGTATAATAACTCCTCCAATCGGTTATATAATTCTCGTTAGCAATTTAAAGAAATTTGAGTATGAGGAAAAAATCAGTTACCTTACGATTGCAACGATTATGCTGTCTATATGGGTATTGAAATTTTTACCTGATAAATTAAGCTTTTATGTATGGATCTTTATATTAGCGGTTTTAATAGGAAACGCTGTATTAAAAATTTTAAAAAGGAAAAGATAAATAGCCTGTTTTTGCAGAAGCCTTAGAGCTAGAAATGACTTTTAAATATATGGCATTTGTTCTTTCGTCTGGTTTACCAACAAACTTCTTTCTCACAAAAAATAGAACCAGCAAAGAACCAATATAAATCAATGTCGTAATTCCTACAAAAATATTAAAATTTACTACGCTTTCAAGCATCCATCTGTCTAATACATCAATCATTGTTATCTTCCTCTCCTACATATGAAAATATTTCCTTAATATCTACTTCGAAAAAATTTGCAATTCTATAGGCTAACACTAAAGAGGGGGGAGTAATTATTCTTTTCCATAACAAAAATAATCAAAGAATCAATTTGTAGTTGGCCGCTTACACTCGACTAAATAAGCCGTTTAATTAAAAAGATTTTTTTTGCATAAAGAACTCTTGTCCTATCATAAATTTATAGAAGTTGATTAAATATGAAAAAATATACATAAAAAAACCTCCGCAATAAGTGAAATTGCGAAGGTTCTATTATTTAATATTAAACTTCAGTAATAGTGATGTTCGGAACACCATAAACACCTTTTGCGCCATGCATAACAGGTCCAACGAATTGGTTTAATTTCCAACCATGTTCAATTGCAGCGGCAACGAATGCTTTTGCTTCGAACACTGCTTCTTTAACAGGTAAACCGTTTGCTAGGTTAGCTGTTACAGCAGCAGCGAAAGTACAACCAGCACCGTGATTATAAGTAGTATCTACTTTATCAGCTGCAAGCAAAATGAATTTTTCACCATCTGAGAATAGGTCTACAGCTTTTTCATGTTGTAACGCTTTACCGCCTTTGATAATAACGTTTTTAGCGCCAAGTTCATGAATTTTATGAGCTGCTACTTTCATTTCTTCAATTGTTTTTGGTGTACCTGTTCCAGCTAGTTGTCCAGCTTCAAAAAGGTTTGGAGTTGTAACAAGTGCTTGTGGTAAAAGGTATTTAATCATAGCTTCAACGTTACCTGGATTTAATACCTCATCTTCACCTTTACATACCATTACTGGATCGATTACAACATTCGTTGTACCAGAGTTTGCAATTGACTCTCCAGCTACTTGAATCGCTTCTTCAGTAGAAATCATCCCTGTTTTTACTGCATCCACGCCAGTAGAAAGAGTTGTTTTTAATTGAGCTTTAAGAACGTCGATTGGTAATGTATATACGCCATGAGACCAGTTATTATCTGGATCCATTGTAGCAACAACAGTCACTGCACACATACCGTATGTGCCATGCTCTTGGAATGTTTTTAAATCAGCTTGTAAACCTGCACCACCAGAAGCATCTGTGCCGGCTATTGTTAGTGTTTTTTTTAGTGACATTGATAAAGACTCCTTTTAATGAAAACTTATTTTATTAAACTTTCGGAATATAAAAAATGCGATTCTATAGTCCTATTATAACGAAACAACTGGCTAGAATAAAATGGTCAAAAACTAACTTTTTGATAAGGTCAGTTTGGATTTTTATTAAGGTAATCGATCTGCATTTATAATTCTTCGAATGATAACAATCCCACCTGAACAAATTAATCCTACTATTGAGGCTGCTATATAGTGTCCCTTTTGAATAAATCCAATTAATAGAAAAAGAAAAATTAAAATAATAAAAGCAAAAAATATATAGAAACAACCCATGCCAAATATTTTTGCCTGCTCCGGCACATGTTGCCCACTTTCAGCCACATTCGTAATTCTTTTCACCTTTTCTCGCCATTGCAAATCAGCCATTTCTCCAACTCCATCCCATTATACTTACTTTAAAATTATTTTACATAAAATTGCCGTTAAAAACCAAATTCAATGGACTGTATTAATAGAACAGAAACTCTTATAATAGGAGTGAACATAGTAGAATAATGTCGAAAATGGATTTCAGGAATAGTAAACTCCTTTTTAGAATAATTGAAGAGAGGGATTAAGATGACTTCAAACAAGAAAATACGAGAGCTTGAGAAGATGTTAAAAGAATTAAAGTCAGAAGAACAATCTGCCACGATTCTTGATTCTTCAGAGCCTCTTTACTATAGGAAAGATAGAAAGAAAGGCTTTTTGCGGAATATATTTATGCGGAAGTTCTTTATGCAATGGTATGTATGGGCAATAATTATTGTACTCGCACTATTATTTATCATTCCGATTGCAACTATGAATATCATCAAAGGCAGTACGTTCACAGAAAATAAAGGTTCAATCATGGAACGCATTCAAAATTTAAATGAGCTAACAACAGCAGAGGCGTATACAAAGGTTATGATTGAGCGCTCTGACAATAAACTTTTCGGTAAAGAGATTGGTTTAAATTTGCCAGGAACTAAAAGAGAATTATTAGTTGTTATCCCTGGTGGTGTTAAAGCAGGAGTAGACTTTTCGAAGATTTCTGAAAAAGATATAAAATTAAATGAAGAGAAGAAAACAGCTACGATAACATTGCCAAGTGTAAAGATCCTAGGAGAACCGGAAATAGACTTTGATCATGTTCAAGTTTTTTCAAGTGAAGGTCTGTTCCGAGAAAAAGCAGATATTAGCGAAGCATATGAACTGGCAAAAGAAGCAAAAAAACTAATGATTGAGGAAGCATCCACTCAAGGAGTTATAAAAACAGCAAAAAGTAATGCACAGAGTTCTGTTGCCGATATGTTCGCACTTGTTGGATATGAAGTGACAGTTAAATTTAAGGAGTAGAATAGATGACAAAGCAAGTTTTCGACAATGATTGGCAGCAAGTACTCAGCACTGAATTTGATCAGGCATATTTTTTGCAGCTTCAGGAATTTTTGAAAGAAGAATATGACACACAAACAATTTATCCTTCTAAAGAGGAGCTCTGGAATGCTTTTCGTTATATAACATACGAAAATGTGAAGGTTGTTATATTGGGTCAAGACCCTTATCATGGAGCAGGTCAAGCACACGGATTGAGCTTTTCTGTGAAACAAGGTGTTAAGCACCCACCAAGCTTGCAAAATATGCTGAAGGAAATGCAATCGGATTTGGACCTTCCGATTCCAGAGGACGGGACATTAACAAAATGGGTAGAGCAAGGCGTACTTTTGTTAAACACCGTCTTAACGGTTCGAGAAGGACAAGCTCATTCTCATAAAAAGAAAGGTTGGGAGCGGTTTACAGATAAGGTTATTCAAAAGCTGTCAGACCGTAAACAACCGATCATCTTCGTCCTTTGGGGAAAACCTGCACAACAAAAAAAACGACTGATTGATACAAGTCGCCATGCAATTATCGAAGCACCTCACCCAAGTCCGCTTAGTTCATATCGAGGCTTTTTCGGCAGTAAACCATATTCTAAAATCAATACACAGCTCCGAGAGTGGGGAGTATCTCCAATAGATTTTGATTTAACGAAATAACGATATCAAAAACCGTTCTTATTGTAGAGAACGGTTTTTGTTTGGGATTTATGGCGTGTAAATGTGGGAAATCGGAGTTTTTAGGACGTGAATATTCTGCTAAATAACAATGGGTGGAGTTAGTGCAACAATCATCGCAGTTAGAGCAACAATGAGCCGAGTTAGTGCAACAATCACCACAGTTAGCGCAACAATCAAATCTCCCAACGGCTTTTCTCCTTTGGCCGAGAGCCTAAATGATATTGGTGTGGGATCTGCAGGTCAATTACGTATGTCCCAATGGACCTTAAAAGTGGGAAATCGGAGTTTTTAGGACGTGAATATTCTGCTAAATAACAATGGGTGGAGTTAGTGCAACAATCATCGCAGTTAGAGTAACAATGAGCCGAGTTAGCGCAACAATCACCACAGTTAGCGCAACAATCAAATCTTCCAACGGCTTTTCTCCTTTGGCCGAGAGCCTAAATGATATTGGTGTGGGATCTGCAGGTCAATTACGTATGTCCCAATGGACCTTAAAAGTGGGGAATCAGAGTTTTTAGGACGTGAATATTCTGCTAAATAACAATGGGTGGAGTTAGTGCAACAATCACCATAGTTAGCGCAACAATCAAATCTCCCAACGGCTTTTCTCCTTTGGCCGAGAGCCTAAATGATATTGGTGTGGGATCTGCAGGTCAATTACGTATGTCCCAATGGACCTTAAAAGTGGGGAATCGGAGTTTTTAAGACGTGAATATTCTGCTAAATAACAATGGGTGGAGTTAGTGCAACAATCATCGCAGTTAGAGCAACAATGAGCCGAGTTAGTGCAACAATCACCACAGTTAGCGCAACAATCAAATCTCCCAACGGAATTCCTCCACTAAACAGACCACTTTAGCATTAAAGTCAAAAACCCGTCACTTTATGGTTTTTTATAATCATGGTAAAGTGAAGTATGAAGAGGGGGAGCGTCATGCAAGAGAGTTGTTTTAAATGTAGGCATTTTTATGTTACTTGGGACCAACGGAGTCCTAGAGGATGCCGAGCATACCAATTCAAAAGTAAAGAGCTGCCTTCAATAATCGTAAAAAAGTCATCGGGTCTTGAGTGTTTGAAATTTGAGCCGAAACAAGGGGGAAACATCAAATGATTTCGAATGAAATAATTGTTGCTGAAATTGATAAACATTTATTGCAGGCAAAGCATGCTCAAAACGAGCAGGAGATTCGTGAAGCACTTTCTGCTGTTCGCGCATTATGCGATGTAGTACTAACTAAATCTCCAGGGGTTGCAACAACACCATCGAGACAACATGGTATGCAAGATATTCAAGTAGTTCAAGCACGAAATACGCAACTGCCACAACAGATGGCTCAGACGCAGATACCGGCTTCCGTTACTACAAACAAGCTTCATGAAGTGGATGCAAATGGTGACTCGATTTTTGATTTTTAGAAAAGGAAGTGTCAAAAGAAGATGAGATTTTTTATTATTTCAGGTGCGGTGAACGCATTCCTTGCAGTGGCATTGGGCGCATTTGGGGCGCATGCACTTAAAGGGAAATTATCCGATCATTATGCAGCCGTATGGGATACAGCTGTTCAATATCAAATGTTCCATGCTTTAGGATTAATCGCGATTGGTATTTTAATGAGCTCTTCATTAATCGGACCTGTTACTCAACTTTCACGTGCAGGATATTTAATGCTTGCAGGAATTGTATTTTTTGCAGGTAGCTTATACGTTCTATGCTTAAGCGGTGTTGGCGTTTTAGGGGCTATTACACCAATTGGTGGAGTCCTATTCTTAGCTGCTTGGGTAATGGTTATTCTAGCAACGCTTAAACATGTTTAATTTTGAAAGAAATCCTACTTGTTAATTTATCAGATGGTTTTTTTTGGTAAAGGTTGATTCTTTATTAAAAATACCTAATGCTTTTTTGTGAAATAATGAAGATGGGGTGATGAAATGGTAGCAAGTCAACGAGATTTGAAAAGTTATATTTGGATGGCGTTACTTTTACTTGTTTTAACGACGAACTTTGCATTATATCGAACGCCATTGTCGGAAATTATTTTGTCAGAGGAAACAAAAGGCGTTATTCTAGGAAGTCTTTTTGGTTTAGCAATTGTTGCACCGTTATTAATCATTGCAATCAATCGAAAAAACAAATTTTCGATTAAACGTTTCATAATGCTAATGGCAGGTGGATTAATTTTCGCAAAGCTATTAATTCCAGCCCAGCATCTTGCACCATATGTAGGTTTTTCTTATGTAGGTTTTGCCATAGAAGGTTCCATAGTTTTGCTTGAGCTTAGTTTAATTGCATTACTCTTTATCCTAATGCCAGCCATTATTCGTGAAGTGCGAACCTATGATGAAGGTTTATTATTTGCCTTTCCAAAGGCGGTTCAAAAAAAGGTATCGAAGCAACGAATCGTGCAGATGATTATCTCAGATTTACTTATGTTTTATTATGCTTTTGCTTCATGGAAAAAGCCTATTCCAATCACACCTAACAGCTTTACTTTACACAAAAAATCTAGTCTACTCGCCTTTCAAATTATGCTTATTCACGGGGTTGTGATCGAAACAATCGGTATCCATTGGTGGCTTCACGAAAAATCAATAATCTTATCCATTATCTTACTCATATTAAACGTTTATAGTGTTGTTTTTTTTCTTGGAGATATACAGGCAGTACGTTTGAATCCAGTACGTCTGAAAGGGCAGAAATTATACTTATCGTTAGGACTAGTAAAGCAGATGGAACTTTCGTTAGATGACATTAAGTCAATCACAACAGATCAAGAAGAACTCGAGAAAAAGCTTAATACTAAGACAACGATTGAATTTGTTGCAAGAGATTTTGAAGCAGTATACCCCCATATTATTTTAGAATTGAAAAGACCATGTACAGCTTCTTTGTTATTAGGTTTTAAAAAGCAATATTCACGTGTCGCTATTCGTCTTGATGACCCAATAGCCTTTAAACAAGCGTTACAACAACACTCATTTAGTGAATAAAAAAACAAAACCCTTCCAATCTAAGGAAGGGTTTTACTATTTACCGAGATTGATTAAAATAAGCCAATTCCTCATCAAATTCTGCATAATCAAAGTAAATCATCGGGAAGAGAAAACGGTGCTTCGTTCTGAGATCACTTATAATGACATGATCACGCCCAGCTGCCTCCACGACACCGCGTACAGTAAGCGTATTTTCGCCACCATTTACTTTATGTTCAAACGAAAAGTGAAAATTCCCCGGCTTCCCACGATTTAGTCGTAAAATATTTTCAATATAAGATTCCTCACGTGGTAGACCACCCGGTGGTCTACCACTCGGAATTGTCACTTGGGGAGGAGTCATCTGTTGATAGCTAGGTGTCCAATAATACTGGACCATTCATTCATCCTTTCTAACAGTTAAATTTGCGGACAATCACTTTCACTTGGAGAGAAGAAGCAATGCGACTTAAAGCGTCCCGTATTCCATTGACCATACCATTGAGCAGGACAACCACCCTCAGGCATGAAAAACCATAGCGAGCGTGTTGCTGGATGAAATCTTTCGCCGTTAATTACTCTACGCGCCAAACGTTTATCTTGTTCGCGTGCCCGTTGATAAAAATACCCTTTCTGTGTTGCTTCAAATCCACCTGGTCTTTGATAAACCATTTGCTCAATTGTTCGAATATCATTAAAGTCGAGACAGCTAGCAAGTACCCGGTTTACACCAACATTGCCAACCATCAGCATACCAAGTTCACCATCACCTTCTGCCTCGGCTCGCATCAACCTTGCTAGCAACTCTAGTTGCGCATCAGTCGATTTTATGACAGGCATCGCAAAACCTCCTCATTAAAATATATGCAATTTTATGAAAATAAGACCGCCTCTTCGTGTATAATAAAAAAAATATCTATTTAGGGAGTTGTATTTTATGAAAGAAAGTGCACTTGCTATTCAGACAAAATTGCAATCACTAGGTTTTAATAATCAGGTAGTAGAGTTACCTGACAGTGCGCGCACAGCCCAAGAAGCTGCAGACGCTATCGGTTGCACGGTTGCGCAAATTGCAAAATCAATCATTTTTTGCATGAAAAATACTAATGCTCCACTTTTAGTTGTTGCAAGTGGTATTAATCGTATAAATGAGAAGTATATTGCCGAAGTTGTAGAAGACAAGCTAGGTAAAGCCGATGCAGAATTTGTTCGTGAACATACAGGATTTGTCATAGGAGGAGTAGCGCCCTTTGGACATGCATCAGAAATTTTCACTTTAATTGACGAAGATCTTTTCCAATATGATACAATTTGGGCAGCTGCGGGTCATCCAAAAGCTGTGTTCCAGCTAACTGCAGATGAACTCTTACAGCTCACAGGCGGCAAAATTGTCGCAGTCAAATAATAAGAGGATAAAACTCACGAAGCCTCATAGAAAGAAGTGTCATACATGCATTTTGTTTTCGATTTGGATGGTACGATTTGCTTTAAAGGCCAACCAGTCACAGAACCCATACTACGAAGCTTAGAACAACTTACAGCCAGTGGACATGAAGTCATTTTTGCATCCGCACGCCCGATTCGTGACTTATTGCCGGTACTTCATAAAAGGTTTCACGGTTATAAAATGATAGGAGGAAACGGCTCACTTATATGTCAGAATGGGAATATTAAACAAGTAGCTCGATTTAGCCCAACAATATTAGTGAAACTAAAAGCGTTACTAGAAAAATACCATGTTACCTATCTAATTGATGGCGACTGGGATTATGCTTATACAGGTCCTGCAGATCATCCAATTCTAAATAACCTGAATCCTCATAATTTAGCAGAAAAGAAGCCGCTTGAAAAACTAAACTCAATCATTAAAATGCTTATTTTAACCTCCTGTAATATGGAAGCCCTTCATGAAGAGCTGAAACAACTGGATGTCATCATTCACTTACATAGAGATGAAGGGATATTGGATATTAGCCCAACAGGTATTCATAAATGGAGTGCCTTACAGCAGCTCTGTATATCTAAAGGGAGTTATATTGCATTTGGTAATGATACCAATGATATCTCTATGTTCGAGCATGCTCATCATGCTGTTATGATAGGGTACCATGAGATTCTTGCACCTTATTCTGATGAAGCTATTACAAATGATGTAAATGTTGAACAACAAATTATAGAGAAATTAGCGGAATTTAATGTTCGATATGCATAAGATGTTTTCCGAATAAAATCATATGTTTAAAAAAACGCAAAAACAGCAAACTCTCCATTTTAAGAGTTTGCTGTTTCTATTCGTTCTACGGTTGGCCTTTAGACATTTTGATCCAGTTATAATAGCCGAAAATTGAGTTGAATAGGAAAGCAATCCACATGACGAGCATACTCCAGTCATTACCACCTGATTGTGTTAATGTAACAATCCACAGAACAACAGACAAAGCGTTAACAACGATCCACATGATCCACTGCTCAGCATAACGTTTAATCATCAAGAACTGTGCAATAATTGATAACACTACAGCCATGGAGTCAATGCGAACCTGTTGTGCGTTTATTAGTGATAATACTTCTGCGTAAACTAGAGAGGCTACGATACTAATGGTAATTACCGTAATCCAGCCCTTTGTCGTTAAACGTTTTACTTCAACGTCTTCGCCAATAGCACCTTCTTTTACCTTATGTCTACTCCACATATAAAGCCCAATAAACTGAATGGGGAAGTAAAAAAGTCCGTTTAACATGGCCTCGCCATATAATCCGTATGTATAAGAAATATAAGCATATGTTGATGTCTGAATCATACCAAAATAGTAGTTTGACAATTTTCCTTTAGCTACTAACACAACACAAAGCATTCCTGTAATAGAGCTGATTAATCCTAAAAGAGTATCATCCCAAGCAAAAAATAAATAAATATTAATAAGTGTAAAGCTTGTTAGCCATATCTTCTCAAATAATGTCCAATCTTTCATAGCATCCTCCAAATGTTGGGCTTTTATGAAGTATACATCTAATATCAACAGGTGTAAAGACAGTTAAGAGTTAAAAAGATCTTTAAAATAAAGAGATTCAGACTGTAGATAAACTCGAAGAAATTTGAGTTTATCTACAGTCTTTTTAATTTGTATAAATAGATAAGGCCGTTGCGATGGACGCTTTCCGCAGGCGGAGTGCCAAGCCGCTTCGTCGCTACGCTCCTGCAGGGTCTTGGACTGTCCCGCTTTTCCCGCAGGAGTCGCCACCTGCGCTCCAATCAACTGCACATGTAATATAAACATAAATGCTGAAAGAGATTAAATTGAAATAATTGCTTTGTATCCGCTAGTACTTCAAGAACATCTTATGAGGAAAATTGAGGATGCGGTGGATAATCTTCAAAGGCCTAAAAAAGTGTCCATGTAGGAGATGCTTACTTTTGCTGTTATGAATTTAAAAAAACTCGCCAAGGGGACTTGGCAAAGTCAAAAAATGGCCTACAAGTTAACACTCAAAGAGTATGTTATCTATAAAAGCGGACCTTAAATAACCAAAATATATAAAAATAACAAAAGACATTCAGGATGTGAGCATTCTGAATGCCTTTTGTCGACATACTGAAGCACTTTAAAATAAAGAGCTTTCTTTAGGGTGAAGTTGATTAAACAGTTAGCAGTTTCACTAATTTTTCGTTATCTAAAATATTACCAACGAAGAATGCGCCGAACTCTGCATAGCGAGCACTTACTTCATCAAAGCGCATTTCATATATTAGTTTTTTGAATTGTAATACATCTTCAGCAAATAGAGTAACGCCCCATTCATGATCGTCAAAACCGACAGAACCTGAAATGATTTGTTTAACTTTACCTGCATAGCTACGGCCAATTAAACCGTGACTGCGCATTAATTCTTTACGCTCATCCATTGGTAACATGTACCAGTTAGCGCCTTTTTGACGGCGTTTATCCATTGGATAGAAGCAAATATGCTTCCAACGAGGTAATTCAGGATATAAGCGAGAGCGTACATGTGGATTTTGATACGGATCTTCGTCAGAGTCTTTTCCAGCAAGGTAGTTTGAAAGTTCAACTACTGAAACGTATGAAAAAGAAGGAATTGTGAAATCAGCAATTGCTAATTTATTAAATTCTGTTTCAAGCTCTTGTAATTCTTCCATTGTTTCGCGTAATGTCATAAGCACGAAATCTGCTTTTTGACCAACGATTGAGTAGAAAGCATGACTGCCTGTTTTTGCAATGTCAGCTTCGTTAATTTTTTCTAGATATTTGATGAACTCTTCAACCGCTGCTTGACGTTCTTCTTCAGAAACTAGTTTCCAAGAAGCCCAGTCGATTGAACGGAAATCATGTAATACGTACCAACCATCTAATGTTTGTGCTGCTTCGATCATTATTATGGACACTCCTTTAAGTGAGAATCATTCCAAATTAGTTTAGCATAAAATAGAAATATAAGTCGCTCTATTGCTTGAAAGTCATGAATTTGACATGAGAAATTTGACTGATTCGTGTATGCTAGTGAAGAAAACCATTAAAGTCCGGGAGATTAAAAAAATGTTAGCATACCTACAGCAAAAATTATGGCGATTTTGGGACCAATCCGTGAGTGGTATTGGACACTCACCATTAGAATCATTCGCTGCTGATGATACCTTATGCCATTTAGTTGGCCAAGACATGTCACCAACAACAGTTCGCACATGGGTACATGACCGCTCAGTCGTACTCGGCATTCAAGACCATCGCTTACCACATATTGTAGATGGCATGGACTATTTAAGGGCAAAAGGCTTCTCACCAATTGTTCGTAACTCAGGTGGACTTGCAGTTGTGTTAGATCCAGGTGTATTAAATATTTCCATTGTACTGTCTGAACGACATTCACATATCGATATTAATACAGGCTATGATGTGATGGTCGAACTCATCAAAACATTATTTCCAAAAGCGGCAGAACGGGTAGAAGCATATGAAATTGTTGGTTCGTATTGCCCAGGCTCCTATGATTTAAGTATAGGTGGAAAGAAATTCGCGGGTATTTCACAACGCAGATTGCGCCAAGGTATCGCAGTTCAAATCTATTTATGCATAGAAGGCAGTGGATCAGAGCGTGCTAGTTTAATAAGAGATTTCTATGAAAAAGGTTTGCAGGGTGAGCAAACGAAATTTGATTATCCACAAGTACGTCCAGAAGTTATGGCTTCCCTATCAGAGTTATTAGATGAAAAATTGACTGTTCAACAAACAGTTATAGATTTACAAAAATTATTAATGGAACTCAGTGATGAACTACAAATTAGCTCATTACAACAAGAAGAGATGGAGCTTTATAGTTTTTATTTGAATCGTGTTTTCGAACGTAATAAAAAGATGCTAAGTAAATGACAGAGAAAAATAATAAACCCGACTCGCAAGCGGGTCGGGTTTTAGTATTAGATTGATAATAAATGATATTAGGAAGTAGAAGAGTGGTAGTGAAATTCTTAGAGTAACACTATCTCTACATCACTCTTATTAATTCATAGGTGGTTCTTTTACAACTAAATTTCCGTTGCGCTCCATTGTGAAAACGGGAGCGATATGCTCTTCCTCTTCATCTAGTGTAATCATACGGCGTGCGCGATTCATAATTTGAGCAAATTGCTCGTAATCTTTGCGCATGTGGCGATTCTCCTTCTCTAGCTTATTAAGCTCAGCTTCTAAGCGAGATACTTTTTCATTAGCCACATTCGCTAAATGGCGCCATCTTGTTGCCTCAGAATCATTGCCACTACCAATATGTTGTAAGCGCATTAAGTAAGCTATCACTACATCCAGTGAAAGTGAAGATAACGGGATGGAACGTTGTTGCTCAGGAGCACCGTTACTATCAGTATTACCACTAGTAGGTAGCACATAGATTCCTGTGTTTCGACGACGTACAGTTTGGCCGAATACACGCATACGTTCCTTACGTTCTTTTTTAGCATCTGCTAATTCATTTTCATAGATTTTGCGAACAACAGCATTCCAACGAAATCCACATGCAGCTGCGGTACGATTTAAGGCATCTCCAGCCTCTTCAAAGGCATTTAACTGTGTACTCCCTTCTTTGACGTGACGAATAACTGCTTCTGCTAATAATTCATCGTTTTCTTTTAACCAAGCATCTTGTCTTATTTTTACCATTTTGTAACCTCCTATAATGTTGATAGTCTTAGCGTGGTCACTTTCTCTATTTTTTATTCACAAACTTGCAAAATATTATGCTAGGTGTTGTTGTGAATGCTTTTGTAGCGAAAAGAAAAGAGAATGCTATGAGGTAATGGCATATTATAAACTTGAAGGAACCGCTATAAATACGATACAATGACTGTTAGACTTTAGATTCAAATATAGAAAGGGTTGTAGACAGATGGCAAACGAATTCCGAGTTTGCGATGAATGTCAGGCCGTTAATTTAAAAACATTAATCCCGAAATTAAAAGAAATCGATGCTAATGCTTCAGTCGATATCGCATGTCAGTCATATTGTGGTCCTGGACGAAAGAAAACATTCGCATTCGTAAATAATCGTCCTTGTGCTGCTTTAACAGAAGAGGAATTAATGGAAAAAGTACGTGCCAAACTAAAATCACAGAATCGACTATAACAGACGATTAGTATGTTGATATGACAGTCATTTTTGTAATAAGAGTAATAAAATGTAGGCTGATTAGTGCAGAATTTAGTTCATAAACTTACTAAATCCCTAGCTTGAAGTCAGACTTTAGCCGCCTTTCCGAAAGGTGGTTTTTTCATTTATACTTGTAAATATAGTTGTAGTAGAATGGTTAATTCGTTAAGAATTTTTTGTTTTTAAGTAATTATGCTATGTTTTGATAACTTGAGTAGATGATTGTTACGAAGTTGGATGATCATCAATTATTGTAGATAGAACTAGTGTAATTTTTTTTTATAATTCGCAATAAAACTTCAATTAATAAATACAAAGAGCGAAAGCGGGGTGCCTTATGAGTTACGCGACAGCAAAGTTAGAGGAAGAAAAAGTATTTAAGGACCCAGTCCATCGCTATGTACATGTGCGAGATCAAGTGATTTGGGATTTAATTGGTACAAGAGAATTTCAAAGATTACGCCGTATTAAGCAACTAGGTACGACTTATTTAGTGTTCCACGGTGCAGAGCATAGTCGATTTAATCACTCGCTCGGTGTTTATGAAATTGTCCGCCGGATGGTCGATGACGTGTTCAAGGGTAGACCAGAATGGGATGAAAGTGAACGGCTTGTCGTTCTTTGTGCTGCATTATTGCATGATTTAGGACATGGACCTTTTTCACATGCTTTTGAACATGTTTTTGACTTAGATCATGAGGAATTTACACGTCATATTATTATGGGCGATACCGAAGTCAATCAAGTACTAAGTCGCGTTGCAGCTAATTTCCCATTAAAAGTATCGAATGTTATTGCGAAAACGTATGAAAATAAACAAGTTGTCAGTATGATTTCAAGCCAAATTGATGCTGACCGAATGGATTATTTACAACGTGATGCTTATTATACAGGTGTAAGTTATGGTCACTTTGATATGGAACGTATATTGCGCGTGATGCGTCCACGTGAGGATCAAGTGGTCATCAAATCAAGTGGAATGCATGCGGTAGAAGACTATATTATGAGTCGTTATCAAATGTATTGGCAGGTTTATTTCCATCCTGTATCCCGAAGTGCGGAAGTAATTTTGACGAAAATTTTACATCGTGCGAAAGCGCTAAGTGAAAAAGGCTATTCATTCTTACATGAGCCAACGCATTTCCAAGCGTTTTTTGACGGAAATATTGAACTTGAAGATTATTTGGCATTAGATGAAAGTATTTTACTGACATATTTCCAACTGTGGATACGTGAGACGGATCCTATTTTAAGTGATTTAAGCAGACGCTTTGTGAACCGTAAATTGTTTAATTATGTGGAAATTGACCCTGCAAAAGATTATCAAAAACTACGTGAACTAGAGAATCTATTCCGAAAAGCCAATATTGACCCTCAGTACTATTTAGTTTTAGATTCATCTTCAGATTTACCATATGATTTTTATCGTCCAGGTGAAGAAGAGGAGAGGTTACCGATTCATCTATTAATGCCGAATGAGGAAATTCGTGAATTATCAAGATCATCGGACGTCGTAGATGCTATATCCGGAAAACGCAGAACGGATCATAAATTATATTTTCCAGAAGATATTTTACTTGAGAATGGTAAGAAAAAAATACTAAGAAAACAAATTTTAGATATATTAAAAGGTTAATAACCTTCCGGAAGGAGATTTAAATGTGCTAGAAGAACACGCAAAAGTCGTACAATTTGTGTCATTAGCAGGTCAAGTCACTGGTCGAAAAAAATTACAAAAGATGGTCTATATCGCAAAGAAAATGCAATTTCCATTCCAAGAAAAATACCAATTTCATATATATGGTCCTTACTCAGAAGAGCTTACATTACGCGTTGAAGAGCTTTGTAACATGGGTTTTTTATCAGAAGAAAAAGAAGATAAAGGATCATATGTGCAATATCGCTATGCGGTAACTGCTGAAGGGACAAGTTTTTCAACAATGCTAGGAAAGCAACATGATAAGTTACCAAAAGTAATTCATATGATGAATGATAGAAGTGCACGTTTTCTAGAGCTCGTTTCAACACTACTATATTTTGATGAACTCACAAAAGAAGAGCAAATTGAAAAGGTACATGTTGTAAAAGGGAAGTTAAACTTCACAGAAGAAGAGATGACAGATGCCTTCGAATTTATAGCGCAACTTGCAACAGCTTCAATCCAGTAAGAAAATCCTCCAAGTGGGGATTTTTTTACATAGGCTCCGTTAGATTTCAATGTCCATTTACACTGAAATAAAAATAAATCTTGGTTCTATTTCCATAGAAGCAAGCCTATTTCCTCGAGCTCATCAAAATAGAGTTGAACCATTACCTGTTTCTGCATTTCTTATTTTCATTGTTTCGCTGTGTTAAATCTCTTTTAGATTTAGCAGAGTTTTTCCAAACAATTGTATATTCTTCATAAACATCTATATCTCCGTAACCATCGATAGACCGAAACGTACTATTTCTTTAGTTGAAAATGAGAACAAGAATAGCTATCAGTGTTTTTAGGGTCAAGAATTTCATTGGAAATCAGTTCTTATATTAGAATCGATTTTAGATTTATAGTCAAATATCAACAATCGGTTTCAACATAGTCAATAAAAAAGCCATCCCTTAAAGGGACAGCCGGTTTTGCATATATATAATTAAATGTCGCTTTTACGTACGCCACCAACAGCGAAATGAGATTTTTGCATATCTTCAATAATAATTGAAATATTTTCTTTTGGTGCGTCTACGGTTTCAGAAATTGCAGCTGTTACTTTCTCAACCAAATTACGTTTTTGTTCGTCAGTGCGACCTTCGATCATTTTGATTGTTACTATAGGCATAAAGAGTCCTCCTCATTTAAAATATAGTGTATATTCGTTATAATAACAGAACGGAGGGATTATGCGAATGACTAATGAAGAAAAACCAAAACAAAAATTAGGATTTACGATTATTAAAAACGATCCAACAGACGGACATAAAGGGTTTGGTGTAGGTTCTTTAACACTTGAGAACGTATCACCAGTTATCATTGATATTGAAGAAAAAAAAGCCACAGTAGAAGTAGGGGCTATGCACGCACGTAGTGATGTTGAAAGAGGTATTAAATTTACAACTAATCGAGAAGATTCAGAAGGTGGCAAACCATATTGGCTAGTATGGGTGACAATTGATCATAAAGAAGGCGGAGCGTATTTTGCAGGTATAACAGCTTGTGAAATGATTGTCAATAGAGAAAAACGCCGCGGTTATAAAATTTTAGCAGACCATGTCAATAAAATGGATAAATCTATGAAACGTCATATCATCGTAGAGCATATGGATACTGAGTCAAAACAAGTATTAGGCGAGTTTTTACACGGCTTTAACGAGAAAATGTGGTCTCTAAGTTCAGAGCAATTGCGTAAAGAATTAGACTTCTAAAATTTTGAAAATGATTGAACAAAGTGTGACATTTATTAAGCGGTTTCAATCCGTGGTTGAAACTGTCCTTGAAAGGCAGTACACTTTAACTACAACTTGCGAAAGTAAGCTAGGACACTAGGTAACCGATTTCTATGAGTGACATGCGGCATTTTGACAAACCCAAGCCGGATGCCCCATGTAACTCACGTTTTCGAGGAACCAAAAAGCTTCATCTTGCTAAGGATAACGGACTCCTTAGAAGATGAAGCTTTTTTATTTATTCAAATAGTGAAAAAGGGAACAGGTGCCAAGACGTTTCATCTTTTTTCGTTAAATCACTGACAATACTTGGGTCAGTACATAATTTTTTCGGAATATCCTTCTTTTTCATATAAACAAGTCGTTGTCGATCACAAGTTGATGTTGCGAGACCGCCTGTTTTTACATCGACAATTACACCTTCAATATTATCTGGTGCTATAAATGGCTCACTTGGTAATCCTTCATGTGCTTTTTCCATAAAGTCAATCCAAATTTGCTTTGTAGCTCGTGAATCTTCGGGGCTTGTCATCTGTTTTCCTTTATCATAACCGTTCCATACACCAGCAGTTAAAGAAGGGGTAAAACCAACCATCATTTGATCGGTTAAAGTTGTACCGGATTTTGCTGCATAAGGTCTTGTTTGTTTGTTACGAATTGATATACCAGTTGCAGGTGCGTAATCATTAAAGACGGGATCGAACATGCCTGTCATCAATTGAGTGATTAAAAACGCATCATCTGGATTAATTATTTGTTTCTTTTTCTGTTTCTTTTCCGCTTTATAAATTACTTTACCATGTGCATCTGTAATCGAAATAATTGTTGTCGGTTTCTTTTGAACGCCCTTTGCAGCTAAAGTGTTATAGGCAGAAGTCAAATTCATTAAGCTTACTTCAGAAGTACCAAGAGCTACTGCCGGTGAATTTTGTAATTTACCTTGGATATTAAATCGATTCAGTACATTACTAAATGCTTTATAGCCGATAGTTTCAAATGTCTTAACTGCGTAAATATTATCCGAAATGGCAATTGCTTGTGCCAATGACATTGGATGATTAGCAAATTGACCGTTTACATTTTTAGGTTCGTATTTTGAACGTCCATCGTCATAAGTGAAAATAGTAGGACTAGTATCCATAAACGTTAATGGAGTGTAACCTTTCTCTAATGCTGCACTGTACAAAAATGGCTTAATAGCGGATCCTGGTTGCCTTTTTGCTTGTGTTACCCGATTGAATGTACTTGCTAAATAATGTCGCCCTCCAACCAACGCAGTAATATAACCAGTTGATGGATCCATACTAACAAAGCCAACTTCTAGCTCATCGTTCGGTAAAGCTTTTTCAACAGCTTCCTCAGCAGCTTTTTGATGGTAAGTATTTAATGTTGTTTTGATTACCCAACCACCTTCTTCAAAGCGACGACCTTTCTCCGTTAAGATATCTTTTGCTTCCTGCCAAGCTGTATCTAAAAAGTATGGTGCAAGCGACTTCGAATTTTCCCATTCCTCAAATTTAAAATCAAGGGGCTCCTTCTTCGCACGCTCTGATTGTTCTTCTGAAATGACATTTTGGTTCGTCATTAAACTTAAGATCAATTGTTGACGACCTATTGATTTTTCTTTATCTACTACAGGGGAATAAATGCCTGGTCCTTTTGGAATTCCGACCAACAAAGCAGCTTCAGATAGTGTTAAATCTTTCGCCGATTTTCCGAAATAAAATCTACTTGCAGCTTCGATACCGTACATACCATGCCCGTAATATACTGTATTTAAATAGCCTTCCAAAATCTTATCCTTATCATAAAAGACTTCAAGTCGGTATGCATATAGTGCTTCATTCGCTTTCCTTAACCATGTTTTCTCATGTGATAAGTATAAATTACGAGCGTATTGCTGCGTAATGGTACTTGCTCCTTCAACTTTGCGCATTGCCTTAACATCTTTTAATAATGCGCCTGCAATACGGGTAAAATCAAAACCGTTATGTGAATAGAAATTTTTGTCTTCTGTTGCAATAAGTGCTTTTGAAACAAAAGGAGAAATTTCATCTAAGCTTACCCAATAACGGCGTTCTTGTGAGAATTTATCGCCAGCTCGGTGCCCATCAGCATCTAAAAAAACGGTTGCCTTCGGAACAGCGAGAGAAGGCGCACCAGCAATTTGCGCATATATTCTGAGTGACAGCAAAACTGTTAAAACGGCTGAAATGCCCACGACACCCCACATAAGAGTACGTTTCCAGCGTTTATTCACCCTTCTTTTTCGCCAATAGTCTGCTCGTTTCATATGAACAGCTCCGTTCCACCAATTTAGCGATAGTATGTGATGATTTTATGTAAAATAAACGGGCGAAAAAAAATAAAAAGGATGAATATGGTAATTATTGATGGCAACAAAAAACGCTAAGAAAGTGGAATATTTTCAGAGCGTTAAAAAAACATTAACTATTCAATTGATTAACATGAACAATTTGATTTGTACCTCTTGCTATTGCTTGCATAATTGCTTTATCTGCTGAAAAAGCGAGATCTTTTGATGTTTTACCATTATCAGGATAAGAGCAAATACCGACGGATACTGTAATCGATATCACATGACCGGTAGACACAACGAGCGGTGTTTTAGCGATTTGTGATCGAATTAAATTTGCATAATGTATGCCATATGCAGGAGGAGCGTCTTTGCAAACTATATAAAATTCCTCACCACTAATCCTAGCTGCCTCTGCATCAATCGGTTTTACGAAATCTTTTAATTGAGTACCAATTTGTTGTAAGATTTCATCGCCAACAGGATGACCATACGTTTTATTAACTTTTTTAAAAGAGTCAATATCAATTAATATTAATGAAAAAGGATCATTATTAGAGAGTAAATCATCTATTATTTGCTGGAAACGCCGGTTATTTGGTAGCCCAGTTAAATAATCTGTTTCTGCCATTTTTTCAGTTTCACGCATACGATCAAATTGATTTCGAATTGATTTCAACACAAGTAAAGTTATGTAAAATGAGATAAAATAAAACAATGCAGTTTCAATTACATTTTGTAAGCCATGTGTCCAAGTATCTGAAAGAATAAAGAAGATAATGCAAACTTGGACTACGATATAAGTAAAATAGAAATTCACATTGCGGAAAGTAATTGGTTTTTTTATTGAAATTAATGTGATAACACAACCAATTGTTAATATATTTAATCCTGAAAGAATAGAAGTCTCTGACAGACCAAACACATAAATTCGGAAAATCCCAATGATGAGAGAGGAAATTGCAATAGCAATAGGCCCTCCTATTAATCCACTGAGTAAGATACTAACAAAACGACCATCACTAATAATATTATTTTGGTAATGTACAGCCGTACCCATCAAAAGTAAACCTGTAAGTCCAGCTACAAGCCCGACAATCCATGGCTGTAGCTCAGAGAAGCTAGCTTGATAAGGTTGTAATGACTCGTATAACCAATATGAAAAGATAACAAAAGTAAATAATATCGAAAAATTAATGACTAATTCGAGCAGCATTTAGATTCTCTCCTACCATTTTATCCCTCCATTATAACATTCAATTTTGCAAGGAAAATGAAAAAAATTGCGTTTCCCCTAGAAAACGACAAAAGTTAGTTGTATCGTTAAGTTTTAAAGATACCTCCAAAATTTACTTGCACCTTGAAAAAACAAGCGAATCTAACCTATAATAAGAAGGTTATATTAAGAATGAAACGGAGGCCCATAAGTATGACTAGTGAACTTAAAGCACCCGTAAAATTAAAGTTAAAAACGACAATTCGACAATCTGAAGGAGAAGCTGAAACTTATGAGCTTTGGTCAGAAGGTACGATAGTTCAAAAAAGGGACCAAACGTACTTACAATATGAAGAAGTTCAAGAAGATAAACATATTCGTTCAACTTTAAAATTCGGTAATAATGAGGCCGTTATTCTACGAAATGGTGATGTGAAAATGCGTATGCCATTTTTACTTAATCATGAACAAAACGGTCATTATGATAGTGAATACGGTGCATTACCAATCGTGACGTATACGAAGGAGATGCAATTCGAACCGCATGAAAGTAAAATGAGCGGACGATTCTATTTAAACTATGATCTAATCGTTGGTGGACAATCAGTAGGCGATTATACTTTAGAAATTAATTACTCGGAGGGAAAATAATGAACGCAGTAGAACAAGTGCAACATGCGATTAAAGAAGCGCTTCTTGCAGCAGTAACTAAAGCAGGTCTTTTAGAAGATACATCAACACTGAACGTACACTTAGAAACACCAAAGGATAAGGCGAATGGCGATTATGCAACTAATATTGCTATGCAACTTACAAAATTAGCGAAAAAGCCACCTCGTACGATCGCTGAAGCCATTATTGAAAATCTTGATACAACAGGTACTGCTATCGAGAAAATCGACATCGCAGGTCCTGGTTTTATGAATATTGTGCTACGTAAAGACTACCTAGCAGAAGTTATCACAACTGTTTTAGCACAAGGTACAGAATATGGGCGTTCACAGGCTGGTGCCAATGAAAAAGTACAAGTGGAATTTGTATCAGCTAACCCAACTGGTGACCTTCATTTAGGACATGCACGAGGAGCATCTGTAGGAGATTCACTATGTAACGTTTTAGATTTTGCAGGATATGATGTCTCACGTGAATACTACATCAATGATGCGGGGAATCAAATCAATAACTTAGCAGCATCTTTAGAAGCGCGCTACAAACAATCTTTAGGCTTAGAAGCTACTATGCCTGAAGATGGTTATCATGGACAAGATATTATTGATATCGCAGGTAAACTAGCTACTGAGTTTGGTGACTCTATCCTAAGTAAACCAGATGAAGACCGCTTTGAATTTTTCCGTGAACATGGTTTGAAATTGGAACTTGGTAAATTACAAAATGATTTAGCAAACTTCCGTGTAGACTTTGACGTTTGGTATTCTGAGACATCACTTTATAAATCAGGTAAAGTTGAAACTGCTCTAGAAAAATTACGTGCAAATGGTCATGTATTTGAAGAAGAAGGCGCTACTTGGTTCCGCTCTACTACATTTGGTGATGACAAAGATCGAGTACTTATAAAGAATGATGGCTCATACACATATTTAACACCTGATATTTCGTACCATGAAGATAAAATCCAACGTGGTTTTACTAAGCTAATCAACATCTGGGGAGCTGACCACCATGGTTATATCCCGCGTATGAAAGCTGCAATCGAAGCACTTGGGTATGATCGAGATACGTTAGAAGTTGAGATCATCCAAATGGTGAACTTAATGAAAGACGGCGAAAAAGTGAAAATGAGTAAACGTACAGGTAACGCGGTTACTTTACGTGAGCTTGTTGAAGAAGTAGGTTTAGACGCAGTTCGTTACAACTTTGCAATGCGTGCTGGTGATTCTCATATGGACTTTGACCTTGACTTAGCTGTTAAGCAATCAAACGAAAACCCTGTATACTATGCACAATATGCACATGCTCGTATTTCTTCAATTTTACGCCAAGCAAAAGAACAAGGTTTAGCTGCTTCTGAAGAACATTTAAATCTTCTTAATGCAGAGAAAGAAATTGATGTCTTGAAAAAAGTAGGGGACTTCCCACAAGTTGTTGCGGATGCTGCAAAGAATCGTACACCACACCGTATTACTAACTACATTCAAGAACTAGCAGCAACTTTCCACAGCTTCTACAATGCTGAAAAAGTATTAGATGCTGACAACAAAGAGCGCTCAGCAGCTCGTTTAGCTCTAATCACAGCAGTTCGTACAACAATCGCCAATGCACTAAAACTAATTGGCGTATCAGCACCTGAAAAAATGTAATTACTGAAGGAGCCCCATCTATCTTCTTCTGCAGAAATTGCTGTAGGGTTTAATGGACGCTTACAAATTAGACTATTCCTCACTATTTCAGTGAAGAATAGTCTTTTTGATTAAATAAAGACAGATTAAGGAGAAAAATGAAATGAAATTGCTCAAATTAAGGATAAAATAGCTAAAATCATTCAATTCATTTTTACTTTTAAAATAAATAATAAAAACGAAAATAATAGAAAACTTCAAGTAGGTAGTTCTCATAATTCTACCACCCCTATTTGAAACAACTTGGACAAGTATTTAATTTTCTGTATAATTGAACACGATGTAATAAAAAATTGTATATTGTGATACATGCTGGTTCTTTACTTAGATTATGTAAAGAGAAAAGGGAAGTCGGTGGAAATCCGACGCGGTCCCGCCACTGTAAGTGTGAGCAAGTCGTAATCTGTCACTGAAGCCTAGCGCTTTGGGAAGGCGCGGTAAGCTGTGATCACGAGCCAGGAGACCTACCAACATGGAGACTACCAATTAGAACTACGCGGATAGAAATGGTGTCAGTAAAAGTGCAGTATCAGTACTGCTATGTATATATCCACTGTCATCGTATCTCTCGTCGTAAAACGAGGGATTTTTTTTATGAAAAAGGAGGAAAAGTAAATGAAGAGAATATGGCAATTTTGTTTAGTGTTCGTTTTAGCACTAGGCGTGTTAGTAGGCTGTGGCCAAACGGAGGATACAAAGAAAAAGGAAAATAGTGAGCCAGCGACAGAGCAACAGGTAGCAGGGTATCCATTAACAGAGACTGATGCACTTGGCAATGATGTGAAATTTACAGAAGCACCAAAGAGCATTATTACTTTGGTACCAAGTAACACAGAAATTCTTTTCGCGTTAGGATTAGAAAAAGAAATTACTGCTGTATCGGATAATGATGATTATCCTAAAGCGGCAACGAAAAAAGAAAAAATCGGTGAGATGGAATTTAACGCCGAGAAAATTATTAGCTTAAATCCAGAAGTTGTTTTTGCACACGAAACACTTTTAGGTACTTCTGAAGCAGGTCTTCAACAATTACGTGATGCTGGTTTAAAAGTTTTCGTTGTAAAAAACGCTAAGAATTTTGATGAAACATATTCAACAATTGAACAAATTGGCCACATTACTGGTAAAGCGGATGAGGCTAAGAAGATTACTGATGATATGAAAGCAAAAGTAAAAGAAGTACAAGCAAAAGTGAAAGATGTAAAACAAAAATCAGCATTCGTCGAAACATCAGATGAACCTAATATTTACACTGCAGGTAAAGATACATTTATGCAAGAATTGTTTGATCTAGCTAATATTAAAAACGTCACAGCAGATCAAACAGGTTGGTTCCAAATTGACCCTGAAGAAATTGTGAAACGTAATCCAGATACAATTATTGTGAAATACAACCTAAAAAATATTGTCGAGAAAGTGAAAAAACGCCAAGGATTCGATAGTATCACAGCTGTTAAAAATGATGAAGTTGTTCAAGTTGATGCGAACTTAACAAGCCGTACAGGTCCTCGTCTTGCTGAAGGATTAGAGGTCATTGCAAAAGCAGTATATCCAGAGGCTTTTGAGTGAAGAAAACCATTATAGGATACACCATAGCCTTTGTGATTTTAATCGTTAGTATTTGGTTAGGTGTATCAATTGGTTCTGTTAAAGTACCAATTAGTACGTTATGGAACACGGCAGCGGATCCAACAGCGACGAATATTTTGTGGAAAATACGAATGCCGCGTGTTGTGCTTGCAGGATTAGTAGGTGCTTCACTAGCAATCGCTGGTGCGGCTTTCCAAGGATTGCTGAAAAATCCACTCGCCGATCCGTATACGTTAGGAGTGTCATCCGGTGCCTCAGTAGGTGCTGTGGTGACGCTCTTTTTCGGCATTTCGACCCCTATTTTAGGTATATATACATTACCAGTCTTCAGCATGCTAGGGGCCATATTGGCGATGATGGGTGTAATGGCTTTTGCACGTTTAGTCGATCGTACGTTGAAGATGGAAACACTGATTTTAACAGGTATAATCGTTAGTTCATTTTTGGGTTCGGTTATTTCTTTATTAATCGCTTTAACAGGAGATGAGTTACGCCAAATCATTGGCTGGCTTATGGGGAGCGTTTCAATGCGTGGGTGGCCATATGTCAAAATGGTGTGGCCATTTGTACTCATCGGCTCATTTTTATTATGGCTAAACCGTCGTGAATTAAATGCTATGTTATTTGGAGAAGAACGTGCGAAGTATCTTGGTGTTGATGTGAAGAAAAGTAAAATGCTTATACTAATTGGTGGATCTATGTTAACAGGTGCTGCAGTAGCAGTGTCTGGCACAATTGGCTTTGTAGGACTTGTTGTACCACATATGACACGTCTTTTATTTGGTGCAGATCACCGACACTTGTTACCGTTATCGTTTTTAAATGGAGCATCTTTACTAATTGTTTGTGATTTATTTGCCCGAACGATTATTGCACCAACAGAGTTACCAATTGGTGTTATTACTGCATTTATTGGAGCGCCAGTATTTTCATATATCTTTTTCCGACAAAGAAGAACGAAGGGTGCGTAATTATGCTTACTGTAGAAAATGTTACTGGAGGCTATGATGCTACCAGGCCAATAGTACAAGACGTTTCGTTTACCGTGAAGAAGGGTGAAATTCTTGGTGTATTAGGACCTAATGGTAGTGGTAAATCCACGTTATTAAAAGTGATTAGTGGTATCTTGCCTTCAACAACCGGTCAAGTACTTATCGAGGAACAAAACATTAAAAACTTCTCACCGAAGGAATTTGCGCGCAAAATGGCTGTATTACCTCAGCTTCATGCCCATTCCTTTTCACATACAGTACGTGAGACGATAGCTTTAGGTCGCTATCCACATCAAAATAGTTGGTTTTCAACATGGTCAGAACAAGATGAACACGCAGTGAAAAAAGCTATGAATCAAACCGGTGTGGATTACTATGAACATACAAATCTCGAGTTTTTATCAGGTGGGGAGCAACAACGTACATTTGTAGCCCAAGCACTTGCTCAGCAAGCCGGTATCTTACTTTTAGACGAACCAACGAATCATTTAGATATTGCACATCAACGCCAACTACTAGATATGATTCGTCTTGAAGCAGTACAAAATGGCTTAACAGTTATCTCTGTTTTTCATGATATGAATTTAGCTTCACTATATTGTGATCAGCTGTTGTTAATGGAGAATGGGCATGTTAAGGCTATTGGTGAACCACATGAAGTGTTGAAAGAACAACAAATTTTAGAAGTATATAATACACGCGTTTCAAGCTATCCGCATCCAGAATTGCCAAAGCCACAAGTTACATTAATGCCAACCGCTATTGATGAACGTGAATCATATGTAGTAACTAAAGAACAATTCAAAGTAAGAGATGAATTTGTTGAACTTCGTACGGAATTTCCTTTAAAAACCGTATCCTCAGCTGTTCATAATGCAGGTTTTGGTTGGTTCCAATCTTTTGTCAATCGTGCAGTCGATTTGAGTTATATGTGTGCAGATGCCCATGAGGAGTTAAAAAGTTATCTAGAACAACATAATTTTATGCCTTCTAATACAGTGGCCATGATGACGGCAGTTGCAACTAAGTATGTAGTTATTCGCGAGTTTTCAAGCTCTATTGGAAGTATTATTGTTGCTGTGACCGCCGGTGTTGGAAATGCAGTGGATGTTTCAAAGGCGCATGAAAGAGTAAGTAAACCGTATATAGGAACGATCAATACTTGGGTCATCATTAACGGGAAATTAACGGAAGAGTCCTTTATGCAAGCAATGATAACAGCTACTGAAGCAAAGGTAAAAGCAATGCAGCAAGAGGAAATCATGGATCCAATATCACATACGATTGCAACAGGTACATCAACTGATAGCCTATTAATTGCCGCGACACAAAATGGTACGTTCATGGAATACGCTGGCCCTATCACAGATATTGGCAAGCTGATTGGTCATGGGGTTTATGAAACGACAGTTACAGCACTACAAGAATACAAACGTGCCAAGGGATGGTTATAAAATGTTAGCACATATTATTGCTTGTACTATTGGAATTACCTTAGATTGGTTAATAGGTGACCCTCCCAAAATGCCACACCCTGTTCGATGGATTGGTAATTTGATTGCTAAACTAACAGAATGTTTAAATAATGGTAAACATCGTAAATCAAAAGGTTTTATTCTTGTCTTAATCGTTGTTGGATTAACAACAGCAGTTACATTCGCGATAATTTATACTGCATATTCTCTCAATATTATTCTAGGTATTTTTGTAGAATCGATATTAATAGCTGTAGGTTTAGCAGGGAAAAGTCTAAAACAAGCAGCACTTGAAGTATACAATCCCCTCGTATCAGGTGAATTACAGGAAGCACGTGTGAAATTATCTTGGATTGTAGGGCGTGATACGGAGCATTTATCCGTACCGGAAGTAACGAGAGGTGTAGTAGAAACAGTATCTGAAAATACGAGTGATGGTGTAACAGCACCTCTCTTTTGGGCGTTTTTATTTGGTGGAACTGGTCTATGGATGTATAAGGCGGTTAATACGCTTGATTCAATGGTCGCTTACAAAAATGAGCGCTTCGCCGATTTTGGATATGTCGCTGCACATACGGATGACGTGTTAAATTATGTGCCAAGTAGAATCACAGGTTTACTGCTTTTACTAGGAACGAAAAATGAAAGTAGAAAACCATTTACGTACCGCATGAAAGGGTGGCTAAGCGATGCGAAGAAACACCCAAGTCCAAATAGTGGCTGGCTCGAGGCGGCTACAGCTCATCAATTAGGTATTCAGCTTGGTGGTGTGAATAGCTATAAAGGGGTTATATCGAATCGTGCGAAAATGGGTGAGGGCCATATGGAACTTGTACCACAGCATATTATACGTTCGATTAAACAGATGCAAGTTGTAACTATATTATTTTGGCTACTGATGGTCATTTTAGGAGGGGTTTTCGTTGTTATTACCTAATCATGGGGCTAATCCATATCGTTTATATACACAACTGGGCATTCAACCGCCTGCTGATATATTAGACTTTAGTGAAAATGTAAATCCATCTGGTGCGCCGGATTTTATCAAAAATGAATGGATCGATTACTTGCAATTATTACAAAGCTACCCGGATCCTGAAGGTGAGCCATTTCTATCTGCTGTTGCTAAATATCACGACATTTCTACAGAAAACATCGTTTTAGGAAATGGTGCGGCAGAAATATTCTCATTACTTGCGACATATTTCCGGGGAAATAATGCAATTATTTTACATCCGACTTTTTCAGAGTATGAAGCGACATTAAAAGAAAATGGTGTAGAAATACAGCGTGCAATTTGTGAAGATCTCGTTAATTGGAAGTTACCATTAGACGAACTTCAACAAACAATGCAAAATGCAGATGTACTATATCTATGTACCCCTAATAATCCAACTGGTGTATTACCTTCAAAAGAAGAGTTACATCAGTTAATTGCATTTGCAAAAGAGTCTAATTGTAGCATTGTTTTAGACGAAGCCTTTATAGATTTTGTTGATGAGCGTGCATCTTTTATACAATCAGTAAAGGGAAATCCGCAGTTGATCATTGTCCGTTCAATGACGAAAATGTACGCAATTGCAGGTATACGCCTTGGCTATATGGTAGCCGCACCTGAGATATCGAGTGCAATACGGAAACTTGCATCTCATTGGCATATTAATGGTATAGCAGCAGAAATAGGAGCACGATGTTTAAGTAAGGAAGAAGATGTTTTCCGTCAACAGGCTTGTGACTATGCTGAAAAAATGCGTACGCGTTTCCAAGCCTTTTTGCGAAGAAATCATTGTGTTGTTACGAACAGTGTCACAAATTATGTGAGCTTTCAATTACCCGATATTGCCCAGTCACAAAATTTCTTTATTTATATGCTTGAGAAAGGCATAGTACTGCGACATACAGAGAATTTTATCGGTATGGAAGGTACATGGTTCCGCGTAGGTATGAAGACACAGAAGGCAATGGATCAATTAGAGGAGGAGATGACGCATTGGTTTCAAGCGAACTCGTCTTTATAACTGGTGGGGTGCGTAGTGGGAAAAGTGCATATGCAGAAAAATGCCTGGAAAATTTAGCGTCAACTATGCCTAAAAAAAGACTTGTTTATGTTGCAACAGGTGTACCGTTTGATGATGAAATGAAGCAAAGAATTACCAGACACCAAAATGATCGAGCTGGACAACAGTGGACGACAATAGAGCAACCAACTGAATTTTCCAAGATTCTCTCTAAAATAACTGAAGGTGACGCGATATTATGGGATTGTGTGACTACATGGTTAACGAACGAATTTTATGACGGTTATGAAACTGGTGTGTGTTGTTTTCAAGTAGAGGGATGTATCGAACGTAAATTTATAGCGATGCAAAATACGGTTCATGCATTACGTGAAAAAAATGTACCGATTGTTGTCGTCTCTAATGAGGTACTAGATGAGCCCATTTCAACTAGTTACGAAGTTAGACTTTATCAACAATGGCTTGGTCGTATTCATCAATGGTTTGTAGCAGAAGCAACTATTGCAATTGAAATGGAATATGGACAAATACATCACTGGAAATAATCCAATTTAGAAAGGGGAATATTCTTTTGCGCACGATTATTCACAGTATTTTACTTGCCTTTCAATTTTTCACCATCGTGCCTGTACAAAAGGAATTACCACTTACAAAGCCGACGATAACGGGGATGTTCTCATTTTTACCATGGTTAGGTGCTTGTATGGGTGCAGTCATAGCTACTGTATTTTATAGTTTGCAAAATTGGACGGATATAAGTCCATTACTAACAGCATTTTTACTTGTTGTTGGATTTATCATTTGTACAGGAGGATTGCATTTAGATGGTTGGGTAGATATGGGAGATGCCTTTTTTTCATATCGTGATACAGAGAAGCGACTTGAAATTTTAGATGATCCTCGGATAGGTGCTTTTGGTGCGATGTCTTTGGTGTTTTTAGTACTAACGAAAATTTTCTTCTTAGCCGAATTGATTGGAAAAGGTGGACTTTCTATAATATGGATCGTGGCTGTACCATTTCTAGCACGGCTGGGAATGTCCTTATATTTTATCCAAACAAAATGTTCAAAAGAAAAAGGACTTGCATACTTTTTTAAAGAAAAATTATATGTACCACAATTTCTTGTTATGACATGTGTATCTATGTTTATTGGGTTACCTCTCATAATTTGGTGGAGTCAGGATATCATCTTATCTCTTATATTATTTGTGATTGTAGTTGTTGCGTCAGGTCTTTATAAAATTTGGACCGTGCGCAATTTTCGTGGAAGCTCAGGTGATTTACTTGGCGGCTTTATAGAAGGAATGGAGGCCATTTTATGGATTACGCTATTACTATTGAGTTAATGCGTCACGCTAAAACTAAAAGTAATGTCGAAAAAAAGTATCTTGGCTGGACGGATGAGCCGATTATTCCTAATCAAAATTTGCCGGTCATAGATGGATTGGCGACAACTGTTTTCGGAAGTGATTTAAAACGTTGTAAGGAAACAGCTGCTTGTTATTTTCCAAATGCTACTTACATTGAAAATAGTGGTTTTCGTGAAAGTCATTTCGGTGATTTTGAATGCAAAACCTATGAACAGTTAAAAGCTTTACAAGCATATCGCAATTGGATTGACAATCCATATGATTTGGCACCACCAAATGGTGAGACATTACCGCAAGTCATGTTTCGTGTGATAGAAGCCATAAAATCTTTGCCAAATGATATGTCGTTTTATAGGATAGTTGCGCATGGAGGTTCAATTAGAGCTTTGCTAATGCAATTCGCACCAGAGGAAAAAACATTTTGGGAATGGCAAGTTTCTCATGATGAGCGATATCTTTTACACTGGTCAACGAAAAAAGAGTTCGAGGAGGGACAGCGATGCACGTTTTTATCGGTGGAGCCTATAATGGTAAAAGGGACTATGTAAGAAACTGGCTAGAAGAGCAGGGGAAAAAAGATATTGCTTGGCTAGAAAGTGAGTTACCAATGTCTGCGCCAGAAGCTTCGACAATTGTTGTCTCAGGTCTTGAAAATGTAGTGGCAGAACATTTAGGTGTAGCTGAGGATACGTTAGCTTCGGAATTATTACAGCGACTGCAAGTGTTAGGTACTGAGAAGGAACTTATTGTTATTGTTACAGAAATGGGTAGAGGCGTTGTCCCAATTGATGCTAATACACGTAAGATCCGTGATGTTTGTGGAAGATTTTATCAGGGGTTATTTAAAATTAGCCCACAAATAACACGTATTTGGTATGGTATAGCTGAAACAATAAAATAATAAAGGAAAGAAGGACGAGAGATGAATTTATACACACGTACAGGTGACAAGGGGAAAACTAGTATTATCGGAGCACGCGTGGACAAAGACAGTCAACGTGTTGAAACATATGGCACAATTGATGAATTAAATTCATTTATCGGTAAGGCAATGACTGAGTTAGACCCTGCGATTTTTAAAGATATATTAGAAGATTTAGAAGCAATGCAAAACGAATTATTCGACTGTGGTGGGGACCTTGCTAATGTTATGAAGGAGCGTCATTACAAAATGACAGATGGACCTATAGAAGTTATGGAAAAACGTATTGATGTATTAATGGATGAACCACCATTACTTGAAAGATTTATTTTACCAGGTGGCTCACCTGCAGCTGCTACCTTACACATTGCACGTACAATTACTCGTCGAGCAGAGCGTCAAATGGTTACTTTACTAAAAGAATCTGAAGAGGGCGATGTACCATTAGTGGTTCAGCGTTATTTAAACCGTTTATCTGATTATTTATTTGCAGCGGCACGCGTAGTAAATGCACGTTTAAATGTACCAGATACTGAATATGTTCGTAGTGCAAAGGTATTTAAAGATGGTGGGCGTTCAAAAAAAGCAAAGGAATGAATGATTAATTATGAAACTTAAAACTTTAACTTTAACATCAATGATTGCAGCTCTATGTGCAGTTGGAGCAATGATTAAAGTGCCTGGCGGTATGGGATCTATGGCACTCGATTCTGCTCCCGCTTTTCTAGGTGCAGTTTTTTTACCACCAGTAGCAGCAGGTACAGCAGCAGCAATTGGTCATCTAATTTCAGCGATGACGGGTGGTTCATTCCTTGGTCCATTGCATATCTTTATTGCTGTAGAAATGTTCATCATATTATGGGGCTTTGCTAAGCTTCATAATGCGGGGAGAAAATATTCAAAATGGATTTTCGCCGTTTTTACTAACGGAATTTTGGCTCCTTTACCATTTTACTGGCTGAATTCACCAGAATTTTTCTTTTCAATAGTGCCATTACTATTAATGACAACGCTGTTAAACGTAGTAATTGCTGCAGTTGTAATGCCCGTGTTATCTCGTGCCTTTCAAAGAAAAGAGGCACATTAAAAAATGAGAAATGCGATGCGATTATCGAATGGCTTTATCGTAACAACTGATAATTCCGGAGCGATTGGAGAAAAAGAGCAAGATGTCGTTCAGGTGCCGGATGATGTAACAAGTTATTATTCCTCTCGTGTAACATTACTAGAGCAATGGGCAGCTGGCGCAGAACCTGAAGCAATAGTTATGCATAATTTCAGTAGTGAAGCGAGCTGGGGACGTTATGTGAAAGGTATTACTTGGCTATTCGATGAGTTAAGTCTACCTGTGCCACCAATCAAAGGCAGTTCAGAAACGAATATGCCTACTTTGCAATCTGGAGTTGCCATTACAATGATAGGAGCTCCGGTTAGACCTTTAGCGGATGTCAATACGCTTCAATGGTTTACATATGGTAAACCGTTAGTTGGGTATGAATTACTGGAGCACCCCGAGTATATTGCCAATTTATTATTAGTGAAAAAAGCAATCGATACAAATTTGATAGGGCGTATTTGGCCAGTCGGATCAAAGGGAATTCTTTCTGAAATTAAAAAATTGCTTGGAGATGTTGCAATCTCGAGCTCATTAGAAGTTAAAAAAACAGCTGGCCCAGCGACAGTAATTTTACTAGGTATTTCTGAAGAACATGTAGAATCGGCAGAACAACATTTTGGACCATTGTTAGAACCTATAGTTTTTAAATGAAAAAAAGACTAACCAATTACTTAAACAGTAATTGGTTAGTCTTTTTTTGTACTTTAATAGAATAAATCGCTAGTGAATTTTATAAAACATTAGTTATTTTGATGAAAATTCTGAATTCGCATGTAAAATATCAGTAAATATGCTAGAATTTTTAATAAACTTTGAGAATTGTGTATAAACAACAAGACAAAGGGGGTTTTGTGTGAAATTATACATAAACTTAAAATTATGAATTCTACGAATTTTGTTGACTGAATGATCATTCATATTTTACAATGGTTACAACATATACATTTCATGGTAATTCACTTAGCGTGTGTTTTAGCGAAATGTAACAATCGTGCATCATAGAGGGGGAAATGTTATGAATCCATTGTTAATTGCAAACTGGATACTATTTTTAGTAGTAGTAGCTTATGGTTTATTTTTATTCAGTTACTTGTTAAAGACGCGCTATAAATTCGTCAAAATGGGGAAACAAGTAGAATTTGACAATGATGTTAAAGCACGTTTACACAAAATTTGGGTGTATGTATTTGGTCAGAAGAAGCTATTAAAAGATAAAAAAAGTGGTGTTATCCACGTTATGTTTTTCTATGGCTTCATACTAGTTCAACTAGGCGCAATTGATTTCATCTGGAAAGGATTAAAACCGGGGTCACACTTACCTTTAGGCCCGGTATATCCGTATTTCACATTCTTGCAGGAGATTGTGTCTTTAGTAATCTTAGTAGCTGTTGTTTGGGCGTTTTACCGTCGCTATATTGAAAAGCTTGTACGCTTAAAGCGTGGTTTTAAATCAGGATTAGTATTAATCTTTATCGGTGGATTGATGGTTACAGTTCTAGCAGGTAATGGTATGGGTATGATTTGGCATGACCACGCTGCATCTTGGTCAGAGCCCATTGCTTCATCTATTGCTACAGTCTTTGGGTTTTTGCCACCTACAGCTGCAGCTGTTGTGTTCTTTGTTATGTGGTGGATCCACTTATTAATTCTTTTAACTTTTTTAGTATATGTACCACAATCAAAACACGCGCATTTAATCGCAGGTCCAGTAAATGTTTACTTCAACCGCTTAGATCATGTTGGTAAGCTAACGCCTATTAACTTTGAAGAGATGGAAGAAGAAGGGGAGGATGGAGAAGAAGAAATTCCATCGTTTGGTGTTGGGAAAATTACAGATTTCACACAACTTCAACTAATTGATTTGTATGCTTGTGTAGAATGTGGCCGCTGTACGAATATGTGTCCAGCAAGTGGTACAGGAAAAATGCTGTCACCAATGGACTTAATTACAAAATTAAGAGACCACTTAACATTTACTGGTGCCGTTGCAACACGTCAACAACCATGGGTACCATCATTTATGTTCAACAAAGCAAAAGGAAATCAGTTAGCTCTTGCAGCTGGAGCAGAGGGGGCTGTAATTGAAGATGTTTATAGTCCATCATTAATTGGAGATGTTATCACTGAAGAAGAAATTTGGGCTTGTACAACTTGCCGTAACTGTGAAGACCAGTGTCCAGTAATGAATGAGCACGTAGATAAAATTATTGACCTTCGTCGTTATTTGACCATGACAGAAGGACGTGTAAATCCAGACGCACAACGCGCAATGACAAACATCGAAAGACAAGGAAATCCGTGGGGGATTAACCGCAAAGAAAAAGAAAACTGGCGCGATGCTCGTCCGGATGTTCATATTCCAACGGTGAAAGAAGTATCAAAAGCCGGTGAGGAGTTCGAGTACTTATTCTGGGTTGGTTCTATGGGATCATTTGATAATCGCTCACAAAAAATTGCATTATCTTTTGCTAAGTTGATGAACGAAGCTGGAGTGAAGTTTGCGATTTTAGGTAACAAAGAAAAGAATTCAGGAGACACACCACGTCGTCTTGGTAATGAATTCTTATTCCAAGAGTTAGCAACAGCTAATATTAGTGAATTTGAAAAAACAGGTATTACTAGATTAGTAACGATTGATCCACATGCATATAATATTTTCAAAAATGAATATAGTGACTTTGGTTGGACGGGTGAAGTATATCACCATACAGAATTACTTTATGACTTGGTAAAACAAGGTCGTCTTAAACCGCAATTCGCAATTGAAGAAACTATTACATTCCATGATTCATGTTACTTAGGCCGTTACAACGATGTTTATGATCCACCACGTGAAATCTTAAAAGCTATTCCAGGTGTTAAGTTAGTTGAGATGGAACGTAATCGTGAAACTGGTATGTGTTGTGGAGCTGGCGGGGGCTTAATGTGGATGGAAGAGCATGTTGGTAATCGCGTGAATGTTGCGAGAACTGAGCAAGCACTTGCAGTTAATCCAACGATGATTTCATCAGGTTGTCCGTACTGTTTAACAATGCTTTCAGATGGTACGAAAGCGAAAGAAGTTGAAGAGCAGGTTGGCACATATGATATTGCTGAATTACTAGAGAAATCAGTGTGTGGCGAATATAAACCACCAGTAGAAGAAGTTGTTGAGGAACCAATTAGCCAATAATTAATTGTGTTGGAATTGGTGATTATGTACAATATTACTAAGTGAAAAAGAGAGTTCTAGACGCTCTCTTTTTTTCTAAAATTTTGTTGAGCGAGCGTTCAGTCGAATAGAATAAATGAGCTCTCGTTTACTTTGAAAAGAATAATGTAAGCGTATGCATAATAAAGACAAGGGGTGTCTGATTTGACAAAAACGGTGATTTTAGGTGGTGCGCGAACAGCTTTTGGGAAATTTGGTGGAGCATTAAGTACTCTTACTGCAAGTGATTTAGGAGGAGTTGCAATTCAAGCGGCCTTGCAAAGAGCAAAAGTCCTACCACAACAAGTAGATGAAGTTATTATGGGAAATGTATTACAAGCAGGGCAAGGTCAAATACCGTCTCGCCAAGCTGCTTCAAAAGCAGGAATTCCATGGTCAGTGAAAACAGAAACGATTAATAAGGTCTGTGCTTCAGGACTACGTAGTGTGACACTAGCTGATCAACTGATTCGTTTAGGGGACGAGGAAGTTATCGTAGCTGGAGGCATGGAGTCAATGTCAAATGCGCCTTACTATTTACCAAAAGGAAGGTTTGGCTTACGCATGGGAGATGCAACTATGATAGATGGCCTGGTATATGATGGATTATCTTGCGCATTCGATCCACAACATGTACATATGGGGACATACGGTGATAGCACGGCAAAAGACTTTTCACTCTCAAGGCTAGAGCAAGATGAGTGGGCGTATCGCAGTCATAGACGCGCTTTAGATTCGATAGACGCTGGCAAATTTGCAGAAGAAATTGTGTCTGTGGCGATTCCTCAGCGCAAAGGAAATCCGATAGAAATAGATACGGATGAAGCGCCAAGAAGAGATACGTCACTACAATCTTTAGCAAAACTTAGAGCTGCATTTACGACTGAAGGTACAATCACAGCAGGGAATGCACCGGGTATTAATGATGGCGCATGTGCTTTAGTTCTTATGAATGAAAAACGTGCTAAAGCAGAAGACCATACACCACTTGCCTATATTTTAGGGCATGCAGAAGTTGGCGTTGAGCCACAGCATTTCCCTCAAACACCAGGCTTAGTCATCAACAAAATTTTAGAAAAGACAGGGAAAACATTACAAGAAATCGATTTATTTGAAATTAATGAAGCATTTGCAGCTGTTGCTCTAGCAAGTAATCAAATTGCAGAGCTAGATGCAGAGAAAGTTAATGTAAATGGTGGAGCTGTAGCATTAGGGCATCCAATTGGGGCATCGGGTGCACGAATTATTCTTACGCTAGCTTATGAACTAAAGCGTCGTGGCGGTGGTATCGGTATTGCAGCTATTTGTTCAGGTGGAGGCCAAGGAGATGCCATTATGATTGAAGTACCAAAAAAGGGGGATTCGAGTAATGAGTATTAAAAAAATAATGGTCATTGGAGCAGGTCAAATGGGCTCTGGTATCGCACAAGTATGTGCACAAGCAGGATTTGACGTCAAACTAAATGATATGAAGGAAGAGTTTTTTGCTAGAGGTTTAAGTACGATTACAAAAAATCTCTCTCGTAATGTTGAAAAAGGGCGCATGACCGAAAGCGAAAAAGCAGCAGTTCTTGCCCGTCTAACAAAATCACTAGACATTAATGATGCCAATGATGTTGATTTAGTCATCGAAGCAGCTGTTGAGAATATGGATATTAAACAATCTATCTTCAAACAACTGGACGCTATTGCACCAGCACATGCCATTTTAGCTTCAAATACTTCATCATTACCGATTACAGAGTTAGCTGCTGTGACTAATCGTCCAGAGCAAGTTATAGGGATGCATTTTATGAATCCTGTACCAGTGATGAAGCTTGTTGAAATTATTCGTGGCTTAGCTACTGCAGATGATGTCTATCAAACAATCGAAGACATGACAAAAAAACTTGAAAAAGTGCCAGTTGAAGTAAATGATTTTCCAGGGTTTGTTGCAAACCGTATTCTAATGCCGATGATTAATGAAGCCATCTATACACTTTACGAAGGTGTAGCGACAAAGGAAGCTATTGACGACGTTATGAAACTGGGTATGAATCATCCAATGGGACCTTTAACATTAGCAGATTTTATCGGTTTAGATACTTGCCTTTATATTATGGAAACTTTATACGAAGGCTTTGGAGACAGCAAGTACCGTCCATGCCCACTATTACGTAAATACGTGAAAGCAGGATGGTTAGGTAAGAAATCAGGACGTGGCTTTTACATCTATGAATCTTAAAAGGGGTGCTCCACTATGGAATTGATGTTCACAGAAGAACAACTAATGATGCGCAAAATGGTACGAGATTTTGCGCAAACAGAAATTGTACCAAAAGTTGAGAGCATGGAAAATGGGGAATTTCCACGCGACATTCTAGCTAAAATGGGAGAGCTAGGGCTAATGGGCATTACAACACCTGAACAGTACGGTGGAGCGAATATGGATTTTATATCCTACATTATAGCTATTAATGAGTTATCAAAAGTGAGTGCGACGATTGGAGTGATTTTATCTGTCCATACGTCGGTCGTGACAAATCTTATACTCTATTTTGGCAATGAAGAGCAAAAACAAAAGTATGTGCCTAAGCTCGCATCAGGTGAATATTTAGGTGCTTTTTGTTTAACAGAACCATCTGCGGGATCAGATGCAGGTTCATTAAAATCTAAAGCAGTAAAAGACGGCAATAATTATATTATTAATGGTTCAAAAGTATTTATTACAAATGGTGGAGAGGCAGATGTATATATTGTTTTTGCATCAACAGATCAATCGCTCGGCTCGAAAGGAATTTCAGCTTTTCTTGTCGAAAAAGGAACCGCAGGTTTAGTAATTGGCAAAGACGAATATAAAATGGGCTTACATGGCTCACGTACAGTTCAACTAAATTTCGACAATATGATTGTCCCTGCTGATAATCTACTTGGCGAAGAAGGAGACGGCTTTAAAATAGCCATGTCGAACTTAGATGTTGGTCGTATCGGTATAGCTTCACAGGCTCTTGGGATTGCAGAAGCTGCTTTAGAAGAGTCAATTGCCTACGCACAACAACGTCATCAATTTGGTAAGCCAATCGCTAGTAATCAAGGAATTGGCTTTAAATTAGCGGATATGGCAACAGCCGTTGAAGCGACTAGACTACTCGTTTACCGTGCAGCAGATTTGCGAACTAAAGGATTAGCTTGTGGCAAGGAAGCATCCATGGCGAAATTGTTCGCTTCTAAAACTGCAGTCGAAGTAACGACAGAGGCAATTCAGGTCTTTGGAGGTTATGGTTATACGATAGACTATCCGGTTGAACGCTTTTTCCGAGATGCCAAAGTAACGGAAATCTACGAGGGAACAAGCGAAATCCAACGACTCGTCATAAGCAAACATTTAAATAAATAGGGATTAAAAAACTTATACAAAGGTGGAAATAGAGATGAACTTTCAATTATCAGAAGAACATGAAATGATTCGTAAAATGGTACGTGATTTCGCTGAAAACGAAGTGGCACCAACAGCCGCAGAACGCGACGAAACAGAAACTTTTGACCGTGCAATCTTCGATAAAATGGCAGAGTTAGGCTTAACGGGTATTCCTTGGCCGGAAGAATATGGCGGGATCGGTTCTGACTACCTAGCATATTGCATTGCAGTTGAAGAGTTATCACGCGTATGTGCTTCGACTGGAGTAACACTTTCTGCACATACATCTCTAGCAGGTTGGCCAATTTATAAATTTGGTAATGAAGAACAAAAACAAAAATACTTACGACCAATGGCTGAGGGTACTAAAATTGGTGGATATGGTTTAACAGAGCCAAGCTCAGGCTCAGATGCTGGTGGTATGAAAACTACTGCAAAATTAGATGGAGATGATTACATCTTAAACGGCTCTAAAATCTTCATTACAAACGGGGGCATTGCTGAAATTTATGTCGTATTTGCTGTTACAGATCCAACAGCTAAGAACGGTACTAGTGCATTCATAGTAGAATCTGATTTTGAAGGCTTCTCGGTTGGTAAAAAAGAAAAGAAACTAGGTATTCGCTCATCACCTACAACTGAAATTATTTTCGATAATTGTCGTGTACCAAAAGCAAACTTGTTAGGTGCGGAGGGCGACGGTTTTAAAATTGCCATGAAGACGTTGGATGGGGGACGTAACGGTATTGCTGCTCAAGCAGTTGGTATTGCACAAGGTGCATTAGATGCATCTGTTGCATACGCAAAAGAGCGCGTTCAATTTGGTAAACCTATCACAGCAAATCAAGGTGTATCTTTTAAATTGGCAGATATGGCTACGTCAATTGAAGCTTCAAGATTATTAACATACCAAGCAGCTTGGTTAGAGTCCAACAATCTTCCATATGGGAAAGCATCAGCTATGGCGAAATTGATGGCTGGAGATACGGCGATGAATGTTACAACTGAAGCTGTGCAAGTATTTGGTGGTTACGGCTATACGAAAGATTATCCAGTTGAACGTTATATGCGTGATGCGAAAATTACACAGATTTACGAAGGAACACAAGAGATTCAGCGCCTTGTGATTTCTCGTATGTTAACGAAATAATATATGGTAAAAAGACTAAATAAGAGACAAGTAGAATCGTCGGTTAAAGACGAAAGTCTGATAGAAAAGCGTCGTAATGAGATGATTCATGGAGCTATTAAACTGTTTAAGCAAAAAGGCTTTCATCGTACGACGACTCGAGAAATCGCTAAGGAAGCTGGCTTTAGTATAGGGACGCTTTATGAATATATTCGAACAAAAGAAGACGTCTTGTATCTAGTTTGTGACGATATTTATCGTGAAGTAAGTTTAAGGTTAGCAAATTTACCGACGGAAGCGGGTACAATAGAAGGTTTAAAGGCGTCCATACGCCAATATTTTTTGCTTATAGATTCTATGTCAGATGAAATTCTAGTCATGTATCAAGAGTCTAAATCTTTACCAAAAGACGCATTACGTTACGTTTTAACAAAGGAACTTGAGATGGTTGGGTTATTTGAAAATCTATTAGTTGGTTGCGTTCAGTCTGGGGAACTGTCTCTATCAGAAAAAGAAATCAATCTCATCTCAAATGATATTGTAGTGCAAGGTCAAACATGGGCATTTAGACGATGGGCTTTCAGAAAGAATTATACAATCGATGATTATATTGATATGCAAACGACTTTTTTCTTAAATGGTATTTTGAAGAAATAATTCTACGCTTTGTGCAAGGGAGGAAAACTCAAACTTTTCATATAGTTTTGGTTTCTATAACCTTGCACAATTTTTGTATCCAATCATTTCCGGGGAATGGAAGAGAAATGATCAACTTAGTTTTCGTTCATAACAAGGGGGAGCTTATATATGGTTCAAGCAGCAGTATATCGTCCAAAAAATCACGTACGATTTGTCACGGCTTCTAGTCTTTTTGATGGCCATGATGCATCGGTTAATATTATGCGCCGTATTTTGCAGTCGAGTGGCGTAGAGGTTATTCATCTCGGGCATAACCGCTCAGTTGAAGAAGTAGTTAATGCGGCCATCCAAGAAGATGCGCAAGGGGTAGCGATTTCTTCTTATCAAGGTGGTCACGTTGAATATTTCAAATACATGCAAGATCTATTTAGGGAAAAAGGCGCTCCGCATATAGGTATTTTCGGTGGTGGTGGTGGTGTAATCCTGCCACGTGAAATCAAAGAACTGCATGAATATGGCATTGCCGGGTTATTTTCGCCTGAAGATGGTCGTGAGCTGGGTTTACAAGGCATGATTAATAAAATGATTGAAAAAAGTGACTTCACAACAATTAAAAAGAATTTAAGTAGTAAGTTAGATACATTATCAACGGAACAACCGGAAGTATTAGCGCAACTTATAACTGCAGCTGAAGAAGCAAAAGATGGTGAGTTAACAGAGTTCCTAGAAAAAGCTCGAAGTTTATCGAAAAACACACCTGTACTCGGTATTACTGGTACGGGTGGTGCAGGAAAAAGTTCATTAACAGATGAGTTGATCCGCCGATTCTTACAAGAGTTTCCTGATAAAAAGGTCGCAATTCTTTCTATTGATCCAACAAAGCAAAAAACGGGTGGGGCATTACTTGGAGACCGTATTCGTATGAATGCTATCTTTAACAATCGCGTTTATATGCGTAGTCTTGCAACACGGGGATCTCACTCTGAGCTTTCAGATGCAATTGCAGACGTTTTAGATGTTGTTAAAGTGGCAGGATATGATTTAATCGTTGTTGAAACGAGCGGTATCGGTCAAGGGGATGCTGCTATTACAAAAATTTCTGATTTGTCCATGTATGTTATGACAAGTGAATTTGGTGCACCGACGCAGTTAGAAAAAATTGATATGATTGACTTTGCTGATCTAATTGTCATTAACAAATTTGAACGTAAAGGGTCAGAAGACGCGCTTCGCCAAGTACAGAAACAATACCAACGTAGTCATGAACTATGGTCAAAAAATCTAGATGAAATGCCGGTATTCGGTACAATTGCTAGCCAGTTTAATGATAAAGGAACGAATTCTTTATTCGCAGAGCTTGTACAGGTTATTAACGGAAAATGTAGTCTTGATTGGGAAACGTCTTACGAGCATTTTGTAAAAACACAAAAGCAAGATGTCATCATTCCGAATGATAGACGATACTACTTACGTGAAATTACAGATGCAATTCGTAATTATCATAAAAAGTCAGAGCAGCAAGTTGAATTTGCCCGTAAGCTATTCCAACTAGAAGGGTCAATTACAACTGTTCAGGAAAAAGCACCAGACGATGTGTTGGTTGCGTCACTAACTTCATTAGCTGAGGACATAAAAAATCAATTAACTGCAGAATCAAAGAATATTTTAGCAAACTGGAAAACGCTTAAGGAAGCGTACGTAGGAGACGAATTTGTTACAAAAGTACGTGATAAAGAAATCCGTACAATTTTAACAACTACTAGCCTTGCAGGTTTAAAAATCCCCAAAGTTGTGTTACCAAAATTCGTAGATTACGGAGAAATATTGCGTTGGGTGTATAGAGAAAATGTACCTGGTTCATTCCCGTATACGGCAGGAGTTTTCCCTTTCAAACGTGAAGGAGAAGACCCGAAACGTCAATTTGCTGGTGAAGGGACACCAGAACGTACAAATAGACGCTTCCATTACTTATCTAAAGACGATGATGCAAAACGCTTATCAACAGCATTTGACTCTGTGACTTTGTATGGTGAAGATCCAGATTACCGCCCAGATATTTATGGTAAAGTCGGTGAATCAGGAGTTAGTATTTGTACGCTAGAAGATATGAAGAAGCTCTATGATGGATTTGATTTATGTGCACCATCAACGTCTGTCTCGATGACAATCAACGGACCTGCGCCAATTATTTTAGCAATGTTCATGAACACAGCTGTTGATCAACAAGTGAAAATTCAAGAAAGCAAAATAGGACGTTGCTTAACAGTTGAAGAATTTACTGACGTTCGTGAAAAGACACTTCAAGTTGTGCGCGGAACAGTACAGGCTGATATTTTAAAAGAGGATCAAGGGCAGAATACTTGTATTTTCTCTACAGAATTCGCCCTACGTATGATGGGGGATATTCAGCAATATTTCATAGATCAAAAAGTACGTAACTATTATTCTGTATCGATCTCTGGCTATCATATTGCTGAAGCTGGTGCCAACCCGATTTCGCAGCTAGCATTTACTTTGGCTAATGGTTTCACTTATGTAGAATACTATTTAAGTCGTGGGATGAATATTGATGATTTTGCACCGAATCTGTCATTCTTCTTCTCAAATGGCTTAGACCCAGAATATACAGTAATCGGTCGTGTAGCTCGCCGTATTTGGTCAATCGTTATGCGGGATAAATACGGTGCAAATGAACGTAGTCAGAAGCTAAAATACCATATTCAAACTTCTGGTCGTAGCTTACACGCACAAGAAATCGACTTTAACGATATTCGTACAACGTTACAAGCATTAATGGCATTGCATGATAACTGCAATTCATTACACACGAATGCATATGACGAAGCGATTACAACGCCAACAGAAGAATCTGTTCGTCGTGCAATGGCAATTCAAATGATCATTACAAAAGAACACGGACTTACAAAAAATGAAAACCCATTGCAAGGTGCATTTATAATTGAAGAACTAACTGACCTTGTAGAAAATGCAGTATTGGAAGAATTCGATCGTATTAATGATAGAGGTGGAGTTCTTGGAGCGATGGAAACCCAATATCAACGTGGCAAGATTCAAGAAGAATCGATGTACTATGAAATGTTGAAACACTCAGGTGAACTACCAATAATCGGTGTTAACACATACTTGAATCCAAATCCTCCTTCATCAGAAGCAATCGACAGTATGGAAATTGCCAGAGCATCACAAGATGAAAAAGAAACACAAATTCAAAATCTAAAAAAATTCCACGAACAACATGCAAAGGAAGTCGAAGCAGCTATTCAAAAACTAAAAGAAGTAGCTGTAACAGGAGGTAACATCTTTGCAGAGCTAATGGAAACAGTAAAATATGCAAGTCTAGGCCAAATCACCAACGCCCTATACCAAGTAGGAGGACAATACAGACGGAATATGTAACTAAAATCTGAAGCGGCCCGTTTAGCCCCGACAAGCA
>NZ_JBNNTI010000002.1:0-89624 GCF_050278625.1 Viridibacillus sp. NPDC096237 | reverse complement strand
AAGCACTGGAAGGCTCGAATCAAGGCGTTTTATGCCTTGACCGAGAGACTGAAGTGACCTCGAGGGGCTGGCCGCTGAAGCTGGATATGTAACTAAATGCTGAAGCGGCCTCGTTCAGCGGAACACAGTCTAAGAACGCCACGTCCTGTGGCAACGACTGTGTGACCCGCATTGTGCGGGCCCGAAGCTGGATATGTAACTAAATGCTGAAGCGGCCCGTTCAGCCCCGACAAGCACTGGAAGGCTCGAATCAAGGCGTTTTATGCCTTGACCGAGAGACTGAAGTGACCTCGAGGGGCTGGCCGCTGAAGCTGGATATGTAACTAAATTCTAAAGCGGCCCGTTCAGTGGAACACAGCCTAAGTTCGCCACGTCCTGTGGCAACGACTGCGTGACCCGCATCGTGCGGGCCTGAAGCTGGATATGTAACTAAATGCTGAAGGCGCTCGTTCAGCGGAACACAGCCTAAGAGCGCCACGTCCTGTGGCAATGGCTGCGTGACCCGCATCGTGCGGGCCCGAAGCTGGATATGTAACTAAATGCTGAAGGTGCTCGTTCAGCGGAACACAGCCTAAGAGCGCCACGTCCTGTGGCAACGACTGCGTGACCCGCATCGTGCGGGCCTGAAGCTGGATATGTAACTAAATGCTGAAGCGGCCCGTTTAGTGGAAGATAGCCTAAGAGCGCCACGTCCTGTGGCAATGGCTATCTGACCCACGTCCTGTGGGCCTCCGACAAGCACTGGACAAAGGAACACAGTCTAAGAACGTCACGTCCTGTGGCAACGACTGCGTGACCCGCATCGTGCGGGCCTGAAGCTGGATATGTAACTAAATGTTGAAGGCGCTCGTTCAGCGGAACACAGTCTAAGAACGCCACGTCCTGTGGCAACGGCTATCTGACCCACATCCTGTGGGCCTCCGACAAGCACTGGACAAAGGAACACAGCCTAAGTTCGCCACGTCCTGTGGCAACGGCTATCGACCCACATCCTGTGGGCCTTCGACAAGCACTGGACAAAGGAACACAGTCTAAGAACGCCACGTCCTGTGGCAATGGCTGCGTGACCCGCATCGTGCGGGCCTGAAGCTGGATATGTGATTAAATGCTGAGAACGCCCGTCAAGTGGAAAATAGCCTAAGTTCGCCACGTCCTGTGGCAACGGCTATCTGACCCACATCCTGTTGGCCCAAGCTCATAAGAGATAAAAATTACTCAAAAAATAAAAAATGGAGGAACTAATCATTTCATTAGCCCCTTCATTTTTATTTTTTGTATAATAAGGAGTAAAACAAATTTTAAGGAGTTCTTGTTTATATGAAAAGCCTATTACATTGTCTATTTATCATAATTTGCCTGGTACTTATATTCTTTTTGTATAACAAGCAATTAGGGGCCATCCCCATCCTTATTTTTTCCATATATCTTTTTGTTTATGGGTATCGACAATTGAGAAATCAAAAAAAGAATAATTGATTGTGGCGTAATCAAAGAAAGATTGTATATAATGGATATTATGTTTATGTATTAAGAAGGGACGTGCACGATTTGAACTTTCGTGAAATGACAAAAGAACAACTATCAGAAGAATCGTTTATCGATTTAGCATACGGAATTTTAGTTTCAAAAAAACAACCATTAACTTTCCCAGAACTGATGAAAGAAATCCAAGGAATAAACGGTTGCACTGATGCAGAAATAAAAGAACGCTTATTACAATTTTATACAGACCTTAACATTGAAGGTCGTTTTATTGTGCTAGGTGAAAACCGCTGGGGACTTCGCGAGTGGTATGCAATCGAACAAATCGAAGAAGAAACAGCACCAACAGTAAAAGTCCGCAAGAAAAAAGCTAAAGCTGTAATTGACGATGAAGATGAACTTGAAGAAGATGAAGAATTAGACTTCGATGAAAACTTCGATGAATTCGTTGAAGATCCAACTGATGATGATGATGATGATGATGATGAAGAGGAAGAATTCGAAGATGTAACAATCGATGATATCGATGAAGACCTTGATGAAGACTTGCTTGAAGAAGAAGATGAATTTGAAATTGACGAAGAAGATGATGAGTTAGAAGAAGAGGAAGAAGAATAATTTCTTGACTTCTAGCTGAGTTCCATATAATCTTTTACTTGGGCTCCTTAAAAGGAGAATGACCGTATAATTTATACGCTCCCCCTGCATATTATGCGGGAGGAGCGTTTTTTATTTTTTTATAAGTGTTTAATTTAAAGGAGGAATTGGCTTTGACCAAATATATTTTCGTAACAGGCGGGGTTGTATCATCGCTTGGTAAAGGTATTACAGCTGCATCACTTGGACGTTTACTAAAGAACCGTGGATTAGAAGTAACAATCCAAAAATTTGACCCATACATCAATCTGGACCCAGGTACAATGAGTCCGTACCAACACGGGGAAGTTTTCGTAACAGATGATGGCGCAGAGGCAGATTTAGATTTAGGTCACTATGAACGTTTCATCGATATTAACTTAGGAAAACACAGTACAGTAACATCTGGACGTGTTTACTCTTCTGTATTGAGAAAAGAACGTCGTGGAGATTATAACGGTGGAACTGTACAAGTTATTCCACATATTACAAACGAAATTAAAGAACGTATCCAACGTGCAGGTCGTGAAACAAGCGCAGATGTGGTTATTACAGAAGTAGGCGGAACAGTAGGTGATATCGAATCGCTACCATTCCTAGAAGCTATTCGTCAAATGAAATCAGATCTTGGTGGGGAAAACGTAATGTACATTCACTGTACTTTAATTCCTTACATCAAAGCAGCTGGTGAATTAAAAACAAAGCCAACACAACACTCTGTAAAAGAATTGCGTTCTTTAGGTATTCAACCAACTCTTCTTGTAGTACGTACAGAACAAGAAGTACCACAAGAAATGAAAGAAAAATTAGCATTATTCTGTGACGTAAAAGCAAGCAACGTTATCGAATGTCAAGATGCAAAACATTTATATGAAGTACCATTAAACCTACAAGCACAAGGTATGGATGATATCGTTCTAGAACACTTCGGTATCACTGCACCACAAGCAGATATGGTAGAATGGACTGCATTAGTAGATCGCGTATTAAACTTATCTAAAACAGTGAAAATTGCACTTGTTGGGAAATACGTTGAATTACAAGATGCTTATTTATCAGTAGTTGAGGCGTTAAAACACGCTGGTTACCCAGTAGATGCAGATATTAATGTAGACTGGATCAATTCTGAAGACATTACAGCTGAAAACGTTGAAGAATTATTGAAAAATGCAGATGGTATCCTTGTACCAGGTGGCTTTGGTGACCGTGGTGTTGAAGGTAAAATCATAGCAACTCAATATGCACGTGAAAATAACGTACCATTCTTAGGTATTTGCCTAGGTATGCAATTAGCAACTGTTGAATTTGCACGTAACGTTCTAGACTTAGAAGGCGCGCACTCATCAGAACTTGATGCAGACACTAAATACCCTATTATCGATCTTTTACCAGAACAAAAAGACGTGGAAGATTTAGGTGGAACTCTTCGTTTAGGTCTTTTCCCATGTAAATTAAAATCAGATTCTAAAGCTATGGAAGCTTATAGTGAAGAAATTATTTACGAACGTCACCGTCATCGCTATGAATTCAATAATGAATACCGTGAAGCATTCGAAGCAGCAGGATTCGTTTTCTCAGGTACAAGCCCAGACGGCCGTTTAGTTGAAATTGTTGAATTACCAGAGAACAAATTCTTCGTGGCATCTCAATTCCACCCAGAATTTATCTCACGTCCGAACCGCCCACAACCGCTATTTAGAGAATTCATCGCAGCAGCGGTTAAATAAATGCTGATTTAGCGTGGCAAAACTTGAATATCATTGTAAGGCTCAAATTGAAAATGATTTACCAAATTCAATTGAGTAATTAGCATAGGTTGTTTGAGAGCTCAAAAAACTAAGCTTTATACAAAGAGACTACTCTGCATGATTATAAGAGTAGTCTCTTTTTTGTAGAAAATAAATAAATTAGACCATACTATAACAATAATAAACATTCAGACATCTAGAAAACAAAAAAACTACTCCAAGAACCTAGAGAGTAGTCTTAAAAAAGAGTGGTATAATTACTAATCATTTGATAGCATTTCGTCGTAAGACATTTTCATAGCTTCATACACAAACAAAGCAGCGAAACTATATGGCAGTACAATACGTTCACCGGCATCATTTGGCAATAATCCATTTTTGATGCCCAAAGATACATAGGTGTAAGCTAAATCAGCCATCTCACCACTATCCTCAGCTTTTTCACTTGCTACTACAGCAAATGGAATGAATAAATCAAATAATGAACGTGCTAAATCGAGAGCCTGTGGATTGTTTGCGTGACGAGTGAAAATACATACACGGTCTGTTGATACTAATTTTGTATCCTTAGACCAAGGTTTTAATTTTGTAAAAGGTTCTGCACTATACAAAGCATTATTTTCAATTGCTTGCATTTCATCAAAACAAGCAAAATATACAGTTCCTTCGGCGATACCTGCTTGCGCTAATAATCGTGCAGTTTCTTCTATTGCATCCTCTTGACTAGTCGAAATTCTTTGTAAGAGACCGCCAAGCTGTGTCGACAACATTTTCAACATAATATTCACCTCACGGCTTTTATTATAATAAGTGTTCATATTAAATGCAAAATAGAATTATTTTAATGTATTAAAAGGGAAAATGAGGTATATTATCGAATAATACGTACGGGGGAATAAAAAAAGGGAGTATGGTAAAGTTGAAAAAAATACTTATTGTAGACGACCAACAAGGAATTCGCTTGCTACTCAATGAGGTGTTTAAGAAGGAAGGCTATGAAACATATCTAGCAGCTAACGGTCTTGAAGCCTTGCAATATATAGATAAAATAATGATGGATTGTGTATTATTAGATATGAAAATCCCTGGAATGGATGGGATTGAAATTCTAAAACGTATAAATAAGCAATTGCCTGACCTACCTGTACTTATGATGACAGCATATGGTGAATTGGATTTGATTAAAGAAGCTGAGGCACTCGGTGCAAAGCACTACTTTACTAAACCATTCGACATTTACGAAGTGCGAGACGTGGTCAATAAAATATTGAAAGATTAAGGGTGAGCAGTGGTCAACCATGTATGTTTTTGATATTATGAGTTATGATATTAAATAACATTAATACCGTGCTTCATACTAGAGGAGGAATTTTGTAATGGCTTTGGTTTCCATGAAAGAAATGTTGATTAAAGGTAAAAAAGAAGGTTATGCAGTTGGTCAATTCAACATTAATAACCTTGAATTCACTCAAGCTATTTTACTTGCTGCACAAGAAGAAAACTCACCAGTAATTTTAGGTGTTTCAGAAGGTGCTGGGAAATACATGGGAGGATTTATTGCCGTAGTACACATGGTAAAAGGCCTGATCGAAAGCTACAAGATTACAGTTCCAGTAGCAATTCACTTAGACCACGGTTCAAGCTTCGAAAAATGTAAAGAAGCGATTGATGCTGGTTTTACATCAGTTATGATTGATGCTTCACACCATTCATTTGAAGAAAATATTGAAATCACTTCTAAAGTGGTTCAATATGCACATGCTAAAGATGTTTCTGTAGAAGCAGAACTTGGCACAGTTGGTGGCGATGAAGATGGTGTAATTGGTGGTATTATGTATGCAGATCCACAAGAATGTAAAAAACTTGTTGAAGCTACAAATATTGATTGCCTAGCACCTGCATTAGGTTCAGTTCATGGTCCTTATCAAGGTGAGCCAAACCTAGGTTTTAAAGAAATGGAAGAAATCTCAAAATTAGCTGACTTACCATTAGTATTACACGGTGGTACGGGTATTCCTTTAAAAGATATTCAACGTTCAATCTCTTTAGGAACAGCTAAAATAAACGTTAATACTGAAAACCAAATCGCAGCTACTAAAGCGGTTCGTGAAGTACTAGCAAATGACACAAAAGTATATGATCCACGTAAATATTTAATTCCAGCTCGTGATGCTATTAAAGCGACAGTTATTGGCAAAATACACGAATTCGGTAGTGCTCAAAAAGCATAATTAATTAGATGATAACAGGAGAAGTGTTCGGTTATATTAATCCGTCCTTCTCCTATTTTCCATCGTCCAGGGGGATATAATAATGAAATTTTTTATCGATACAGCTAACTTTGAAGAAATAAAAGAAGCGCATTCTTGGGGAATTATCTCAGGTGTAACAACAAATCCATCATTAGTGGCAAAGGAACAAAACATTTCATTCCACGATCGTCTACGCGAAATCGCAGAGTTAGTTGACGGTTCTATTAGTGGAGAAGTAATTTCATTAGATGCAGAAGGTATGATTAAAGAAGGTCTTGAACTTGCTGCAATCGCACCAAATATCACAGTGAAATTACCAATGACACCAGCAGGTTTAACGGCTTGCTCTACACTATCAAAAAAAGGTATTAAAACAAACGTAACATTAATCTTTAGTGCAAACCAAGCACTATTAGCGGCTCGTGCTGGAGCAACTTACGTATCTCCATTCTTAGGTCGACTAGATGATCTTGGTCAAGATGGTATTGAGTTAGTACGCCAAATCGCTGAAATCTTCGCAATTCATGAAATCCCTACGCAAATTATTGCGGCTTCTATTCGTCACCCACAACATATTACAGAAGCGGCTCTTGCTGGTGCGCATATTTCCACAACTCCATTTAAAGTTTTAGCTCAATTATTCAAACATCCTTTAACTGATAAAGGAATTGAAGGTTTCTTAGCGGATTGGAATAAGAAAAACGGTTAATAATAATAGAAATATCCGAAGATGAAGGAGATTTACATGGACGTTTATAAAATTAACGGCGACAAGCGTTTGCAAGGTACAATTAAAGTAAACGGTGCTAAAAATAGTGCTGTGGCCTTAATTCCAGCATCCATATTGGCTAATTCACCCGTCACAATCGAAGGCTTACCAGAAATTCTAGACGTTACAACATTGAAAGCCTTGCTTGAAGAAATTGGTGGAGAAGTACAATTTTCTGATGGTCATATGGTCATAGATCCGCGAGGAATGGTCGATATGCCTTTACCAAATGGCAATGTCAAAAAACTTCGCGCTTCTTACTATATGATGGGAGCGATGTTAGGACGTTTTAAAAAGGCTGTTATTGGTTTACCAGGTGGTTGTCATTTAGGACCACGCCCAATTGATCAACATATTAAAGGATTTGAAGCATTAGGTGCTAAGGTAACAAATGAGCATGGTGCAATCTATTTACGAGCAGATGAGTTAGTAGGCGCTAAAATCTATTTAGATGTTAGCAGTGTAGGTGCTACAATTAATATCATGCTTGCTGCAGTAAAAGCAAAGGGACGTACAGTCATTGAAAATGCTGCAAAAGAACCTGAAATTATTGATGTTGCCACGTTACTAACGAACATGGGAGCTAAGATTAAAGGTGCAGGTACGAACGTTATTCGAATTGATGGCGTTGAAGAGTTACATGGTACAAATCATACAATTATTCCAGATCGTATAGAAGCTGGTACATTTATGATCATGGCCGCAGCAATTGGTGATGGTATTATAATCGATAATGTAATTCCATTACACGTAGAAGCTGTAACAGCAAAACTGCGTGAAATGGGTGTCAAAATCATTGAGGAAGAAGAGCGAATCATCATACCTAAAGTTGAAAAACTTCAGGCAGTTGATGTGAAAACTCTTGTATATCCAGGATTCCCAACGGATTTACAACAACCCTTTACAGTATTACTAACACAAGCGCAAGGTTCATCAGTTGTGACAGATACAATCTATTCTGCCCGTTTTAAACATATCGATGAAATAGCGCGCATGGGGGCAAATGGTAAAGTGGAAGGGCGTACAGCCATCATTAATGGTTCGACTAGACTAGAAGCTGCTACAGTTACTGCTACAGATTTACGAGCAGGTGCAGCATTGGTTATTGCAGGCTTATTAGCCAAAGGTGAAACAGAAATCCATGACATTTTCCATATAGAAAGAGGCTATAGTTCATTGGTTCCGAAGCTACTTGCTCTGGGTGCAGATATTCGCCGTGAAACGCTACCTTCAGAACATGAAAATATAGCAACAAAAAGATAAAACTGAAAAAAAGTCGCACAGAATTATCTGTGTGCTACAATAGATTTAGTTTTAAAGGATTCCAACCATTTATGGGCTGGAAAGCGGGAGGAACAGTTAAAAATGAAACGCAGTTTATCAATGGAAGTAGTACGTGTTACAGAAGCAGCAGCAATTGCCTCAGCAAGATGGATGGGCCGAGGATTGAAAATGGAAGCAGATGACGCGGCAACAACAGCAATGCGTCAAGTATTTGACTCCATTCCTATGCAAGGAACAGTCGTAATCGGTGAAGGTGAAATGGACGAAGCACCAATGTTATATATTGGTGAACAATTAGGTCATGATGAAAATGGCCCTCATGTCGATATCGCCGTAGATCCTCTAGAAGGTACGAATATAGTAGCAGCTGGTAGCGGGAACGCACTAACTGTATTAGCAATCGCTGATCGCGGAAACTTACTTCATGCACCTGATATGTACATGGAAAAGATCGCAGTAGGTCCAGAAGCAGCAGGGAAGATTGATATTAATGCACCAGTAATTGATAACTTACGTGCAGTGGCTAAAGCGAAAAACAAAGATATTGAAGACGTAGTAGCGACTCTATTAAATCGTGATCGTCACCAACATATTGTTGATCAAATTCGTGAAGCTGGCGCTCGTATTAAATTTATATCTGATGGAGATGTAGCAGCAGCAATTAACACAGCGTTTGATGAAACAGGTGTAGATATTCTATTTGGAATGGGTGGAGCTCCTGAAGGTGTAATTGCCGCAGTAGCATTAAAATGTCTTGGTGGAGAATTCCAAGGTAAATTAATTCCATCAAATGATGAAGAAATTGAACGTTGCAAAAAGATGGGTATCGAAGTTAACAAAGTATTATATATGGATGACCTTGTTAAAGGTGATGATGCAATCTTCGCCGCAACAGGTGTTACAGATGGAGAGTTACTAAAAGGTGTTCAATTTAAAGGTGGACACTGTACAACTGAATCGGTTGTTATGCGTGCTAAATCTGGTACTGTTCGTTTCATCGAAGGACGCCATAGCTTAACTAAAAAACCAAATCTATTTATGGAATATTAAACTTCAATATTAATTGCCCGGCAATTGCCGGGCTTCTTCTCAAAGTACATTTCATTCATTTACTCGCAATTCTCACACATCTATGTTGACCAAATTCATCTATACAAAAAAACTTATATAAGAGTGGTGCTATGTCTATGACGACAATGACAATTTCTCAGCTTGAAGATATGAAACTGAAAGATTTGTATGCCCTTGCGAGAGATTATAAAATTTCATACTATAGTAAGCTGACAAAAAAAGAATTAATTTTTGCTATTTTAAAATCAAGAGCAGAACAAGAAGGCTATTTCTTCATGGAAGGTGTCCTTGAGATTATTCAACAAGAGGGCTTTGGTTTCTTAAGACCTATAAATTATTCACCAAGCTCTGAAGATATTTATATCTCAGCATCACAAATCCGTCGATTTAGTCTACGTAATGGTGATAAAGTAACGGGGAAAGTGCGCCCGCCAAAAGAAAATGAGCGCTATTATGGTTTATTACATGTAGAAGCAGTAAATGGAGAAGATCCTGAAACTGCAAAAGAACGTGTACATTTCCCGGCATTGACACCGCTATATCCGGATCGTCATATTAAACTTGAAACAACACCAACAAAATTATCTACACGTATTATGGATTTAGTGGCACCAGTAGGCTTTGGTCAACGTGGACTTATTGTGGCTCCTCCAAAAGCGGGTAAAACATTACTTTTAAAAGAAGTTGCAAATGCGATTACCGAGAAATATCCTGAATCTGAACTTATTGTACTGTTAATAGATGAACGTCCTGAGGAAGTAACGGATATTGAACGCTCAGTAGCGGCAGACGTAGTTAGCTCAACGTTTGATGAATTGCCTGAAAATCACGTCAAAGTGGCAGAGTTAGTATTAGAACGTGCTATGCGATTAGTAGAGCATAAGCGTGATGTTATTATTTTAATGGACTCTATTACCCGACTTGCACGTGCATATAACCTTGTTATACCTCCAAGTGGACGAACTTTATCAGGTGGTATTGATCCAGCTGCATTCCACCGTCCTAAACGTTTCTTCGGTGCGGCGCGTAATATTGAAGAAGGCGGTAGTTTAACCATATTAGCTACTGCATTAATCGATACAGGCTCTCGTATGGATGAAGTAATTTACGAAGAATTCAAAGGGACAGGTAACTTAGAGCTTCATTTAGATCGTAGTTTAGCAGAACGTCGTATCTTCCCAGCTATTGATATTCGTCGTTCAGGAACTCGTAAGGAAGAATTACTAATTCCAAAAGACCAACTTGATAAACTGTGGGCGATTCGTAAAACATTCTCAGATTCCTCCGATTTTGCGGAACGATTCCTTAAAAAATTACGTCAAACAAAAACGAATGATGAGTTTTTTGAACAGCTAAATTCAGATATGAAGGCTGCTCGAAACGGTAAAGGGTTACTGTAAAAGTAAAGTTATTTTCTACTATAATTTATAAGTATATAACTTCTTTGCTTGCATCACTAAATAGTTTTTGATATAATTCATAAAGTATTGCAAGAAACGTGTTGCATATGCGGCAACTAATCTGGGTCGTGTAAGGCAACAGTTCGATAAACTCTGTTCCAGATGGTTCAGGGCGAAAGGAGATCATACACATGAAACAAGGTATTCATCCAGAACACAAAGAAGCAACAGTAAGCTGTTCTTGTGGTAACACTTTCAAAACTGGTTCAGTAAAAGAAAAAATCGTAGTAGAATTCTGCAACGAATGTCACCCATTCTATACTGGCCGTCAAAAATTCGCGTCTGCTGACGGACGTGTTGATCGTTTCAACAAAAAATACGGTATTAAATAATTTAACCCGTATACACAAAATACCTGCCCGGCAAGTAATTGCTAGGCAGGTATTTTTCTTGCGCCAAAATACTTTTTCGTGTAGTATAAATCTCGTTCGTTTAAAATAAAAAGCTATGTAAGAGGATTACATAACATAGTTTTTATATAAAAAAAAGAGAAGTATTCTTTCTATTTTTTCGTTATGATGATGGATATAAGTTTTGAAAGGAGTCTAATTCATGTACGTAATGACTCAAAACGGTTGGATTGAAGTAATATGCGGAAGTATGTTTTCGGGGAAATCTGAAGAACTAATTCGCCGCGTTCGTAGATCTCAATTTGCGAAGCAGAAAATTGCAGTTTTTAAGCCTGAAATTGATAATCGTTATAGTGAAGAAGCAGTTGTAAGCCACAATGGCACTACGGTAATAGCAAGACCTATCAAATCACCTAAAGAAATATGGGATCACATTTCAGATGATTTCGATGTAATTGCAATTGATGAAGCACAATTTTTTGAAGATGATATTGTAGAAATTGTTCAGCAATTAGCTAATCACGGATTCCGTGTAATATTAGCGGGACTTGATCAGGATTTCAAAGGAGTTCCATTCGGCCCGATGCCGAAGTTAATGGCAATTGCAGAGCTAGTAACAAAATTACAGGCAGTATGTAGTGTGTGCGGATCACCATCGAGTCGTACACAGCGCTTAATTAATGGGCAACCTGCAGGAATTGATGACCCGGTTATATTAGTAGGCGCATCTGAAGCGTATGAACCCCGCTGTAGACATCACCATGAAGTGCCAGTAGGAAAATCAATTCATCAGTAAGAGCAGCTTAGAAGCTGCTCTTTTTTTGTGGGTCAATGGTAGTTGATTTACATAAAACAATCAATTTATCCTAAATTGGATATTAATGTATTGAGATATGCTAGTATTGAATATAGTAAATCTATTTTAGAAGGGAGAACATATGGGGAAGATCATACGTTTATTATTTTCGTGTATTGCTCTAATTTCTGTTTTCTCAATAGCGCCAGTAACTGCAAAAACGGCAATAAAGAAATCAAGCAAAAAAATAATTGTTATCGACCCAGGCCATCAGCAGTATGCAAATATTGATGTTGAACCCATTGGCCCAGGTGCACTGAAAACGAAGTATAAAGTGACGGATGGGACGTACAGCCCTTATACAAACAAAAAAGAATCCATCCTTACATTGAAAGCGTCTAAAATGCTCGGCAATACATTAAAGAAGCTTGGCTTTAAAGTGATATATACACGTACAAAATAAAATGTCAATATAAGTAATCGTGAACGTGCCGATATCGCTAACAAAAGCAATGCAGACGTTTTTTTACGTATACATACTGACGGGTCCATCAATAAAAAAGAGAAAGGTTTTTCAATTTTAACTACATCAGCTAAAAATCCATACATATCAAAAAATGTCTATAAAAAGAGTCTAGTAATTTCAAATGAAATTATACAAAAGATAGAAAAGAATAAAAAAGTTGAAGATATAAAAGGTATTATTTATCGAGATGACTTATCAGGAGCAAATTGGTCGAAGGTACCTGGTACGTTGATAGAATTGGGTTATATGACGAATAGGGAGGAAGACAAAAAATTGGCGGATTCAAGGTATTTAAAAAGCATCACAAATAGTATAGCTGACGGTATTGACCAATATTTGAAGAAAAAATAATGTTCAATCTTCAAAAGAGTAGCGATAGCTGTTCTTTTTCATTATACTATTGAAGGAGCATATTTCGACAAATAGCTAATCACAAGCTGATTTAAATAAAATTTCCAAAAGAAAGGTCAAGGTGAAAGAAATGTTTGATCGCCTACAAGCCGTTGAAGATCGTTACGATCGATTAAATGAATTACTTAGCGACCCTGAGATTGTCAATGACTCAAAAAAATTAGCGAAGTTTTCAAAAGAACAGTCTGATATAAGTGAAACAGTAGAAGTTTATAGAGAATATAAAGAAGTGAAACAACAGTATCAAGAAGCGAAAGAAATGTTTGAGGATAAACTAGATCCTGAAATGCGTGAGTTAGTAAAAGAAGAAGTAACTGAATTAGAAGAACAAATTGCAAAATTAGAAGACCATCTACGTCTTCTATTAATTCCAAAAGACCCGAACGACAATAAAAACGTTATTATGGAAATCCGCGGTGCAGCCGGAGGTGATGAAGCTGCTCTATTCGCGAATACATTATTCCGTATGTATAGTCGTTATGCTGAAACGCAAGGCTGGAAAATTGAAGTCATGAACGCTAACCCAACAGAACTTGGTGGCTATAAAGAAATCGTCTTCATGATTAACGGTCAAGGTGCATACTCAAAATTCAAATTTGAAAGTGGCGCACATCGTGTACAACGTGTACCAGAAACAGAATCACAAGGTCGCGTGCATACTTCAACATCAACAGTAGTTGTAATGCCTGAAGCTGAAGAAGTAGAGTTAGACATAGCTGATAAAGATATACGTGTAGATATTTATCATGCAAGTGGTGCAGGCGGACAGCACGTCAACAAAACAGCCTCTGCTGTTCGTATGACACATATTCCAACAGGTGTTGTTGTTGCAATGCAAGATGAACGTTCTCAATTAAAAAACCGTGATAAAGCGATGAAAGTATTACGTGCTCGTGTATACGATAAATTACAACAAGAAGCACAAGATGAATATAATGCAGAACGTAAATCTGCAGTTGGTACAGGGGACCGTTCAGAACGTATCCGTACTTATAACTTCCCACAAAATCGTGTAACAGATCACCGTATCGGTTTAACGATTCAAAAGCTTGATCAAATTATTGAAGGTAAGATAGATGAAATCTTCGATGCATTAATATTAGAAGAGCAAGCAAATAAACTTGAAAGCTTAAATGATTAATATGACAAGACAAGTATATGAGGCCCTCAACCGGGCTTCTTCTTTTTTACAAGAAAACGGTCGAGAAGAAGGTGCAGCACGTTTACTTTTACAGCATGCATTAAATACATCCTATACAGGATTAATGATGATTATGCGAGATGAAATGACGGACGCGCAGTGGGAAAACTATTTTAATATGATAGAGGAACATAAAAGTGGTCGCCCTATTCAGTATATTACGGGCTCAGAAGAGTTTTACGGCCGTACATTTAAAGTAGATGAATCAGTTCTAATTCCTCGTCCTGAAACAGAAGAGTTAATAGTGGAAGCACTAAAACGCATCAAGAAACTATTTGCAGCTACAGCATCTATTCAAATAGCAGATATCGGAACGGGAAGTGGCGCGATTGCTATAACGATGAAAAAAGAAGTGCCTCAAGCAACTGTAATCGCAACAGATATTTCCCCAATAGCACTTACGACAGCCAAGAATAACGCTAAGCAATTAGATGCCGAAATAAACTTCAGAGAAGGAGATTTAACCGAACCCCTAGTGCATGAACAATGGGATGTTGTGTTATCTAACCCACCTTATATAGCATTTGATGAAGCGGAGGAAATGTCTGATATCGTTTTAGAACATGAACCACATAGTGCATTATTTGCAGAAGAAAGCGGACTAGCTTTATACCGAAAGCTCGCTGAAAATTTGCCAACTCTTATGAAAAAACCCAGTTTCATCGGTGTAGAGATTGGTTATAAACAAGGAGAGGCAGTAGCGAAATTTTTCAAAGAAAAATTTCCACAAGCCAAAGTAGAAGTAGTGAAAGATATTAATCAAAAAGATAGAATGATTTTTTGCGAGATTAGTGAATAAAACATCTGAACCCTGTCTATCCTTGTGACAGGGAGGGATTAAGATGATACCAGATTACAAGACTATTGAAATGCCTAAACAAGAAACAAAGACAAAGATGATTCCAGTGCTACAATTTATTGCAGCTCTGCTTTTTATACAAACACTTTTATTCTTACTACCACAGTGGTTTACGGAAGATACTTCACCAATTGCAAATACTGAGCAAATGCGATTCCGTATTGTTGCGAATAGCAACTCAACACAAGATCAACTTATAAAACACAATATGTTAAAAGAAATAGAACCTATTATTAAACAGCTAGCTGTCCAAACAAATGGAACAGAAATGGAACAGAATTTAGCACTTGTAGAGCGAGAAATTCAAGATAAGTTATCTGCAAAATTCAGTCAACAATCGGTTCAGGTTACTAGAAAACAAGAATTATTCCCAGCTAAACGTTATGAAGGATTTTTATATCCACAAAATTACTATGATGCACTTGTCGTGACGATTGGCAGTGGCAAGGGGGATAATTGGTGGTGTGCTTTATTTCCTAAAGTATGCTACCGCGGAGAAGAACCGAAAGAACCGAAAGAACCGAAAGAACCGAAAGAAACGAAGGAAACAAAAGAACCAAAAGAAACGAAGGAAACAAAAGAACCAAAAGAAACGAAGGAAACAAAAGAACCAAAAGAAACGAAGGAAACAAAAGAACCAAAAGAAACAAAAGAAACGAAAGAAACAAAAGAGTCTGAAGAGGAAACACAGAAGTTTTTCGTATGGGAATGGTTGAAAGATGTCTTCTCATAAAAAAAGTTATGCACAATATTTGTAAAATTGTCCACAATATACACAATGTTATCAACGAATTGTGTATAACTTTCTGAAAACTCTTTCAAGAAGGGAGATACAGAGATGAAAACTAAACGTCTAAATGTGGACATTCATGTGGATAGTGAAAAAAGTTATTCACAAGCTGTGGATTTGTTGAATAATGGAGAGGTGGTCGCTTTCCCTACCGAAACCGTATATGGTTTAGGTGCAGTTGCTACGGATGAAGTGGCAGTGAAGAAAATCTTTCAAGCAAAAGGTCGGCCTTCCGATAATCCACTTATCGTTCATATTGGTACTTTTGAAGAAATAGAAAATTACGTTGATCATATTTCACCAAAAGCAAAACTTTGTATGGAAGCATTTTGGCCAGGACCTTTAACGATGATTTTCAAAGTAAAACCAAATGTCCTTGCAGATAGCGTTACAGCAAATTTAGACACAGTGGGTATTCGTATGCCTGATCATGCAGTTGCATTACATTTACTTCGACAATTAGGTAAGCCAGTAGCTGCACCTAGTGCGAATCGTAGTGGTAAGCCTAGTCCGACTGAAGGTATCCATGTTGAAGAAGATTTAAATGGAAGTATCCCTTTGATTTTGGATGGAGGCTCTACAGGTATTGGTGTCGAGTCAACCGTACTAGATCTAACATTGGACACGCCTGTTATTTTACGTCCAGGTGGTGTCACTAAAGAGATGCTAGAAATTGTCATTGGTCCTGTTTCTCAACCGTCACATACAGAACAAAATAGTGGCAAAGCGCCAAAAGCACCGGGTATGAAGTATACTCACTACGCCCCAAATGCTCCGGTCTATTTAATAGATAAAGAAGAAAAAACTATTGCTAAGGCTCTTGAGACTCTACATGATAGAGGGGTTAAAGTAGCGTTACTAGCACCAGAAAATTTAAGTCACCTTGCAGCTGATTGGTTTTTTACGTTTGGTCAAAAGGATACAAATGAAGAGATGGCAGTTAATCTATACCATGCTTTGCGATCATGCGATGCAACTAAAGCGGATCTTGTTCTTGCTACAACTACTTCAACAGAAGGTGTAGGTGCAGCAATTATGAATCGCCTCGAGAAGTCAGCAGGGGGCAAATGGTATTCAGCAGATATTCAGCTTTAACTAAAGTAGAATTTATCTGGTGAACGACATTAATTGTACTCGGCAAATAAGCTGTTCTTTCTATATAAAAGAGAGAACAGTTTTTTCGTTCTTAGATGATAGTGCAAATTAAAATATAGGTAAGATGCTTCTTACATCATTATATTTACAAGTGAAGAGACACATTTGAAACCTAGCATAAAGCCGGACACCCCTTGCATATCGTAAAGAGATATGCAAAAGAACAAGGGGGGACAACGTGCAGGAAATAATAGCAGGCGTTATTACAGCATTAGATGTATTCGCCCTATATCTCATTTTACCGAAAGTTCGTTTTCGATTGGCCCTTTCATGTTGGACAGCCGGACTCCATGTCCTTTTTCCGCTAATCGGTTTCTATGTAGGTGAATGGGCTGCTCAACATATAATGACAGTTGCTAAAATGCTCTCAGGTGCATTGCTCAGTATGATAGGTCTCCAACTTCTATTATCAGCTAGAGTTAGAGAAACTCCTAATCTATCTCCGGTACTATTAGCAGTTACTGCCAGTCTTGATACCTTTTCAGTTAGCGTATCTTTTGGTATGCTTCAATTACATAAAGGTTTATTTATTATGAGTACAGGTATAACAACATTTATCTTTTCGTACGTTGCTTTATCGGTAAAAAGAAAAACACCAGTAAATTTAGGTATAATGTTTCAGGTTATGGCAGGTGTTGCATTACTTTTAATAGGGTTATTATCTATAATTTAATAATTATATGGAACATTATTACTACTATGATATATAATGAGGAATGAGGGTGCGTAATGAATATTTATTTTATATGTACTGGAAACACTTGTAGAAGTCCGATGGCAGAAGCTATATTAAATGCAAAGAAATTAGATGGTTTGGAAGTTCGTTCAGCAGGTATCTTCGCCATGCCTGGTGGTGAAATTTCAGAGAATGCTAAAGTTGTGTTATCTGAGGCAAATATATTTACAGAACATGTTTCAAAACAAATTGAAGCAGCGGATTTACAGTGGGCCAACCTTATTTTGACTATGACATCAGCACATAAAGAAATGATTTTGCAGGCTTTCCCAGCTATCTCTGATAAAACCTTCACATTGAAGGAATACATTGTGCCATATGGTTCGTATGATGTTTCAGATCCATTTGGGGGCGATGTCTATTTGTATCGTCAAACATTCCAGGAATTAAATAAATTAATTGATGCACTCGAAACGAAATTATCGGAGGGCTAATGATGAATAAACGAAGTGTGAAACATTCTTTTGGATTGAGAAAACAACTCGTATTATTTGTATCAATTTTAGCGATTATCACTTATTCAACTAGTTTCATTTTTATCGAATATATTCAACCACATTTTTTCCCTAATATTAAAAGATCGATATTCGAAATCATTACGTATGCATTGGGTATCTTATGGTCTGGTATTTTGGCAGCTGCTTTTAGTTCATTTATTATAAAGCCATTGCAAAATCTGGAGGCTGCTACAAACCGTGCGGCAGAAGGTTACATAGGAGAAGATGTAAATTTACCAAGATCGAATGACGAAATAAGAGCACTGGCAGTAGCGTTTCAGTCTATGCTCGAAAATCTCCGTAAAATGGTAAATAGTATTGACCAAAATTTCCAATCGACAAATAAAACAGTTCTAGATTTATCAAAGGAAACTGAAAATGCAGCTAGTCAAGCAGAGGCGGTCGCTCTTACAATTGCACATATTTCTAAAGGTGCAGAGAGTTCGGCGGTATCTATTCAGCAAACGGCGGAGGCACTTGAAGATGTTCGAGTTATAGCTAAAGAAGTTAACGGCCGTGCAGAATTATCATCACAGCATTCAGAGCGTATGATGAATGAGTTAACATTTACTACGAAGAAAATTGAAAATCTTGTATCGGGTATAAAACAAATTGTGTCAGGCAACAAAGATGCGCTTGGGAATATCCATCAACTGGAAAGTAATGCTAAACAAGTTGAACGCATTATTCAATTGGTTGGAGATATTGCAGCACAAACGAATCTCTTAGCATTAAATGCTTCAATTGAAGCTGCACGTGCTGGAGAGCATGGTAAAGGCTTTGCGGTTGTTGCTGAAGAAGTACGTCAATTAGCTGATCAAAGTGCAGAAGCTGTACAAGGTATTACGGGATTAATCCAAACGATGCAATCTGATGTACATAATGTTGTAGAACAAATGACGTCTCAAGTAGCTTTTGCGGTTAAAGAAGTAGAGAAAGTATCTGAAACAACAAACGCTGTAGAAGGCATGACATCAATCGTCCATGAAATGGCAGATTCCGTTGTTGAAATTTCTCAATTTGTGGAAAAGCAAATGCATAACATTGAAACGACTGCACATCAATCTCAAGAAGTAGCAGCTATAGCGCAAGAAACTTCAGCGGGTGCACAAGAAGTTCGAAGTGTAACAGAGGAGCAAGCTAGGTCAATCGAGGAAATCGATCAACTATCGAAGCATTTGAAAATGCAGTCAGAAGAGCTGTATAAAATGATATTGCAATTTGACCGCTCCTAACTATTGATTTGTACATAATGACTATCACAAAAGCTATGAACGAAGCTATTGTGATAGTTTTTTTAATTATTGAAAGATGTATATTTTAGTTTGCAATAACACTTACTATCTTAAAGCTCAAAAGTAACTAGCTCTCACTTGCAGATTTTGTAGAACGAAAGGAATAACAATGAGAAAAACATTAATATCCGAATTTAAAACATGATTATACTGTTTTATATTCGTTAATTAGTCGATAAATGCTTTAAAAAGAACTGTGAGAAGGAATAATATTCGTATTTCTATTAAATTCTTTTATTTAAATACTGTGAAAAATATGTCTTTCTAAAGCTAGAAGTGGTAAACTATTGTTGAATAAAATTATCGAAAAGAGGGAACCCATTGAAAATTGCGATTTCATCAGACCATGGTGGCAACAATTTACGAAAAGAGATTATGACACTGCTAGAAGAGCTAGGCATAAACTACGACGATTTTGGACCACAATCATCTGATTCAGTTGATTATCCTGACTATGCACTACCAGTTGCTGAAGGTGTAGCAAGTGGAAAGTATGATCGAGGTATTTTAATATGTGGAACAGGCATAGGTATGTCTATCGCAGCTAACAAAGTGAAGGGTATTCGTTGTGCATTAGTTCATGATTTATTTAGTGCAAAAGCAACTAGATGCCATAACAATTCAAATGTGTTAGCAATGGGAGAACGTGTGATTGGCCCAGGACTTGCACTTGAAATCGTGCAAACTTGGATGTCTACAGACTTTGAAGGCGGACGTCACGAACGTCGCGTTGAAAAAGTTGCTGAGATTGAAAACGATTAAGAAGGTCATAAAGTATGAACTTACAACAAATAACAGATCAACTACAACAGCTTCTTACTAATCTAGAGCAACAAGCAACATTCCGTAAGGGGCAACTCTTTGTTGTTGGTTGTTCAACATCAGAAGTCAAAGGACAAAAAATTGGTACAGCCGGTGGTTTAGAAATTGCTGAAGCACTTTATAAACCATTACATGCATTTGCTGAAAATCATGGACTATCTTTAGTATTTCAAGGTTGTGAGCATCTCAACCGTGCTTTAACTTTAGAACGTAAAGTTGCAGAAGACTACCGTCTTGAGCCAGTTTCAGTTACTCCTGTCCAAACGGCAGGTGGATCTATGTCAACTTACGTATATAGTCAGCTTACAGATCCGGTTGTTGTGGAAGAGATACAAGCACATGCGGGTATAGATATCGGCCAAACATTAATTGGCATGCATTTAAAAAGAGTGGCAGTTCCTGTTCGCACTTCCGTATCCCATATAGGTGAGGCAGTTGTGACAGTTGCGATAACACGTCCCAAATTAATTGGTGGCGAAAGAGCAGTTTACAAAATGAACTAGATTATAGGGGGAAAAGTATAATGATAAAACTTGCAGCACTAGACACAGCGGTATTTGAAGCAATGGAAGCAGAAAAGGCACGTCAACAAGCTAACATCGAATTGATTGCATCAGAAAATATCGTTTCAGAAGCAGTAATGGAAGCACAAGGATCAGTATTAACAAACAAATACGCTGAAGGCTATCCAGGTAAACGCTATTACGGTGGTTGTGAGCATGTAGATGTTGTAGAAAACATCGCTCGTGATCGTCTAAAAGAAATTTTTGGCGCAGAATATGCTAACGTACAACCGCACTCAGGTGCTCAAGCTAACATGGCTGTATACTTCACAATCCTTGAGCAAGGCGACACGGTATTAGGTATGAACTTATCACACGGTGGTCACTTAACTCATGGTAGCCCTGTAAACTTCTCAGGCGTACAATACAATTTCGTAGAGTATGGTGTAACAGAAGATACAAATGTAATCGACTATGAAGACGTTCGTCAGAAGGCTCTTGAACATAAACCAAAATTAATCGTTGCAGGTGCATCTGCATACCCTCGTCAAATCGACTTTGCCAAATTCCGTGAAATCGCTGACGAAGTAGGCGCATACTTCATGGTAGACATGGCGCATATCGCAGGTTTAGTTGCTGCTGGGGAACACCAGAACCCAGTTCCATATGCTGATTTCGTAACGTCTACAACACACAAAACTTTACGTGGGCCTCGTGGTGGGCTTATTCTTTGTAAAGAAGAATTTGGCAAAAAAATCGATAAATCGATATTCCCTGGAATCCAAGGTGGTCCACTAATGCACGTAATCGCTGGTAAAGCGGTAGCATTCGGTGAAGCACAACAACCAGAATTCAAAGAATACATTGGACAAGTTGTGAAAAACGCAAAAGTGTTCGGTGAAGCACTTCAAGCTGAAGGCATCAAATTAGTATCAGGTGGAACAGATAACCACCTTCTGTTATTAGATGTTCGTTCTATGGGGTTAACTGGTAAGGTTGCAGAAGCATTACTTGATGACGTACAAATTACAGCAAACAAAAACACAATTCCTTACGAAACTGAGAGTCCATTCGTAACTTCAGGAGTTCGTGTAGGTACAGCTGCAGTTACTTCTCGTGGCTTCAAAGAAGATGATATGAAAGAAGTTGCTTCAATCATTGCATCTGTTCTTAAAAACCCAGAGGATGTAGCGATTAAAGCAGAAGCACAAAAACGCGTAGCTGCATTAACTACTAAACACCCACTTTACGCATAATTTAATAGATTAATAAATAATAATAATCAAAGCTACTTTTGTTCATTCAAAAGTAGTTTTTTTAATGATAAATTGTAAAAAACAACAGAATTTACTTCTAATTTGAGGGGATATAAAATAGCAAAAGCAATTATTATTGAGCTAGTATCATATAATTTTGATATATCCGTTTGAAGATTTTGGAGTTAGCTTTTCATCAATCAGCTACTTAAAGTATTTGCTCTTCACAAAAATAAAATAAGTTGAATCTTTACTCATAATATTTATGTACCTAGTACCTTTACGATTGTCCGTACTATCTAATTAATTAGCTGATAACCTCCTCTAAATACCAGGTGCGAAGGAATTGGAATTTCCAAACAACTAGAGATTTTAAAGAATTTAGATTGTGCAATTGGGCAAGGTTACTATTTTAATAAGTCATTAACACTAGAACAAGTAGATGAATTATTCGACAAAATGTAACAAATGAAAAAAACGCAGCGGACACATATTAAAAAGGCGTTTTTCTGTTATAATAGTCAAGATAAATAAAAGTAGGGAGAGGAACATATTGGGTAAAGTATACGTATTTGACCATCCATTAATTCAGCATAAGCTAACATACATTCGCGACAAAAATACAGGAACGAAAGAATTCCGCGAGCTTGTCGATGAAGTAGCAACACTTATGGCATTTGAAATCACTCGTGATTTACCGTTAGAAGAAATTGAAATTGATACACCAGTAACAACAGCTAAAACTAAAGTACTATCAGGTAAAAAAATGGCTATTGTTCCAATTCTCCGTGCGGGTATCGGTATGGTAGATGGAGTATTAAAACTTATCCCTGCAGCAAAAGTAGGTCATATCGGATTATATCGTGATCCACAAACATTAAAACCAGTCGAGTATTACGCGAAACTACCTGCTGATGTAGAAGAGCGTGATTTCATCATAGTTGATCCAATGTTAGCGACTGGTGGTTCTGCAATTGAAGCGATTAACTCTTTGAAAAAGCGTGGCGCTAAAAGCATTAAATTCATGTGCTTAATCGCAGCTCCAGAAGGTGTACAAGCGATTCATGATGAACATCCAGAAATCGATATTTATATCGCAGCACTTGACGAAAAATTAAACGACCATGGTTATATTATTCCTGGTTTAGGTGATGCTGGAGACCGTTTGTTCGGTACAAAATAATGTGAAGGTGGTGCAAGGTCATTGCATAAAAAATGGAAAGTGATGACTATTTTTGGAACAAGACCGGAAGCTATTAAAATGGCTCCCCTCGTTTTAGAATTACAAAAGCATTCAGATCAAATCGAAACAATTGTAACAGTGACAGCTCAACATCGACAAATGCTCGACCAAGTGCTGGATACATTCAAAATTACGCCAGATTATGATTTGAACATCATGAAGGATCGCCAAACACTTGTTGATGTCACAACTAGAGGACTAGAAGGTTTAGACCAAGTGATGAAACAGGCTAAACCAGACATCGTATTAGTTCATGGAGATACGACCACAACATTTATCGCAAGCCTAGCAGCCTTTTATAACCAAATTGCAATAGGTCACGTTGAAGCTGGACTCCGAACCGGTGACAAATACTCCCCATATCCAGAAGAGATGAATCGTCAGCTTACCGGTATTATGGCAGATATTCATTTTGCACCGACGGAGCAGTCTAAACAAAACCTATTAAAAGAAAATAAAGCAAATAGTACTATTATAGTTACAGGTAATACTGCAATTGATGCATTAAAAACAACTGTTAACACATCCTACAGTCATCCAGTGCTCGAACAAATTGGACAAGATCGTATGATTTTATTAACTGCACATCGCAGAGAAAATCTAGGCGAACCAATGCGCCATATGTTTAAAGCTATAAAAAGGCTGTTAGCAGAGCATAGTGATATACAAGTTGTTTATCCCGTTCATATGAACCCAGCAGTACGCGAAATCGCCAATGAAATACTTGGAGACGAAGCGAAAGTTCATTTGATCGAACCACTTGAGGTTTTTGATTTCCATAATTTCGCTTCGAAATCATATATGATTTTAACAGACTCAGGTGGGGTTCAAGAAGAAGCGCCATCACTAGGGAAGCCGGTGCTTGTTCTTCGTAATACAACAGAACGTCCCGAAGGAATAGAGGCAGGTACATTAAAATTAGCAGGTACGGAAGAAGAAACTATTTATCGTTTAGCAAAAGAACTTTTAATAGAAGAAACTACGTATAATGCAATGGCACAAGCTTCAAATCCATACGGTGACGGATTTGCTTCAAAAAGAATTGTCGAAGCTTTACTGGCTTATTTGGAACAGTGAATTCAATAATCTATTGAATGAAAACTACCTTATATTATGTAGATTGCATTTTGTAAGGTAGTTCTATTTCTGTCTGTTAAAAGATGAAAATTTTAATTAAGTCAATATTGTTGCAAATTTGTCGACAATTTGACAAGGTTTCTACCTTTGTGAAGTTTTTCACTCTAACCAATTGACATGAAATATTCACTATTGTATGCTAACTAAGGGTAATAATGATAAGGGTTCCTTAACTGTAAACATTCTGCAATTACTTGAGTTATCAAGTTTCTACTAGAATTACAGTTTGGACATAATTTGTAAATTTATACGGTATTATGCATCGTTTTAGATGTCCTTATATGCGGTGGTTCTCCATTATAAGCTTTTCTCTCACATTAAATATGGATTCCGATTCATCTCTTTATAAGAGTAGATTACGGCTTCCGCCCCGCGAGTAGTTTTAACAACTACTTATCCGGCATCCAACCGGTGGCCAGCTATTACTTCCGTCATTCGAAAATAAGATTCAGGAGATCAAAGACCAATGCTAGAATTGCATCAGATTTTTGCTAAGCAGAAAAGAATGCTATTTTTTTTGCTCGCATTTTGTGCGTTAGGATGGGCTTTTACACCATATGAAACAGTGTTTGCTGGTCTCGCATTAGGTGCGCTTTTTGGTCAATATAACTTTTGGATTCTAGTCCGAAGAATGGAACGATTTGATCACTCTATTAGCGAAGGAAAGAAAGTGGCATCACTAGGTTCGGCTTTTCGCTTCGCATCAGGTATTGCTGCAGTAGCGGTTGCTACCATGTTGCCAAAGTATTTTCACTTAATTAGCACGGTCATTGGGCTAATGATTCCATACGTTCTGCTTTTAGTAGACAGGATCGTATTTCATGTAAAATACCAATAAGCGCATTGAAAGAGAGGTGAATGCAAAGTGCAACATGAAAATCCACATATTGAATTGTGGGGACTAAGTTTTAACCCAGGTAATGTTTTAATGTTAGTCGTAGCGGCATTAATAGTTTTCTTAATAGCTTTTATATCGACACGAAACTTAAAATTAAAACCAACAGGCATGCAAAACTTTATGGAGTGGGTTATGGACTTCGTAAAGAATATTATTGGCAGCAACATGGACTGGAAAACAGGTGGTAAGTTCCATATTCTTGGAATCACGCTGATTATGTTCATCTTCGTTGCGAATATGCTTGGTCTGCCATTCTCAGTCGTAATTTATGGCGAATTATGGTGGAAATCACCAACAGCAGATCCAATCGTTACTATGACACTTGCCGTTATGATAATTGTTTTATCTAACTACTACGGTGTTAAAGCGAAAGGATTCAAAGGGTATCTTGGAAGTTTCGCTCAACCGATGGCTTTCTTATTCCCATTGAAAATTATTGAAGAGTTCGCAAATACGTTAACTCTTGGTCTACGTCTTTACGGTAACATCTATGCAGGTGAGATTCTTTTAGGATTACTTGCAAGTATGGGGACGCTTTGGGGAGGATTAGGTTTCTTCGCAGCAGTAGTTCCAACAATGATTTGGCAAGGTTTCTCGATCTTTATCGGTGCAATCCAATCATTTATTTTCGTTATGTTAACAATGGTTTACATGAATCACAAAGTGAGTGAAGACCATTAAGTATAAAATGCTTAACTTAATAAGTTAAGTAGCTGACACACAAAAAACTTTATATTTCCAAGGAGGAAAAATTTCAATGGTAGGTTCAGTTGGTTTATTAGCAGCAGCAATCGCAATCGGTTTAGGTGCACTTGGTGCAGGTATTGGTAATGGTATGATCGTTTCAAAAACAGTAGAAGGTATCGCTCGCCAACCAGAAGCACGTGGCGTTCTTCAAACAACAATGTTCATCGGGGTAGCATTAGTTGAGGCCCTACCGATCATCGCTGTAGTAGTAGCTTTCATCGTAATGAACAAATAATCGTCTTTAATTGTTTTATAAAAAAATGGCGAAGAAACTTTTCGATAAAGGAAAACTTCGCCATTCCTTTATGTCTTTAAGGCATAATATTCCTTTAGACAATACATCTTACTAAGATTCAATCATATAAGATTTGAACTCTAAGCTCTTGAAGGGAGTGAAACAATCGTGTTTTTAGATTATCTAGTACTAGGAAACTCTTCTGAATTTATTAATGGTGGAGATATCCTTGTAACGTTAGCGGTTTTCATTTTCCTAATGTTCGCTTTGAAAAAAGTGGCATGGGGTCCATTGATGGGAATTATGCAACAACGTGAAGAATTAGTTGCTAGTGAGATCGAGTCAGCTGAAAAGAGCCGTCAAGAATCACAACAACTTTTAGAAGATCAACGCAGCCTTCTTAAGGAAGCGCGTGTAGAAGCACAAACGATTGTTGAAAACGCGAAGAAACAAGGCGACTTGCAAAAAGAAGAAATTATTTCTGCTGCTCGCGCTGAAGCATTGCGTTTGAAAGAATCAGCTGTGCGTGATATCGAGACTGAAAAAGAGAAAGCTATTGCTGCTGTTCGTGGAGAAGTGGTTTCACTATCAATACTTGCTGCATCTAAAGTACTTGAAAAACAAGTCTCAGAAGAAGAGAATCGTACTCTAATTGAAGAAACGATTGCGAAGGCAGGGGAAACTCTATGAGTCAATCGACTGCAGCGAGTCGCTATGCCAAAGCATTGTTTCAATTGGCACAAGAAAAACAATTACTAACTGAAGTAAGTGCAGACTTACGTGAAGTGAAAGTTGTTTTCGAAGAGAACTCTGAGTTATTCCAACTTTTAGATTCTCCAAAATTAGAAGACAAAGAAAAGAAAGAACTTGTTTCTAAAGTATTTGCTTCTGTTCAACCAATTATTGTGAATGCAATTAAAGTCTTAATTGATAAAAAGCGCATTCATGAAGTAGTAAGTGTGATTGAAGAGTTTATCCGTTTTGCTAATGACACGCAAGGTGTAGCAGATGCAATCGTATATACAACTCAACCTCTTACAGAAGATGAAATTCAACGCATTTCTACAGCATTTGCTCGTAAAGTGGGTAAAAATGCACTTAATATTACAAACGAAATCGATCCACTATTGATTGGTGGAGCTCGACTTCAAATCGGTAACCAAATTTTTGACAGTAGTATTGCACACAAACTAGCTGGCTTAAAACGTACGTTAATCGGTTAATTATAAAGAATTTGAGAGGTGAGAAACATGGGCATCAAAGCTGAAGAAATCAGTGGACTTATTAAGCAGCAGATGGAGAATTACCAATCTGCAATGGAAGTTAGCGAGGTAGGTACAGTTATCACAGTTGGTGACGGTATCGCTCGTGCTCATGGCCTCGACAACGTCATGGCTGGAGAATTGCTTGAGTTCTCTACTGGTGTACTTGGTATGGCACAAAACTTGGAAGCGAACAACGTAGGTATCGTTATCCTTGGACCAACTAAAGGCATCAATGAAGGCGATGAAGTGCGTCGTACTGGCCGTATTATGGAAGTACCAGTTGGTGAAGAATTGATCGGTCGTGTTGTCAATTCACTAGGTCTTCCTGTTGATGGTTTAGGACCAATCAACACTACAAAATCTCGTCCAATCGAAAGCCCTGCTTTCGGAGTAATGGATCGTAAATCAGTACACGAACCATTACAAACAGGTATTAAAGCGATTGACGCATTAGTTCCAATCGGTCGTGGTCAACGTGAGTTAATCATCGGTGACCGTCAAACTGGTAAAACTTCTGTTGCAATCGATACAATTTTAAACCAAGCAGACCAAGATATGATTTGTATCTATGTTGCTATCGGTCAAAAAGAATCTACTGTACGTGGCGTAGTTGAAACACTTCGTCAACATGGTGCTCTAGATTACTCAATCGTTGTAACTGCATCTGCATCACAACCATCACCATTATTATACCTAGCTCCTTATGCTGGTATCTCAATGGCAGAAGAGTTCATGTTACAAGGTAAACATGTATTAATCGTATATGATGATTTATCTAAACAAGCATCTGCTTACCGTGAACTTTCATTACTTCTTCGTCGTCCTCCAGGTCGTGAAGCTTACCCAGGGGATGTATTCTACTTACACAGCCGCTTATTAGAACGTGCTGCTAAGTTGAACGAGAAATATGACTGTGGTTCAATCACAGCACTTCCATTCGTTGAAACACAAGCTGGAGATATCTCAGCTTACATTCCAACAAACGTAATTTCTATTACGGATGGACAAATTTTCTTACAATCTGATCTATTCCACTCAGGTGTACGTCCAGCAATCAACGCAGGTCTTTCTGTATCACGTGTTGGTGGTTCTGCTCAAATTAAAGCAATGAAAAAAGTTGCGGGTACACTACGTCTTGACTTAGCTGCATTCCGTGAACTTGAATCATTTGCACAATTTGGTTCTGATCTTGATAAAGCTACTGCAGCTAAATTAGAACGCGGTAAACGTACTGTAGAAGTTCTAAAACAAGATCTTCACAAACCAATTAAAGTTGAAAAACAAGTTACAATTCTATATGCACTAACTAAAGGATTCTTAGATGATATTCCTGTACAAGATATCGTTCGTTTCGAAAACGAATTATACGCTTGGTTAGATGCAAATGACGAAAGCCACAAAAACGTTTTAAATCATATCCGTACTACTCAAGGACTTCCATCTGATGAAGACATGGCAGAAACTTTAAATGCTTTCAAAAAAACTTTTGCTAAATCAGAATAAGATCTGATAGTTTTACGTCAATATAAAAAAAACGGTAAGGTGGTGAAATACCAGTGGCATCATTACGCGACATAAAAAAACGTATCACATCGACTAAAAGCACTAGTCAAATCACGAAAGCGATGCAGATGGTTTCTTCTTCTAAAATGACACGTGCTGAAGCAAACGCTAAAGCTTACGTTCCATATATGGAGAAAATACAGGATGTTGTAGCTGCAATTGCAGCAGGTACAACAGATGGGTCACACCCGATGTTAGTATCTCGTCCAGTTAAGAAAACGGCTTATTTAGTCATTACTTCTGACCGTGGACTTGCAGGTGGTTATAACAGTAACGTAATTCGTACTGCTAAAAACGCTATGGATGAACGACATAACTCTAAAGATGAGTTTGTTGTTATCGCTATCGGCCGTATGGCAAGTGAATTCTTTGCGAAACGTGGATATAACGTAGTAGATGAAGAAGTTGGTCTACCTGATCAACCTGCATTTGCTGACATTAAACAAATCGCTCGTAAGGCTGTTGGTATGTTCACTGATGGTACATATGATGAACTTTATATGTACTACAGCCACTTTGTCAGTGCCATTCAACATGAACCAACTGAGAAAAAGGTACTGCCAATTACAGACATCGCAACATCAAGCACAACTGCATCATATGAATTCGATCCATCTGGTGAAGCAATTCTTGAAGTATTGTTACCACAATACGCAGAGAGCTTAATTTATGGTGCGTTGCTCGACGGTAAAGCTAGTGAACATGCTTCACGTATGACAGCAATGAAGAGTGCAACCGATAATGCAAACGAACTTATTAGTTCATTAACTCTTGTATATAACCGTGCACGTCAAGCGGCTATTACACAAGAAATTACAGAAATCGTTGGTGGAGCTGCGGCCTTAGAATAGGCGCTCTCCAGCTTCTGTAATGCAAGTACGATAGGAGGGGAAAAGTATGAACACAGGACACGTTCTTCAAGTAATGGGTGCCGTTGTTGACGTTCAATTCGACAACTCAACATTACCAGAAATTTACAACGCGCTTACTGTAGAAATTAAACGCCCTGGTGAAGAGCCTCAAACACTTACTCTTGAAGTAGCACTTCACCTGGGAGACAATGCTGTCCGCACGATTGCTATGTCATCTTCTGATGGCTTACAACGTGGCGCAGTAGTAACAGACCTTGGTGCTCCAATCTCAGTTCCAGTTGGTGACATCACTCTTGGACGTGTATTCAACGTACTTGGTGAAACAATCGATTTAGCGGAAGAAATTCCAACAACTGAACGCCGTGACCCAATTCACCGCGAAGCACCTACATTCGAAAACCTTTCAACTCAAGTTGAAATCCTTGAAACAGGTATCAAAGTAGTAGATTTATTAGCACCATATATTAAAGGTGGTAAAATCGGTCTATTCGGTGGTGCCGGTGTAGGTAAAACTGTATTAATCCAAGAACTTATTAACAACATCGCTCAAGGACACGGTGGTATCTCCGTATTCGCAGGTGTAGGTGAACGTACTCGTGAGGGTAACGATTTATTCTTCGAAATGAGCGACTCAGGCGTTATTAAGAAAACAGCAATGGTATTCGGTCAAATGAACGAGCCACCAGGCGCACGTATGCGTGTAGCTTTATCTGGTCTTACTATGGCTGAATACTTCCGTGATGAACAAGGTCAAGACGTACTTTTATTCATCGATAACATTTTCCGTTTCACTCAAGCAGGTTCTGAGGTTTCTGCGCTATTAGGTCGTATGCCTTCTGCCGTAGGTTACCAACCAACTCTTGCTACTGAAATGGGTCGTTTACAAGAACGTATTACGTCAACAAACAAAGGTTCTGTAACTTCTATCCAAGCAATTTATGTACCAGCCGATGACTATACTGACCCGGCTCCGGCTACAACTTTTGCCCACTTAGATGCAACTACTAACCTTGAGCGTAAACTTTCTGAAATGGGTATCTACCCAGCGGTTGATCCATTGGCTTCAACTTCTCGTGCTTTATCACCAGATATCGTTGGTGTTGAACATTATGAAGTTGCTCGTCAAGTTCAACAAACTTTACAACGCTACAACGAATTACAAGATATCATCGCTATCTTAGGTATGGATGAATTATCTGATGAAGATAAATTAACAGTTGACCGCGCTCGTCGTATTCAATTCTTCTTATCTCAAAACTTCCACGTAGCGGAACAATTCACTGGTCAAAAAGGTTCTTATGTACCTGTTAAAGAAACTGTTAAAGGTTTCCGTGAAATTCTTGAAGGTAAATATGACAAATTACCAGAAGATGCATTCCGTCTAGTTGGTCGTATTGAAGAAGTTATCGAAAAAGCGAAAAGTATGGGTATTGAACTTTAATACTAGGGACGAGGAGGAAAAAATATGAAGACCATAACAGTCAACATTGTCACTCCCGACGGCCCAGTATACGATTCAGAAGTCAACATGGTGATTGCTAAGACTGTAACGGGTGAGATGGGTATTTTACTTGGTCACATCCCTACAGTTGCGCCACTAGTAGTAGGTTCTGTTCGTCTGGTTTCAGACAAGCATACTGAATTAGTAGCAGTTAGCGGCGGTTTTGTTGAAATTCGTCCTGATAAAGTAACGATTTTATCTCCTTCAGCTGAAACAGCAAGTTCAATTGATCTTGCTCGTGCAAAAGAAGCGTTAAACCGTGCTGAACAGCGACTACAAAGTAAACAAGATGACATTGATTTCAAGCGCGCTGAACTTTCAATTAAACGTGCTATGAACCGTATCAACGTTAAAGAGGGTAACATCTAAGCTTTATAAATTAGAATTGCGGGCAGAATTTTTCTGCCCGCTTTTTTAAGATTTGTTTAAAAGGAGATGAGAAATGTGGATATAACAGCAACAATTGGTCAAAATGCACTAATCAGTATTATTTCACATATATTTTTTATAGGGATCTCATTTTATGCTTTACAAGCTATTATGTTTGAAAAAGTGTTTAAAAAGAATCACGTTTTTCAAATACAATTGCTCTTTATTTTATTAAGTATTACAATTGGATCATCTGTTTCAAATTTTTTCTTAACTTTTTCTGGATGGTCAAGCCAGCTTCCATATCTTTTTGAGTAACTTGTTTTATATGTAAAAACCAATTATAATATAATATTTTTTAGTTTATTGCTCTTTTTGACAAGATAAGCTAAAAAATTTGATCTCTTACAAGGGGAACGCTTTCATTATTGCTCGTTATTTGTTATGGTTGAATCTGAGAGAATATATTATTATTTTTCCATATAGAATAATCATTACCCAGGAAATATTTTGTGGAAATTTGTTTTATTTAGATAGTAATTGGGTATATAAAATGGGCGTCCAGTTTTCTAAAATCAGACACCATTTGCACAAACTTTGCGTAAAGTATAATGTCTATAGTTAATTGTTATCACTTAATTAAATAGTTTGTTGGATACTTGCCATAAGGCAAAAAAAAAGGTAACATGTTATATGCTTTGCTCACTAATTATTGACATCATACAATAGAAATTTATCGACTGAAATATATAATAAATGGATACATGGGTTCGGAGGGACAAATGGTGGAGAAAATCATTGTTAAAGGCGGTAATACCTTAACTGGTAACGTTCGAGTTGAAGGGGCAAAAAATGCTGTATTACCGATATTGGCGGCTACATTGCTTGCCTCAAAAGGAAAAAATATTATTAAAAATGTGCCAAATTTGGCCGATGTGTATACAATCGATGAAGTATTAAAAAGTTTAAATGTAGAACTATCATTTTCACCTGAAACAAACACAGTAGAAATTGATGCATCTAAACAATTATCATCTGAAGCACAATTTGAATATGTACGTAAAATGAGAGCCTCAATATTAGTAATGGGACCTCTATTAGCACGTAATGGCTTTGCGCGTGTTGCAATGCCAGGTGGTTGTGCAATCGGGTCACGTCCAATTGATCAACATCTAAAAGGTTTTGAACTTATGGGTGCGAAGATCTCAATGGGACACGGCTATGTTGAAGCAACAACTGCAGGACGATTACACGGAGCTAAAATTTATTTAGACTTCCCAAGCGTAGGTGCTACGGAGAATATCTTAACTGCTGCAGCTTTAGCAGATGGTACAACAATCATCGAAAATGCTGCAAAAGAACCAGAAATTGTTGATTTAGCTAACTTTATTAATGAGATGGGTGGTAAAGTTGTTGGCGCTGGTACTGACACAATCCGTGTAGAGGGCGTTAATGAACTATATGGTACAACTCATTATATTATTCCTGATCGTATTGAAGCTGGTACATTTATGGTAGCAGCAGCGATTACAGGTGGAGATGTACTAATTGAAAATGCCATCGCTGAACATATGACAGCACTAGTCGCGAAAATGCGCGAAATGGGTGTTGAAATTACAGAAGAAGGCGAAGGTCTACGTATTCGTACAAACGGACCTTTAAAAGCTGTGGATATTAAAACAATGCCTCATCCAGGTTTCCCAACAGATATGCAATCACAATTGATGGCATTAATGTTGAAAGCAACTGGTACGGGTGTTATTACTGAAACGGTATTTGAAAATCGCTTTATGCACGTTGAAGAATTCCGACGTATGAATGCTTCAGCGAAAATTGATGGTCGTTCTGTCATTATTGATGGTCCATGTGAATTACAAGGTGCAGAAGTTGCAGCAACAGATTTACGAGCAGCAGCAGCACTTATTCTTGCAGGATTAGTAGCTGAAGGAATTACTCGCGTTTCTGAATTGCGTCACTTAGATCGTGGATATGTTAATTTCCATAAAAAGCTAGCTGCTTTAGGTGCTGATATTGAGAGAGTATCGACAATTGAAAAAGCATCTGTAGAATTTCAAACAAATTAATCTAGCATAATACTAAAACGTTTGAGAGCTTAATTGCTCTTGGACGTTTTTTTTCGTATAACGATGAATGCCCCAGCATAGAATGGCATATGAAAAAAATCTTACTAATACCCATCAGCCTCTTTATCGTCATATTTATGTTTGTGCTACCGATTGTTAGTATGCATTTTTATCCTAAAAATTTCACAAACGTAACTACTACACAACAGACTCAGAAGAAACAACAAGAAACTGAGCCGCCATGTGAAATTTTCATTACTGTGGAAGGAATAAAAGACCCCCTACCGCTCGAACAATATATCGTTGGAGTTGTGGCAGCTGAATTGCCCTCTAGCTTCCATTTAGAGGCGCTTGAAGCCCAAGCTATAGCATCACGCACATTTGTCCTTAAAGTCACGGAGAATGGCCAGAAAACGATAGAACCAAGCGTTTCACATCAAGTCTTTCACTCGAAACAGCAGAGAAAGCAAAAATGGGGAGCGAATTTCAAAAACAACGAGAAAAAAATACAACAAGCTGTAGCCACTACAGCGGGTAAGATTCTCACTTATAATGATGAATTAATCACGGCTATGTTCTTTTCAACAAGTAATGGTAAAACAGAAAGTGCAGAAGAATACAGTGGACAAGACATCCCTTATTTACAAACTGTTACTGTAAAAGGAGAAAAAGAATTGTCTCCAAATTACATTCAAAACACAGATTTCTCAATAACACAGTGGAATGCGGCATTTAATTTCCAATGGTCAACTGAGCAACTAAATGCTATTAAACTAACTAGAAACAGCTCTAACCGTGTTCAAACGATGCAAATGGGAAGTTACAGTTGGACAGGCCGAGAGATCCGAGAAAAGCTTAATATCCCTTCTACGGACTTCACAATTAATTGGAAACCAGCGCAAAATAAAATCTCTGTCACAACAGTAGGATATGGCCACGGGGTAGGCATGAGCCAATACGGGGCAGAGGCTTTAGCGAGGCAGGGGGTACAAGCGAAGGACATATTAAAGCACTTTTATAATAAAGCCTCTATCACTTCAATAAAAAATAATGAAAACATATGTTTAAACTGAAGCGTTATTGACCACAATGACGTTGAGGTGATGATAATGAGGGAAGAAAAAACACCAAACCCTTCTCCGAAAAAAGGTAGTGTCGCAACAAAGCGTTGGTTTTGGCCTACTATTTATGCAAGCTTTTCAATCCTGTTAGTAGGACTTGTTTGGGGATATAGTGCTTATACAAACCCAGACACTAACAACGCTACGAATTTAGCAAGTAAAGGCGGGACAGGTGTATCAGTTGAAACAAATGCTAAGGCAGAGTCTATGAAATATCCATTCCAACAAGATCTTTTAGATGAAGTAGCAATCGTACAAGAATTTTACGATGTCGAAGCAGATGAAAAAGCGAGAGAAGGCGCATTGCTTGTGTTCAATCAAACGTTCACAACGAGTAACGGTATCTCACTTTCTGTAGATGGGAAACCATTTGAAGTGTTGTCAGTGATGAGCGGTAATGTTGAGGAAGTAAAGATGGATCCATTCATCGGTAACGAAATCGTTATTGCACATCCTGACGGTACAACAACGAAATATAGCTCTGTAGGCGATATTAAAGTCAAAAAGGGCGACAAAGTTTCACAAGGACAAGTACTTGGTAAAACAATCGAAAATGAGTGGAATCCAACAGCTGGAAATCACTTATACTTCGAAGTTATGCAAGGAGGGGTTAATATTAACCCTAAAAAACTCTTACCCTTTTAAGTTTAGCTGAATATTGTCATTTATCAACGAAATAGGAATGCTTAGTTCTTAAAAGCCCCAAGCAAACATAAGTTGAAGAAACGTTCGAACATTGTGGAGAGGAAGAGAATGTGCACGAACATATTCGCAACCGCTGTTTGAAACTTGGGTTTATGTTGAAAGAAACGAGGCAAACCGTAAGAGCGATGGCACAAATTACTGGCTATTCAAAAAGCACTATTCATAAAGACTTAACAGAACGTCTCAATGAAGTAAACGAAGAGTTGGCCAAGGAAGTTAGTGAAATTCTGGCGTACCATAAATCGGTGCGTCACATACGAGGTGGAGAGGCTACGAGGAAAAAATGGTTAGCCCGACAATCAACTATGGAAAAGACATCGAAGTAAGCAATATGCTTCGATGTCTTTTTAAGTTATTAAGAAAATGAAAACATGGAACTACATTGAAAGAAAACTGTTAATAAGCCGTTACTATAAGCCATCTCTCTAAAATATGTGGATGTAATTTCCCCTTTGATATGATAAAATATTCTAGATAATTACATATAAAAAACGTACGATAAATGATGTTATGTGAAGGAAGGGGAAAGTTCCATGTTTTCTAAGGATATTGGGATTGATTTAGGAACTGCTAATGTATTAATCCATGTAAAAGGTAAAGGGATTGTTTTAAATGAACCATCTGTTGTTGCGATAGATAAAAACACAAATAAGGTGCTAGCTGTTGGAGAAGAAGCACGTAAGATGGTTGGACGTACACCAGGTAATATTATTGCAATTCGACCATTAAAAGACGGCGTAATTGCTGATTTTGATATTACTGAAGCGATGTTAAAACATTTTATAAATAAATTAGACGTTAAAGGATTTCTCTCAAAACCTCGTATTTTAGTTTGTTGTCCAACAAATATTACAAGTGTAGAACAAAAAGCTATTCGTGAAGCAGCAGAAAAATCTGGTGGTCGTAATGTTTACTTAGAAGAAGAACCAAAAGTAGCTGCTATTGGAGCAGGAATGGATATTTTCCAACCAAGTGGGAATATGGTTGTTGATATTGGTGGAGGTACTACAGATGTTGCCGTACTTTCAATGGGGGATATCGTAACTTCTGAATCCATTAAGGTTGCTGGAGATGTATTTGATAATGATATCTTACAATATATTAAAAAAGAATATAAATTACTAATTGGTGAACGTACAGCCGAATCAATCAAAATGACAATTGGTACAGTATATGCTGGTGGCCGAGAAGATGAGATGGACATTCGAGGACGGGACATGGTGACAGGGTTACCAAGAACAATTACAATTAACTCTGCTGAAATAGAAAAGTCTTTACGTGAATCCATTTCAGTAATTGTACAAGCTGCTAAAAACGTTTTAGAAAAAACGCCTCCTGAGTTATCAGCGGATATTATTGATCGCGGTATTATAATCACTGGTGGTGGAGCATTATTACATGGACTGGACCAATTATTAACAGACGAGTTAAAAGTACCGGTTATCGCTGCAGAGAATCCAATGGACTGTGTTGCTGAAGGAACAGGTATTATGCTCGACAATATGGACAAAGTATCAAAACATATTTGATTTGTAGCCGAAATAAAGAAAGTATAGAAATCGCATATACTTTATTTTATTGATGAAAGGGTGATTACAATGTTTCGTGGGTTTTATACAGTAGCTTCAGGAATGATTGCACAACAGCGACGTACTGAATTACTGTCAAATAATATTACCAATGCCAACACACCGGGTTATAAAGCAGACCAATCTACAATTCGTTCTTTCCCAGATATGCTTATGTCGCGTATTACAAAGTCAGGTACGAATACAGAGAGTGGTCTTAATACAACAGCCAACAATCAGATTGGTGCATTAAATGCAGGCGTATACATGCAAGAAACATTACCAGACTATTCACAAGGTCAAATTACAGCCACTGATTTAACAACTGATGTCGCTTTAGTTGATAACCAATTACCGACAGATGCAGAAACAGGCGCTAAAGGCGCAATTTTCTTCCGTTTAGAGCACCCAACAGAAGGCGAAACGTATACACGTAACGGTAATTTCACTTTGGATCCACAAGGCTATTTAACAAATGCACAAGGTCTTTATGTTTTATCTGATGGAGGTCAGCGCATACAGTTGCAAAATGATGACTATCAGATTACAGAAGACGGTCGTATCATCGTCGCTGGAGAGCAGGAAGTAGCACGTATCGGCGTATCATACGCAGCACAGCCAGATACACTTCAAAAGCAAGATAACGGACTATATCGTACGTATAACGGTGAAAATTTACCATCTGCATACACAGTAAATGGTGTCAGCTTCAATTTAAAACAAGGTTATATTGAACGCTCAAATGTTGATGCTAGTAAAACAATGACAGAAATGCTGACAGCTTATCGTGCATTTGAAGCAAATCAGAAGGTATTACAGGCCTATGATCGTAGTATGGATAAAGCCGTTAATGAAATTGGAAAAGTGTAACAGAATCAGTATTTTTGAAATACATAGGAGGGCTATGATATGCTACGTACAATGATTTCCGCTTCCAACACGATGACACAATTGCAACAACAACTAGATACGATTGGTAACAACTTAGCAAATAGTAATACGCATGGTTTCAAAGCTAAGGAAGCAAAGTTTGGCGAACTATTATATCAACAATTCAACAATGATAAGCTTGATAAGACCGAGCGCCAATCTCCAATAGGAATTCGTATGGGTGTTGGGGCACAACTAGCCCAAGCACAGACGGTTTGGAAACAGGGCAGTATACAAACAACAGAACGCTCACTCGACTTTTCTTTCACAAAGCCAAAGCAATATTTGAATATCATCATGCCAGATGGTGAAAATGGTGACCGTACAGTATATACACGCCAAGGTGATTTATATATATCTACCGATGATTATAACAATGCCATGCTAGTAAATGCAGATGGCTATCCAGTTGCTGGCGCTGATGGGAATCCAATTATTTTTCCTGAAAATGTAAAAGATTTTAATATGAAAGACAATGGTGAGCTGAAAATTACTTTTGATGACGGTTCACAACGTACAGTAGAACTTGCTGTTACTGAGCTTCAACGTCCCCAATTAATGGAACATATTTCTGGTACATACATTGGGCTTCCTGCTAACTTAAACGAATTAGGAGTGACAGAAGCTGAAGTTCTTCGTAATTTACAAGGTGCAGACCGTACTGAGATTGGTTTACAAAACGGCTCTTTAGAAATGTCGAACGTTGATACATCTAAAGAAATGACTGAACTCATTAATACGCAACGTTCTTATCAATTTAATGCTAGAACGATTACTTTATCGGATCAAATGTTAGGTCTTATTAACGGCATTCGATAAAGCAACCTACCTGAACAGAGGAGAAAAACAAGTTATGACAAACAATATGAAAGAAAACACGACTAAACTAAATACTTCAAAGCCGATGACTCGTAAAGAAGCAAAAATCGAGAGAGAGGTTAAAGAAGAAGTTAATATGAAATGGTGGTCGAACTTGCGACTATACCCAATCGGGATAAGAATCCTTGTCGTAGTCATTTTGCTTGTCATAGCTGCTGTATCAGGTGCTATGATCGGTTATAGTGTTATTGGTGAAGGCGATGCATTAGATACATTTAAAATCTCCACATGGCGCCATATATTTGATATTATGAACGGTGTTGTGGACAAATAATCATAATTTCCACAGCGACTTTCATATTAGGAGGATTAAAATGTTAACTGCAAATCAAATTCAAGCGATTTTACCTCATCGTTATCCATTTTTACTTGTAGACCGTATTCTTGAACTTGAAGAAGGTAAAAGGGCGGTAGGATTAAAAAACGTTTCAATCAATGAAGAATTTTTCAATGGGCATTTCCCAGGATATCCTGTGATGCCAGGTGTTTTGATTATTGAAGCACTTGCACAGGTTGGTGGAGTAGCTTTGTTGAAGTCTGAAGAGTTCAAAGGAAGATTAGCTTTCTTAACAGGAATTGATAATGCTCGTTTTAAGCGTCAAGTAATCCCTGGAGATCAACTTCGTCTAGAAGTTGAATTTATAAAACTTCGTGGTGTAATGGGAAAAGGGCATGCCAAAGCAACAGTTGACGGCGAGCTAGTTTGCGAAGCAGATATTTTATTTGCAATCGGACCAAAGCAAAAAGCATAAAATAAAAATCAAATAACTTTTTTCAAGGATAGTTTCCTTCTTTCGGGGCAAGATATGTTATATCGCACGTATAGTGTGTGATGGATATGACAATGCAGAAAGGAGGGAACTTTTTTATGTGGATTAAACCTGTAGCAGTAATATTGCTTGGTTCACTTTTACTCGTAGGCTGTAATACTAACAAAGCAAACGAGCCTCTAAGAAACGAAACGCCGATGGAGCGTGTTGAGGATAATGTTCGTCATGGCGTAGAAAACGTTACACCAGACGTTCATGAAGAACGCGTGAATGAAACAGTACCAGGTAAGCATGGAGTCGTAGAAGAGAAAGTCATAGACGAGAATGTAACAACAGATGAAGAAATCGTCGAGGATCGCAAAATCAATAGATAATAAAGATTAGCAAAAAACTCGGCATAGTATATATGCCGAGTTTTTATCATTTTTATGGTGTTATTCGTGGTCTATTTTTCATATCTGTTTTAAATTGATTCAAAAGAGCTTCACCTTCAAAGCCATCCTCAATTAGCTTAGACAGTAGTTGCTCCGCATACTGACGACGTATTGTTTTAAGTGTTCCCTTCATTAATACGGAAATTTGATTGTCTATTTCCTTTACAGCATTTACTACTACTCTAAAGGCCGCTGGTTCATTGTCTGGATAAGAAATAACTGCGCGCACTTCTAAAATCTCGTCGGTTCCTAAATAAGGCTCAAATACAGCTTTATACCGGCGATCCATATACATTTCCAAAATCCATGATTTATGGCTATTTTCCTGATTGATAATGATGCCATCTGTTAAAGGAAATGACTTCAACAAGCCATCCTGTAACAATTCCAAAGAGAGCATTTTAAACGTCTTCACTAAAAACAATCACCATCCTTTATGTAATGTAATATGTCTATTATAACATATTCCTAAATGTCCCAAATTTCACTTTTGGACAGTCTTTGTAAAATAGAAAACCTATATAAGACAACAGTTTACAGGAAAGAACTTAAATTGACACGCTTAAAAAGCGAATTACATATGCCAAAAATAGCCGAAAACCTATATTTTAGACTTTGCGCAAATACTCTATCCCGAATAAGATGGACTTATATTCAAGCAAAAGGAGGTGGTACATTGAATCAAGTTTCGTTAGTAGGAAGGATTACAAAAGATCCTGAACTACGAAAGTTACAAGAAGGGAGGGTCCAAACTAACTTTATTCTTGCTGTTAATCGAAACTACAAAAATCAAAACGGAGAAATAGAAGCTGATTTCGTCTTCTGTACAGCATGGGGAAGGCTGGCAGATAATGTTGTGAAGTATTGTGGCAAAGGATCACTAATAGGGGTTAGTGGCCGCTTACAATCACGATCTTATCAAAAGGAGGATGGCAAAAGAACCTATATAACGGAAGTCATTGGAGAAGAAGTCCGTTTTCTCGTTTTGAAAGACAGGGAAGGTGGAGTTGCTTCAGAAGCAGGTCTGGCATCACAGCAAGCATCCGTAGCAGCAGAATTCACAAAAGAATTCCATCTTCCAAATACTGAAAAAGAAAAATTACCGATTGTTTAATCCATATCCCTATTGAAAGACCGCACCAATAGGCACATAATTTCTTTATCAAACTTACAAATAATCTACCACCCTCATGGAGAAATGTTTTATATATTATGGTATTAACATCGGATTAAGTAAATCGACTAATGTACGGATGAAGGTTTGTTTTGAAATTTCATCTGACTGAGAAGGGAAAGCAAGAAGTAGAAATCACGATTGTATCTAACGGGAGAGATAAAAAAAATCCGGCTATCAAAATAATAGCCGGATTTTATCGATAAAAATTTAGTTAAAATTGAAAGATAGTAGATCAAGAATTTCTTCATCTTTTAGTTCAGTAATCCATTGACTCGATTGGATGAGATCTTCTGATAATGCTTGTTTCTCTGTTAAAAGGGTATCTATTTTCTCTTCAATAGTCCCTGTCGTGATGAACTTATGAACATGTACAAATTGAGTTTGTCCAATACGGTATGCGCGGTCTGTCGCTTGGTTTTCCACGGCGGGATTCCACCAACGGTCCGCATGCAGAACGTGATTGGCTGCCGTTAAGTTTAGGCCGGTTCCACCAGCTTTTAAAGATAAGATGAAAATCGGGAATTCACCTTTTTGGAAAGATTCGACGAAATGATCGCGCTGTTGCTTAGGCATACTACCTGTTAAGAACGGTACATCTATATCATAAAGTTCAGAGAAACAATGTTGTAGTAAGTGGCCCATACCGATATACTGAGTGAAAATTAAGCATTGTTCATTGTTACCGGCAATTTCAGATCCAAGTGTTACAAGACGATCTAACTTTTCAGAACGCGGTAGCATGTCAGCTGCATTATCAAAAGGTTCTTTTAAATACAGAGCGGGGTGATTACATAACTGTTTTAATTTACTAAGCATTTTCAAAATCAAACCTTTACGTTCAAACCCAGTTAATGTTTCGAGCTTATGCATTGTTTCTTGGATAAAGCTTTCGTAAAGCACAGCTTGTTCCTGTGTTAATGGACAGTATTCAAGCTGTTCAAGTTTATCAGGTAAGTTCAGCAAAAGTGCAGGATCTTGCTTTGTTCGACGTAATAGGAAGGGTTGAATTTTTTTACGTAATTTTTGCTTATGAGCTTCAGAATCATCACGCTCAATTGGAGCAATAAAATCTTCTTGGAAGCGACGAATGCTACCTAAGTAACCTTTGTATATAAAGTCGAAAATAGCCCATAACTCAGATAAACGGTTTTCAACAGGTGTCCCTGTTAACGCAATATGATGCTCACCATGCAATTTGCGAATCGCTCTAGATTGCTTTGTTTGCATATTTTTAATGTTTTGAGCTTCATCAAGCGCAATACAAGCCCAATTTAATTTTTCAAGACTATCGGCATCCTGTGTAACAGTTCCGTACGTTGTCAACACAACTTGAGGGGATTGCTCTTTTAAGTAATTAACTAGTGCATCTTCCTTCAAACGACCTGCGCCGTAATGTAAGTAGACTTCTAATGAAGGTGCAAATCGTTCAATTTCTTTTTGCCAGTTACCTAAAACAGAAGTCGGGCAAATGATTAAAGTCGGTGGCTTTTCAACTTCATAGACATGACATAAATATGAAATAAGTTGAACCGTTTTGCCAAGTCCCATATCATCGGCTAAACAAGCTCCAAACTGCTGGTCACGCATGAAGGTCAACCATTCATAACCTTCCTGTTGATAAGGACGTAAAGAAGCTTGTAGCTTGTCTGATACAGGAACAGACGGCAAACCTTTTTTATCTTGTAGCTTTTTCACATAGTCCTTCAATGACTTCTGAATTTCAAATTGGAAGAATGGATCATCCACAGAATCATCCTCATCCTCTTCCACTGGTACAACAAGTTCTTCAGGCAACTCCTGGAATAGCAAATCACGAACGGTCCAATTCTCATTTTCAGCTTTATCCATTAGTTTACGGATCTCTTGCATCCAAGCCGCATCCACCCGTACCCATTCTGTACCAGCACGAATAAATTCACGATTATCATTGACCATTTGTTGAAATTGCTCCATGGTTAGTTCTTGACCGTTCAAGGACAATTTCCAATTAAACGTTAGGATTTCTTGTAAACCAGCAGCTGATTTATAATTTGAAGCAGTGCTAGCACTAGCTCGTACTTTCACGCGAGAATCTTTTATATCTTTTAACCAAGCAGGTAAAATGATTTCAAAACCAAGTGCTTGTAAGCGAATGAAATCTGCACGTAAAAACTGTCTAACATCTGCATCCGTTAATGTTAATGACAAGAATAAACTTGTATCTGCATTATCCATATAATCATGCATATGCAATAAATTAGACATTTGATCTTGTAGCTTTTCTATTCCATCAGCATGTTGCTTCCACTTATCAGGCAGCGCGTTTTCGATTTTCAAAGCGCGCTTGCGCATAGGTGGAGCCCAATAATTTGAACTTTTCTTCCCACGAATAACAGTTTCTAAAACCCAATCCTCAGACAATTCCTCTGGTTCACGTAAACGCAATGCCACGAAAATTTCATCATGAACATTTTTGGTTGTAATTGGCCAACCACCATTTCGGAAGAAAGGTAATAATGGAGGTAAATCTGCAAAAAGCAAACCAGCCTCCACCATTTTTTGCATTAATGCATTTTCTAGTAAGTTTGTAGCTGTTTCATCTAATGAAATCTTTAGCTCCAACTTTTGTTCTTCTTCATCGAGTGAAATTGCATCCCATAGGCGAGGAGAATACCAGTAAGTAGAGGCTTCATTTGCTGCAGTCAGCCATTTCGCTGATGCCATGTCGACACCTTCGTACTGAACAAATGGATGTTGCTCTTGATTAGAAAATAATTCAACCATTTCAAGGGGTGTTAACGTAACATATTCGTCCGAATGATTAGCTGTTAAACCATAAAAAGTAGCCTCGTAGTGGAAAAAGAGAAAAGGAAGCCATTCATGTGTATACATTGGTTGTCCATCTGATTTAAAAGCTTGTAACATGAACGACTGATTGGATTCGGTTTGAATGCCAAGCGTGATGGATTTCATGAAAGTAGATGGCACGTTTGAAATAGTTGTCATAGCTTCAAGTTTCCTTTCTCGATCTCTTCTTGTAAAGCTCGTAATCGTTTATATTGTTGTCGAAGTGTTTCGACATATTGATTCCAATATTCATTTTTTGCACTTTTCTTCGCAGCAGCCTTCATTTTTTTCCAAACTCTTACAGCTTGTTTATAATGCTGTCTCGATTTTTGAGAAACTTCTTCTAATGCAAGTGCATGATAAAGAGGAAGTAGAACTTCAGGTTTATATTCCAACACATCTTTCACACCACATAACTCCAAATAAGCTATTGAAGACGGGAAGCGATGGTGAAGAGCAGCCCATTCTAAATATCGTTCCTTTTCAATTAAATAATGTGAAAATGGTTGCATTCCATACATCCCGGAAGCCGTAAAGAGCAACTCTGCCTCTTCATCAGTCAAGTCAATTTTCGAACAAAGACGATTAAAAGTATTGACAAAATTAGAGCGATATCGTGTTGATAGCCAACTATTGATAAATTCATCTAACAGTGGAAGCATCGCACGCACAATCATTTGTAACGCTTCTGAATCCTCATTGCGGTCAGCAAAGTAAGCCAAATCAAGCCATACTAATAACTCATCGACTTTAATTCGTGTTAATGATTGTTGTAAATCATCATACTTTTTCAGCATAAGAAAGAACATCGCTCGAATGCTTTCTACATTTACATCACTTGAAAAATCCTTTTCTGCACGAAGCATTTCAAGTTCAAGCTCGCGTCGTTTTTTCTCATTAAACATAGACTCCCATAACAATGTGTAAATGTACAAACGCTCTTCAAAATAACCTTCTTGTTTGACAAGGAAATAATGCGTCATTTGCTGCAATGTATCATAAAATGGATCCGTAGCAAAAAGACGGGATTTACTAGCAGTTAAACGAATAGCCTCTTTTAATACTTGGCTCTCTTGCTCAATAAAATTGATCATATATGAGCGGGCTGACTCATTAGCTGGATGTAGGTGCTTCCAAGTATGAGATAGAAGTGCCATATGCGTAAATAGTTGATATAAACTACGCCATTCACGTTCTAATGGGGTATATTTTGCAATCTGAGACTGCATATCAGTGAAAATACTCTCTATTAAATAAGGGTTTAATGATTGCTGATTATATAAATTTACTTTGTAAATATTCTCCACAAGCTTAAGCCAACTATCAGGCGTGCGCTCATCTTTAAATAAAGAAAGCTGATTTAACTTCTGAGAACGAAAATTCTCGAGCCAACCAGACAGTGAATCAACATATTGATATAACACGAACATTGCCGCTAATTTATGGCGGCACCATTTCTTATTACGACAATCACATGTAAATAAATCATCGTTTATATATAGCGTTGCCGTAGCAGGAGTAGCATCCTGTACAACAAAATGAAGTATATTAAGTGCTTCACTATATGAAGAAATCTTCACATAATTATGGCGTGCTAAAAAAGCTGCTCTTCTGACAAGCTCTTCATCCTCGGGAACTGATGAATTCAGCTCTAATTCAATAGCAGCCATATTATTGCGAATAGCCTCTTCGTATTTTTTGGCAATTTCTGAAATATTTGTATTCATACATTCCGCTCCTGAAAAAAAATCGTTCCTTTCATTATACGGCTATTTCAGGTCATCCGTAAATGCATAAGGACAGTCTTTATTTTTTTATATACTTAATCAAACAAGAATAATATTATTTTCACCTAAAATAAGCTGCTAATAGCATATAGTGTGAATTGATAAATAGTGAAGAAAGTCTGATTTTATTACAAACAAACAGCTAAAATAGGAAAGAAAACAATAAAACAGGGTACTTATTCATTATGTTATTGAATTCTTTGGAGAATAATGTGAGAATATATATAAACTAAATATTGGAATAAATAAGAAAATTAGGGTGGTGATTAGTTGGCACGTTATTTAATACGTATTCCTGATTTAAGATCTTCCATACATTCAGTTAAATCCTTTAAATGGTATTTAGTTTATGCACCTAAGAATAAATCTAAAAAAGTCATCATTTCTTCAGAGGGAAGTTATGAAGAACGCCACGACATTTACATTGATAATCATTTTTTTGATACAGTTAGTGTGGACTTAACCAGAAAGCACATCTTTCTATATCAACGTACAATGCCTTATGAGCAAAGCGAGGAAAACTTAAAAACTATATTATCAACTATATATGTAATCGCTGAGCCGAATACTTTTTATTTTTTTACATACGGAAGGAAGAAAAAAAGATAAATTATAAAAGCAAAAGAAATTTGTTCTTTTGCTTTTTATATGCACTCAATGAGCATATAATGGTACTATATGAATAAACTGAAAATTCTATAAAAAGGAGTGACTTACATGTTACATGTACAAAGAATGGAACCTTTTTATACTAAGAAAGAAGGGAATCGGCTAAAGCTAGTATTTGCTTATCAATATTTCTCCATAATAAAGGAAGAAGAGTTATATCATTTTGTCCCAGTAGAGGGCAAGGAAATCGTTATCAACCTAAATAATCTACAAATTGAAAATTTATCAGAAGTATTTGTTTTCCAAAAAGGTAGTCGTTTCATACGCTTACCGTTATATCAGTTATTGACCGTATCTAACATTCATGATCATTTGCAACTAATATATGACTCCCTCGAGCTGAATAAGGAAAAGGACAATAAAGTGCAATTCACTAGTACAAATAAGGAAGTAGTTGACCTAATCACTCAACTTGAACAAGAAAACAAGCTTCGTCTCATAGATCAAGCACTCGCAGTTCGAGATGAAACCCTATTTATCATACTAACAAACAAACTATAGCATCGTACTAACGGAGGATTTTCAATTGAATAAACAAACCACATAGAAAGCACCTATCATTCAATCAAACGATAGGTGCTTTTAACATACCCTCAATGTGTTAACACATATACAAAAATAATTAATAGTGCAATAAAAATCCCAAATACATTTATAACAACATCATAGAAATCCAGCTTCACATTTTTTTGAGTCTTCAATTTCCTGCATCCCCTTTCGATGAATACCGATAGTATTTATTTATATAAAGCTTAGTCAAATCACTTAAACTTTAAACATCTTATTTCTTTCTACTTATAAACTAGAATCGGAATTACCTAATAAAGGAATTAATGTAAAATCCGATATAAATAGAAAACAATAAAAGGACTGAGGGATATGAGGATAGGTGATTGGTATTCACAAGGACTCTCGATGTTAAAAAGCATGAATAACAACTGGAATATGGCGAGTAAAGCACTTGAACGCCTTTCAACAGGCTACCGTATTAACCGAGCAGGCGACGATCCTGCAGGTCTAGCCATTTCTGAGAAAATGCGGGCCCAAATTCGCGGCCTCAACATGGCCGGCAAGAATATTCAAGATGGAATTGGGATGATCCAAACAGCTGAAGGAGCGCTCAACGAAACACACGCTATGCTTCAACGTATGCGAGAACTTTCTATTCAAGCCTCAACTGGCACATTTACTGACGAAGATCGTCGTCAACTGGACCTAGAATTCCAAGAGCTAAAAAAAGAAATTTCAAGAACATCAACCGACACAGAATTCAATACAAAAAAGCTTCTCAACGGTATCGCATCAACTGATCCTTTGAAAATCCAAGCAGGTGCCAACTCAGGTCAAACAATCGACATATACATAAACGATATGAGTGGTGCAAGCCTCGGTATCGATGGTCTATCCATCGACAACCGAGAAAATGCCGATTCAGCTCTCTCAAAACTAGACTCAGCCATCAACAAAGTATCCAGCGAGCGCTCACGCCTAGGAGCCTATCAAAATCGTCTCGAACACGCCTACAACAACTCAGTCAATATGGCAGAAAACCTAACCGCTGCTGAATCCCGCATCCGTGATACAGACATGGCCAAAGAAATGATGAACTTCGTCAAAGCCAACATACTTCAACAAGCAGCCCAATACGCCTTAAGCTTACACAACCAACGAGCACAATCCATCCTAGAACTACTACGCCCACCAAATACAAAACGCTAGCACTAAAGGGAGCGAGTAGCGCTAAAGGGAACGAGTAGCGCCAAAGAGAGAGCGAGTAGCGCCAAAGGAAGCCCGAGTAGCGCTAAAGAGAGAGCGAGTAGCGCCAAAGAGAGAGCGAGTAGCGCTAAAGGGAGAGCGAGTAGCGCTAAAGGGAGCGAGTAGCGCTAAAGGGGCCGAGTAGCGCCAAAGGGAGAGTGAGTAGCGCCAAAGGGAGAATGAGTAGCGCTAAAGGGAGAATGAGTAGCGCCAAAGGGAGAGCGAGTAGCGCCAAAGGGAGCGAGTAGCGCCAAAGGGAGCCCGAGTAGCGCCAAAGGGAGAGCGAGTAGCGCTAAAGGAAGCCCGAGTAGCGCCAAAGGGAGAGCGAGTAGCGCTAAAGGAAGCCCGAGTAGCGCCAAAGAGAGAGGAAGTAGCGCCAAAGAGAGAGCGAGTAGCGCTAAAGGGAGAGCGAGTAGCGCTAAAGGGGCCGAGTAGCGCCAAAGGGAGAGTGAGTAGCGCCAAAGGGAGAATGAGTAGCGCCAAAGAGAGAGCGAGTAGCGCTAAAGGGAGCGAGTAGCGCCAAAGAGAGAGCGAGTAGCGCTAAAGAGAGAGCGAGTAGCGCTAAAGAGAGAGTGAGTAGCGCCAAAGGAAGCCCAAGAAGCGCTAAACCCCCCAAGCCCTGAAAAAATCCCCAAATTAACAAGCTCCCTACTAACAACCATTGCATAAAGTAATATACATGCATTCTGCATAAAAATGAATAAAAATCCGATAAATCTATTAAAATGTCTAAAAAACTTACAATATACTAATTTTTATGTAGACACATGAATAAAAATAAATTATACTTCAATTTATCAGCTTACTCTAAAAATTAAATAAAGTGAGGTATATATTATGAAGAAATGGTTAGCGGCATTATTAATGATTACGATGTTAGTAGTTGCAGGATGTGGCAATGGTGGCGACACAGGGTCATCTGCAGGAAAAAGCGATAACAACTCAACTATTCAAAAAATTATCAAAGCAAAAAAACTAGTTATTGGTACAAACCCTGGTTACTTCCCATTTGAGATGGTCGATTCAAAAGGAAAATTCATCGGTTATGACATCGACGTTGCTCAAGCAATTGCAGATAACTTAGGTGTTAAGTTAGAAGTAAAACAATACGGATTCGACGGTCTTGTTCCAGCTCTTCAAACTGGTGAAATCGATATGATTTTCGCTGGTATGTCTATTACAGGGGAACGTGCATTAGCAGTCAGCTTTGCAAATCCTTACTACAAAACAGGACAAGGCATCATGCTTCAATCAAAAAACAACGATATAAAGTCATTTGATGACCTAGATAAAAAAGGAACCAAAATTGCAGCTCAAATTGCAACAACTGGTTCATTAATTTCAAAAAGCATGTTTAAAAATGCAGAAATTAAAGATTATGAAGACTTCCCAGCAGCAGCACTTGCACTTCAATCTGGACAAGTTGATGCAGTAATCTATGACGAACCAGCTATCCAAGTTTACAACCTCCAACATGTAGGGAAAGTGAAGAAACTTGAAGGCGTCATCTCTTCAGATAACTTGGGTCTTGCAGTACAAAAAAATGATTTCGAATCAGTACAATGGTTAAACTCATTCTTACACTCATACATCGACAGCCCAGCTGAATTAGAATCTCGTGCAAAATGGTTCGAAAATAGCGAATGGTTAAAAACAGTTAAAGAATAATAGAAAAAACTGTACTTTGAAACATTACAAACGGCGTAGCTAAACATAAGGGGAGTATATTGCTCTGTTGTGTTTGCTGACGTCGTTGTAGTCTTTCATCGAAAAAAACGATCACAGTAAATGATCAAGGAGGACATTTTCATGGACATTCAACTAGACTGGAGCGTCATTCCAAATAATATGGACGTCTTCATACAAGGTGCCTTACTAACATTAGAAATATCAGCAATCTCACTATTATTAAGTATTCCTTTAGGGGTAATCTTCGGAATCGGACGTATTTCACGAAACCCGATTATTCGTTTTATATCAAGTGCATATGTAGAAATCATGCGTGGGGTACCATTACTAGTTTTATTAATGTGGATTTACTTCGGATTAGGGCAATTTTTCTCATTAGGATCGTATTGGGGTTCAATCGTGGGTCTAGCAACTTTCTCAGGTGCATTCCTTGCTGAAATCGTTCGTTCTGGTATCCAAGCTGTTCCTAAAGGTCAAATGGAAGCGGCACGTTCAGCGGGGATGTCAAATTTTCAAGCAATGCGCTACATCATATTGCCTCAAGCATTCAGAAGAATCTTACCGCCAATGGCATCACAATTTATCATTCTAATTAAAGACTCTTCGTTAATTTCTGTTATTGCAGGTGTAGATTTAACGTTAAAAGCAAAAAATTTAGCCGCAACATCATTCCGTTATATAGAAATTTGGACATTCGTTGCGCTTGTTTACTTCATCATGACTTTCAGCTTATCTTTAATCATTCGTCAAATCGAAAAACGTATGCTGAAAAATGAACAATAAGAAGGGAAATACGAATTATGATTTCTATCAAAAATGTTAATAAAAGTTTCGGCAATCATCATGTACTAACTGACATCGACCTAGAAGTACCAAAATCAAATGTTGTCGCACTAATTGGGCCAAGTGGAGCAGGTAAATCAACTTTAATCCGTACAATAAATGCCCTAGAAGCAATCGACACTGGTGAGATAATCGTGGACGGAACTTCTATCCACGACAAAAAAACGGACATTAACAAAGCTCGTACGAACATCGGCTTCGTATTCCAAAGCTTCAATTTATATCCGTTCTTATCAGCACTCGAAAATGTCACAATCTCGCCAATTAAAGTAAAAGGTCTCTCTAAAGCTGAGGCCGAAAAACGTGGCAAAGAACTGCTAATATCTCTAGGGCTAGGAGACAAATTCGATGCCTACCCTGGGCGCCTATCAGGTGGCCAACAACAACGTGTAGCGATCGCACGTGCACTTGCAATGGATCCACAAATCATGCTCTTTGACGAGCCGACATCGGCCCTTGACCCAGAAATGGTCAAAGAAGTACTCGACGCCATCCGAAAACTTGCGAAAGGTGGTATGACAATGGTAGTCGTAACTCATGAAATGGGCTTCGCTAAAGAAATCTGTGACCAAATCGTTTTCATGGCCGATGGTAAAATCGTCGAGGTCGCACCACCAGAAAAATTCTTCACCAACCCAGACTCAAAACGTGCACAAGACTTCCTATCAGTCGTCCTAAATCATTAATCATCCTGCCAGCCGCATTAGCAGCTGGCTTTTTTTATACTCTTGTAATTGTAATATATTACACAAAAAGATATAATAGTAAGTAAAATCATAGAAGAAAGGAGCAATAATAATTTTTGAACCACGACAAAAACCAATAATACTGTCAGCATATCCTAGGTTACTGATGAGACTCTTCCCAACATTCCTGAAAACCGTAGACTTGCAAAAAGAATGGGACAACATCCTAGCAGGATACAATGGAGAATGTAGAGTCGACCAATTGATCCAAGAAACACATTTTACTCTCCCATTTCAAACTCTCCCAAATGTTGAAATTCAAGCATCTCCAAACAGACTAATTCAAATAGACTCTTTGATAATCACATCAAGCTATATTTGCATCCTTGAAGTAAAACATCTAAGAGGAACATTAAAATTCTTAGAAAACCCCTACCAACTAATCCAAACAATCGATGGCAAAAGCACCACATACGTATGTCCTCAACAACAAATTTTACGAACAGTCGACAGCTTTGAATACTGGTTGCAACACCAAGTAGGCATTCAATTACCAATATTTAAAGCAATCGTATTACCAAACAAACGCACACACATCGAGATCCCACCAACACAAATTAAATTACTAGGCCCAAAAGAAGTACCACTTTACCTCCAAGAATTAAATAAACGCCCTACTGTGATTTCAACAAGTCAATTTCAACACATTATTAATAAAATCAAGAGTAGCAACAAACCATACAACGCATTTCCACTAATAAAAAAACATAGCATTCCTTTAGACCAACTAAAAACTGGCATCATCTGTAGCTGTGGTGGACAAGGTCGCCGTTACTCCCAACGAACATGGAAATGCCAAACCTGCGGCAAAAATATCGATAACGCAATCAAACTAGCAATGCTAGACTGGTTCTGGCTCTTCAAATCAAGCATAACCCACAAAGAATGTAGTCAATACCTACAAATCGACAACAAAAACCGAATAACAAACCTACTAAAACAAATGAACCTAACTCCCACCGGGCATACCAGATCTCGAACATATCATTATGATTATAGAAAGCCATTGTTCAAAGAAAATTAATCTAATAAGCAATAGTTTCTAAATAAAGCTAACTAGTTAAGTAGCGCTAAAACCGAACCGAGTAGCGCCAAAGCCCGAGCGAGCAGCGCTAAAGCCAATCCGAGTAGCGTCAAAGCCAGCGAGTAGCGCCAAAGCCGGGCCGAGTAGCGCCAAAGCCCGAGCGAGTAGCGCCAAAGCCAGCGAGTAGCGCCAAAGCCAATCCGAGTAGCGCCAAAGCCAGCGAGTAGCGCTAAAACCGAACCGAGTAGCGCCAAAGCCGGGCCGAGTAGCGCCAAAGCCGATCCGAGTAGCGCCAAAGCCCGAGCGAGTAGCGCCAAAGCCAGCGAGTAGCGCCAAAGCCGAACCGAGTAACGCCAAAGCCAGCGAGTAGCGCCAAAGCCGGGCCGAGTAGCGCCAAAGCCGATCCGAGTAGCGCCAAAGCCGGGCCGAGCAGCGCCAAAGCCGATCCGAGTAGCGCCAAAGCCGGGCCGAATAGCGCCAAAACCGAACCGAGTAGCGCCAAAACCGGGCCGAGTAGCGCCAAAGCCCGAGCGAGTAGCCAAATCCCCCCACTCCCAAGACATCCTAAAAAATCAAAAATCCCCAAAATATGAAATAAGATATTTAAGTTTTCAGAATATAAGAGTATAATAAGGAGAAAGAAATAAAAATGCTAATCTTATGAAAGAAGGAACACCAAATGTCTTTATTCCTTAACCCGAAAGCTCAAAAGGGTGGTTTACCCGGAATACGTCAATTCTCAAATCAACTTGTCAACTATCCTGATGCCGTCAACTTAACAATTGGCCAACCAGACTTTCCAACTCCAGACTCAATCAAACAAGCGGGTATCCGTTCAATTGAACAAAACCTTACAACATACTCACTTAACGCTGGTCTCATCGAACTTCGCGAAGCGGCAGTAGCGTTCTTCAAAGAAAAATACGATTGTCATTATAATGCTACAGACGAAATTATCATCACCAATGGGGCAAGTCAGGCAATTGATTCTGTATTCCGTACAATCTTCGAAGAAGGGGATGAAATCATCCTACCAGCACCAATTTACTCAGGATACGAACCAATTATCCAATTTTGCGGTGCAAAAGCAGTTTACCTAGATACAACAGACACCAACTTCCAACCGTCTGCAGAACGTCTAGAAAAACTAATCACACCTAAAACGAAAGCCGTATTATTTAACTTCCCGTCAAATCCAACAGGAGCAACGATCTCCCATGATCAAATGGACGCATTAGCAACCGTACTGGCTAACCAAGACGTCTTTATCATCTCAGATGAAATTTACAGTGAAAACACATTCGAAGGAGAACACCGCTCATTTGGCTCTTATCCTGAGCTAAAAGACAAATTGTTCTTAATTCACGGCTTATCAAAATCACACTCAATGACAGGCTGGCGTATTGGATTCCTTATGACATCTGCAAAGTTATTAAAAGAAGTCGTGAAAATCCACGCTTACAATGCAATCTGTGCAGCGCTTCCTAGCCAACACGCTGCTATTGAAGCACTTACAAACTGCAAAGAGATTCCAGCTGAGATGAACAAACAGTATATTGCCCGTCGTGACTACGTTTATAATCGCTTAATAGCAATGGGGATTGAAGTTCAAAAACCAACAGGTGCATTTTACATTTTCCCATCTATCAAAAAGTTCGGCTTATCATCTCAAGAATTTGCATTGCGTCTTATGAAAGAGGGGGGCGTTGGTGCCATTCCTGGTTCAGTTTTCACACCATATGGTGAAGGCTACCTTCGCATCACTTACGCATATGCTCCTTCAACATTAAAAGAAGGCCTTGATCGTATCGAAGCCTTCATCCAAACACTATAATATACGACAAACCCAAAATGCCAAGTGAATCTATCTCACTTGGCATTTATCATGAGCAATGCAAAAACATACTGCTAACTTGAAAATAATTGAATTCAGAGTCGAAAACAGAGTATAGTAGACCTTAACAAACACACCCAAAAAGAAAGTAGTGAAATAATGAAAAAAATATTCATGGTCGTTTGGGACATTGACGTAGCTAAATATGGCGTTAATAGTGTCATGTACAAACGAGCAAGCTTATTAAATAACGTTGACTATCACTCTGAACTGATCACACTAGACTACAAAGATAATTATTCTGAAATAGAAGTACAACTAAAAAAAGAAGGCAGACTTGCCGAAAACGTTAAAATTACGAACATTCATGATTACTATAAAAATAGCTACACAACAAGCGAACCAACTGCTGAAAGTATTGAAAGCTATCGTCTAGCTAGCGAAAAATTTGAACCAGGATTTCAAGTAGAAGATAGCGGAGAAGAAGCGCACTACTTCCAAAATGGTACATATATAAAATGCAAGGCGTGGGACAAGGATCAAAAACTGAAACACATCGACTATTACACATCCGAACATATTCACATTAAACGTGATGAATTCCATAACGATGGCTACATTGCCCGTACACTCTATTATCATGTGTCTAATAGCGAGCTTAACCAAGTGCTTTACTACACACCAGATGGTTTTTGTTATCTTTCGAGATGGTACAACCATAAAACGGGTAAGCAACAGAAAATATATCTATTCCATCCAGAATCAAAGAAAGTATTAAGTTTTTCCAATAACAAAGAATTCCATGTACATTGGTTAAACGAACTATGCAAAAATGAGCCTAAAAAGCCAATTGTCATCTGCGACGGAGCGGGCACAGCAAGCAAAGTTCGCAGCATGGAATCAGGCATAGCGAACCGTATCTATACGATTCATACAAATCATTTTGAGGCACCATATATTTACGGTAGCGAGCTCAAAGAACATCATAAAGGTATGCTAGAGAATTTAGAGAATGGCGATTCTGTAGTTGTCCTAACCGAAAAGCAAAAAGAAGATATTATTAAGCAATTTGGTGACTACAACAACATCTATGTCATTCCAAATGCAATTGAAGTGAGAGAGGTAGATACGGCTCAAAAAGACCCACTACTAGTTACAGTTGTAGCAAGATTAGATGAAGGAAAAGCAGTGGGAGAAGCGATTCGTGCCTTTGCTAAAGTTGTTCAAGAGGTACCTGATGCAAAGCTCGATATCTACGGGGAAGGTTCGAAACGAAGTGCATTAGCAGCACTAATTCGAAAATTGAAACTAAGGAAAAATATCGAACTAAAAGGCTATACAAGGAAAATAGACGAGGTATTAGCAAAAGCTACTGTTACAGTCCTAACATCAAAATACGAAGGCTTTAGCATGGTAGCATTAGAGTCATTTGCTAATAAAACACCAGTAATCATTTACGATACTAACTATTATTTAGATGAATTCGCCCCAGCTGGAAAGAATGGTTATGCTGTCCCAAACAAAGACCGCGAGCAATTAGCGGAAAAGATCGTCTACCTTTTAGAAAATCAGGACGAGGCAAAAAGAATGGGAGAAAATGCACACCGTACTGTTCAAACAAAATATTCGCCTGAACTTCAATACGAGCTATGGACCAACCTTTTTAATAAAATAACATCACAAAATTAAAAGGTCGCTAAGGCGGCCTTTTTGTTTTCCCCTATACAAGACAAAAACCACCTCTCCAATACAGAGCAGGTGGTTTGTTAAAACGAAATACTTATTTAGTTACTTGAGCATTTAAATCTTTTTTTATCTTAGTTGTAGAAATACCTTCCGTACGAGGTAAGTAAATTACTTCGCAATGATCCTTTAGGAAATCGAATTTACCTTCCCAGTCGTGGCCCATAACAAATGTGTCGATATTATGTTCATTCACGTCTAGAACTTTTTGTTCCCAATTATCTTCCGGAATTACTTCATCAACATACTTGATTGCCTCAAGTATAGTCTTACGGTCCTCAAAACTATAGTAAGCTTTTTTCCCTTTTAAAGCATTGAATTCATCAGAAGAAATAGCAACAACAAGATAATCTCCTAATGCTTTCGCACGTCGAAGAATATTAACATGTCCCACATGAAGTAAATCAAATGTACCATACGTAATTACTTTTTTCATAGTGTGCCTCCATACATAATACTAAATGGTATTATATTATATTTAACTAGAAATGCCAAATTCATTTCCATAGAAAATCTTCTTAAAAAGTCTTAATAGAATAAGAAACGACAAGAACTAAAATAAGGTTCCCAAAGGAAGCTCGTCGCTGAATACTTACTTCATCAAATAAATTGCCAATCTTTCACTAGCATGCCCATCAGAATAAGCGTTCCAATCATTTGAAAAAGCCCCAACCTGCTCTTGATTAAATTCATGATTCAATAGAACATAAACTAGTTCTTCATCATTTGAAACTACTGGACCAGGCACCAATTGTTCATAGTCCGTCCAGAAACCGCGTTCCATTTCATATGCTTCTAAATCATAAGGATAGAAAATTTGCGGTTTACCTAGTAGAGCAAATTCAAATGGAATCGAAGAATAGTCACTGATCAAATAATCTGTCACAAACAGCAATTTGGAAACAGGTACATCATTAGCAATAGAAACAATAGCAGGGTGGGAAATTGACTCAGCATTATGAGCAACAGCTGGGTGTAACTTAATCACCATTGCAAAATCTTCTCCAAGTGAATCCAAGATTTCTACAAAATTCAAAGGAATTTTTTGTTCTAACAGTTGTTGATCTCGAAAAGTCGGTGCATATAAAACCACCTTTTTCCCAGCTAACTGAGGATATAACTCATGAATTTCACTTCTCGCAATAGTCTCTTCCTCTTGTTTAAAGTAAAAGTCTGTTCGAGGAATCCCAAAACGCAAAAATTGATCTTGGCGCATTCCGAACGCAGACATGAAAATAGGTACCATTTCATCGGAACCGATAATTACTTTCGTCATTCGTCCATAAACCTTCTCAAATCGCTTTACAGCTGCAGGTGAACGGAACATAATACTTGGATCTTGAAGCGCAAATTTCTTAATCGCGCCAGCTGCATGCCAGAGTTGAATACATTCGACACCTTGGCGAAACGGCGTTGCACTTAAAATGGCAAAGTAATTATCAACTAATACCTTACTTCCCGTTGCTAAATGATATAAACCTTTCAAATAGTCACCAATATTAGAGGTATGGAAATCCACCACATGCCCGGTAGGTAAGCCTAAATCGGAGAAGTCATCTTTACATTTACCAGTCTTCAGTACATAAACCTCTTTAAACCCACGTGACTGCAACTCACGTATGACAAATCGCGCATTATCCCCAAAGTCACATAAAAAAACAATTTTATTCTTTTGTGGACAGAACTTAAAAATCCCAAAGACAATCCTATTTAAAAATAAATATATAAATATAATAAATTCCTTTAACATTCATTCACCTATTTTTCTACAATTCAATGTATAATCATAAAGAAATCCTTCTACATTCGTACGACTATTCGTATATTGATGTTTGATTACCAAAATGTGAGATGTATTATAATTGAGAAATTATATACAATAACTTCTATTAAGTATAACTGAAATAATAGTTGTATAACACAGAAAGTTTTATCGATAAAACTAGAAAAATTATACTGAATAATATTGTCGTATGGTATTATCGTAGAAGTATATATATGTCGAAAAATTAATAAGTAAGATGGAACATTTACAAAATTATTTGTTAAAAAAATTTAATAATACATAACAAATATTAATATGAAATAGTGCCGTGAACTTAATAAAGAGGTGTAATAAAGGGAAATTTGTTTCAATGATGGTTACCGTATATAATACGCTGATTCTTAAATGGTAGATAAATTAGTTTAAGGTCATGTCAACAAATAATATAAGCGGTAGATTGCTATGTCGAATAGCAAAAAATAAAACGTTTAATGGTTTTTTCTTCTAATGCTTAATGATAAAATATAGCTTGGGATAAATGAACTTAAAACACATAGAATGTAAATATGAAAAGAAAGAGTGGATTCAGTTGTTTAAGAAAATAAAGAAAAGTAAATACACTAAAAAGCTAATTACAAAAGCATTTAGATTCCTATCTAGAACATCTAGAAAGAAGAATTTAGTCGTATTTGAAAGTTTCCACGGAAAACGTTATAGCGATAATCCGCGTGCAATTTATGAATACATGAAAGAAAATAATCCAGAATTCAAACTAATCTGGAGCGTGACAAAAGACAGTATACCTCTATTTGAAGAAATGGGTGTTCCATACATGAGACGTTTCTCATTAAAATGGCTACTGAATTTTCCTCGTGCAGAATACTGGGTCAACAACGTCCGCTTACCAAAATGGATGCCAAGACCGAAAGAAACGACGTATCTACAAACTTGGCATGGTACACCGCTGAAAAAACTGGGTACCGACATTGAAGAAGTATTTATGCCAGGTACTAAAACAAATAAATATCGCAAAAACATTATTGCTGAGTCAAAAAACTGGAACTACTTAATCGCGCCAAATGCGTATTCAGGAGAAATTCTAGCACGTGCATTCCATTTCAAAGGCAAAGTGATCGAATCAGGATACCCACGAAATGATGCTTTACAAAACACGGACCCAAGCAAAATCGAGAAAATCCGTAAGTCATTAAACATCCCTGAAGGCAAGAAAATCGTTCTTTACGCACCAACATGGCGTGATGACCAGTTCTTCAAAAAAGGGAAATATAAATTCGAATTCCAATTCGATATACAAAAACTAAAAGAGCAATACGGCGACGATTTCGTCCTACTTGCTCGCATGCACTACTTAGTATCGGAGAGCTTCGACTTTGCTCAATACGGCGATTTCATCAAAGACGTTTCAAACTATTATGACATTGCAGACCTTTACTTAGTCAGCGACCTTTTAATCACTGACTATTCATCTGTATTCTTTGACTATGCTATCCTAGATCGCCCAATTATCTTCTATATGTACGATCTTGAAGATTACCGCGACCGCTTACGTGGCTTCTACATCGACATCGAAGCAGACGCACCAGGACTAATCGTCAAAGATCAGGACGAGCTATTTACTGAAATCGGACGTGCCCTAACTGATGGCCACCACTCAAAAGAACAATTCGACCGCTTTGCAGAACGTTTCTGCGAATGGGAAGACGGCAAAGCCTCAGAACGCGTAGTCAACCAAGTCTTCAAAAAATAACACCAAACATAAAAAATGCGAGGAGAAAATTTACTATTCTCTCCTCGCATTTTCTTTTAGAATTCATAAGGGGAAAGATAAGCCTGAGTAGCGCCAAAGCCCCCGCGAGCAGCGCCAAAGCCCCCGCGAGTAGCGCCAAACCCCGCGCGAGCAGCGCCAAAGCCCCCGCGAGCAGCGCCAAAGCCCCCGCGAGTAGCGCCAAACCCCGCGCGAGCAGCGCCAAAGCCGCCGCGAGTAGCGCCAAAGCCGCCGCGAGTAGCGCCAAACCCCGCGAGTAGCGCCAAAGCCCCCGCGAGCAGCGCCAAAGCCGCCGCGAGTAGCGCCAAAGCCGCCGCGAGTAGCGCCAAAGCCCGCGCGAGTAGCGCCAAAGCCCGCACGAGTAGCGCCAAAGCCCCCGCGAGTAGCACCCAACCCCAAAAAACCCCACCCAAACAAAACTTTACACCCCATCAACACAACTGTAAGATTCTCTCAAGTATTTACGTTTTCAAAACAGAATAAAAGGCTATTATATGATATACTATGATGTATGTTTTTATGGTAATATATAAAATATTTGGCGTCATAAAATGCCGTTATTATACACTTTTAAGACTTTTTAAAAAGCTATATAACGATGGAATATAGTATCGCCAAAAAGTGGAAAGCATCTTTTCGAAAACAATAGCGTCCTGATAATCGATAATTCAACACCTAAGCTATCAATTAAACGAAACAATGCGATAAAATCATCCCTTAATGAAATTCGAGGAATTGAGGAAAAAACAATATGAACGCACTTATTAAAATCGTTAAAGAACAAATATCGTCTTTTTATATGGTACAAAGACTAGCAAAGTTCCAACTAAAGATTGATAATCAGAATAACTATCTGGGCTTCATCTGGGAAGTTCTTAATCCAGCAATACAAATGGCCATGTACTGGGTTGTCTTCGGCGTAGGATTACGTGGGAAATCAACATTGGACGGAGTGCCCTATGTCTACTGGATGCTTGCAGGGATCTCAATGTGGTTCTTTATCAATAAAGCTATATTAAATGGGTCAAAATCAATTTATCAAAAGTATTCCATGGTCGCCAAGATGAACTTCCCGTTATCCGTGCTACCGAGCTACATCATTACTGGGAAGTTTTACGGTCACTTAGCATTAGTGGGCGGCATTATGGTCGTTTTTTGGATCAAGGGTTACGCCCCAAGTATTTATTATATTCAACTTATTTACTTCCTAGTGATGAGTTATATTTTTGCATTTAGTATTACACTATTAACTTCAACACTGACAGTCGTAGTTCGTGATGTACAGATGCTTATCCAATCCGTTTTACAAGGGATGTTCTTCTTATCACCAATCTTATGGGACCGTAGTGGGAATTTCCCTGAATGGCTACAAGGTTTATTGGCGTTAAATCCATTCTTTTATTTAGCAAATGGATACCGCGCATCACTACTGTATAACAATTGGTATGTTGTTGAGCACTGGCAATTAACGTTATATAACTGGGGACTTATTCTCGTCCTATTGATCATAGGTTCATCAGCACACTATAAATTCAGAAACCGTTTCTCTGACTTTATTTAAAAGTAATATGGAGGACATAAAACATGGCAGAATCAGTCATTATAAAAAATGTAACAAAAAAATATCGTATGTATAGATCAAAAAAAGAACAAATCGGCGATTTACTTTTCCCGGGGAAAATGGGCTCTGATTTCAATGCTATCGATGGCATATCATTTGCCGTTGAAGCAGGAGATGTAGTAGGGCTAGTAGGTATAAATGGCTCTGGTAAATCTACCCTTAGTAATATTATTGGCGGTATTATTCCTCCTTCATCAGGTGAAATCGTTGCCAAAGGTGAGGTCAATGTCATCGCCATTAATGCAGGTTTAAACAACCAACTAACAGGAATCGAAAATATCGAATTCAAATGTCTATTAATGGGCTATAGCAAAGAAAAAATTGCTGAAGTAACACCAAAAATTGTCGAATTCTCAGAACTAGGTGACTTCATCTATCAACCCGTCAAAAAATACTCTAGTGGTATGAAGTCCAAACTAGGATTCGCTATCAGTGTCACAGCAGACCCTGATATTATTGTCATCGATGAAGCGTTATCTGTAGGAGACCAAACCTTCGCGGACAAATCACTAGCCAAGATGAATGAATACAAAAAACGCGGTAAAACGATCTTCTTCGTCAGCCATAATTTAAGACAAGTAACGAGCTTCTGTAACAAGATTGCTTGGATTGAAGGCGGGCAACTAAGAGAATTCGGCCCAACGAACATTGTTATGAAAAACTACAATGATTTCATCAAACATTACAACAAGCTATCATACGAAGATCAAAAGGCTTTCCAACAAAAGCTTGCAGACCGTCGTAAATATGGATCGAAAAAAAAGAAATAAATAAGAGCACTAGAAAGGATGTGAACCCCTAATGAAAAGAAAAATCTTCATGACAGCATGGGATATGGACATCGAAAAAGGCGGCATCAACAAAGTTATGCTCAAGCGCGCCAGCCTTTTTGCTAATGATGAATACGATATTGAACTCCTAACAATGGATTTCAAATTTAACTATGACATCATTGAAAAAGAACTGAAGCTATCAGGGCAACTTCCGAAAAGCGCAAAAATAACAAACATCTATGATTACTATAGAAGAAAATTTTCGAAGAATACGATGTCACCTGCAATGCAAGCCAAATTCGAACAGCAAATAAAGAAATTCGAAGAAGGATATTGGGTAGAAGATGGTGGAGAATTCGCACGCTACTTCCAAAACGGTACATATATAAAGTACAAAAAGTGGCATGCAGATGGCACAATCAACTTTATCGATTACTTTGATGATAACCGAGTACGCACACGTCGCGAAGAATTTCATCATACGGGATTCCTTCAACGCGAAGTCCTTTATCATCCAAGTAACAACAAAAAGAACCAGGAGCGTTTCTATACGGAAGATGGTTTTTGCTTCTTATCACTTTGGTATAACAACAAAAGTGGCAAGCTTCAAAAAGTATACTTATTCAGTCCAGATTATGATAAGGTCGAATACTTCCCGTCTAGCAAAGAATTCCATGATTTCTGGCTAAACGAAATGTGTCGCGTAGAAGTTGTCAAACCAATCATCATTTGTGATGGCTCTGCACCAACAACGCGAGTGACATCAATTGATGATGAACTTGTCTACAAAATTTATATGCTACACTCAAATCATTTCTCGGCACCATACGAATTGGGTAGTCCATATAGATCAGTGTACCAAGCAAAACTCGATGTCATTCCAAAAGGGTATCCGATTGTCGTGCTTACGGAGCAACAACGCCTTGATCTACACAAAGAAATTGGTAACCGTGGTAATATCCATGTCATTCCAAACTGTGTGGATGTGAATGATTTGAACGTCAAAAAGGATCCCAAGCTTGTGTCAATGATAGCGCGTTATAGCTCTGAAAAACGATTAGACGAAGCGATTAAAGCTTTTTCACTAGTCGTAGCACAAGTCCCAGATGCGAAGTTGAACATTTATGGCAATGGCAATGAAGAGGAGTCGCTAAATAAACTGATCCAAGACCTCAAGTTAGAAAACAGTGTGGAGCTTAAAGGTTACACAAATAAAGTGCATGAAGTACTAGCTGCATCATCTATTTCACTCGTTACTTCAGCGTACGAAGGTTTCAGCTTGGCGATGCTAGAATCCCTTGCAAATGAGACACCAGTTATTAGCTATGACATCAACTATGGTCCATCTCAAGTGATCGAAGACGGTGTAAATGGCTATCTTGTCCCAAATGGTGACCGTGAGCAATTAGCGGAGAAAATCATTCATCTATTAAATAACCATGATTTAGTAGTGAAAATGGGGAAAGAAGCACGTAACACTGTGCTAAAAGATTATACATCGAAGTGCTACTATGAAAAGTGGTCAAAATTACTACAAGACGTTGTGAATGAAAATCACAATCTATATACACAAGAAAACTAAGAGTTGCCCCTGGCAGCTCTTTTTTTAAACCAAAAAACATCATAAAATAATAAAAAACGATGAACAACAAATACCATTCCACAATTTTGTAACATAATCGTAAAGACAATCTCTATTATTAATAAGCTATACTTAACGAGAATGCTGATAGGTCGATATACACATCAGACAAGTTAATACATTTGGATACAAATTATCTCCTTTTCTTAAACATATCGACAATTACATAAGTCATAAGATGTGGTGAAAAAGAACTAATTTAAGTATTACAACACAATTTTAATATAATTTGCTATATAATGGAATGCATGTAATCTAGTAACCTCGTTTATATAAGGCAAAAGTCTATTGTTCTATATAAAACCGGCCATTGTATGCAGACAACAGAGCACTTCATAGGTTGCCCTTCAGCATCAATACGTTTCCAAAGTATCTAACGTTAATATGAATCTATTAAAGTGAAAAAAGAAAGGAAGTAGAAAATGATAAAAAAACACACATGGACTCTCATTTGCACATTACTACTAGCTATTTTCGTCATGGGAGCTAACGGCGCCCAAGCTGCGGAAAGCTACAAAACAACAGCAATCAGCAAAATCTCAGTTATCAAATCTACAAAAGTGAAAATCTATAAACAACCAGATGCGAAGTCTACAAGCAAAGCCGCAACAACAGCTCAAACAAAGCAAGTAATGATGAGCGATAAAAAAGCGACAACAAGCGGTGTTACATACTATGCCATCTACAAATTCGGAGATACGAAAAAAACACAACTAGGTTGGGTAAAATCAACAGACCTTAAAATCCGAAACTACAGCGTTACTTCTACAAAAGCCCAAACGTTCTACTTAAAAGGTACGGGTAGAGGATATGGTAGCCCATGGGGAAGCACAGAGGCTATCTACACATCACTAAAAAAATATAAAAACGTTAAATTCTCAGCTACAACAACGATTACTTCAACAAGTAAATGGTACCAAGGTAAGCTAAACGGTAAAACAGTTTGGATTCACAATAGCCGTCTATCAACAAAGCCAACTGTCGATACTTCCGCAGTCCCATCAGAAAAACCAGTAGAAACTAACGTCAGCTTCGTAGCTAAAGTTAATAGTAGTTCAGCTAAAATTTTCAAAGATATCACTAAAGCATCAACATATACAAAAGCAGGTACAAGCAATATCAACACCGTTTTATATGTTAAAAAGAAAGCTACATATAAAGGTAGCAAATACTATCTACTAAGCACGAAAGAAAGTGCAACATCAGGAGTTATCGGCTGGATTAAATCAACAGATGCAAAAGCTTATAACCATAAAGCCATCAGCACAAAATCTAAAACCCTTTCTTTAACAGGAACTGGCTCAGCCTATACGAAAATTTGGGGCGGCACAAATGATATTGCCATCAAAACCCTAACAAAATATAAAAACGCAAAATTTGTCGTAACAAAAACGGAAAGAATAGGTAATACAGATTGGTACCAAGGTAAAATCGGTACAAAAACAATATGGATTTCATCAAAATATACAAAGGCATATGTGAAAGTAGCAGCAAAACCAGAAGAAACTGATGTGAACTACCTTGGTCGCCTCTCAAGTAAAACAGTGAAAATCTACAAAGATATCACAAAACAAGAAGACTACATCTTAGCAAATAGCACATACACAAACGAAACATTCTATATTAAAAAAGAAGCGTCATTCGAAGATCAAGAATACTATCAAATTAGCCGCACAAACGGTACTACAACAACTGTAATCGGTTGGGTAGAATCAAGTGATGTAAATACTTACAATAATTCACTAGTTAATACAACTAAATTCACGACTTACATTGCAGGGACAAGCAGTGCATATAACATTCCTTACGGTACAACAAATAACGTCGTCTACAATTTAAGTAACCACCGTGCAAAAGCGTTCAAAGTTACGCGCACTGAAAAAGTCGGCTCAAGTACTTGGTATCAAGGAACATTATCAAACAAAACAGTATGGATCAATTCAGCGTACGTAGAAACAAATCCATACATTGCAGTAAACTTAAGAAAATCAACAGACCTAACAGCAACTCAAATGCGTTCATTCCTTATTAGTAAAGGAAAAACGACAGACAATGTACTATACAAGCTAGTACCATCATTCTTAGAAATTCAAAATGAAGCAGGTATTAACGCACAGTTCATGTTAGCTCACGCAATATTAGAAACAGGTTGGGGCGGTTCAGCCATCTCACAGTATAAAAACAACTACTTTGGCTTCCAAGCTTATGACACATGTGCCTTTACATGTGCGAAGTACTTTCCAACAGGAAAAGACGGCTTAAATGCCTATGCATTTAAAATCTATCGTGATTACTTAACTACTTCAGGTGCCTATTACAATGGTCCGACATTATTAGGTATGAATGTAAAATATGCGACAGACAAAGAATGGAGTCGTAAAATCGCCAATCTAATGGCACAGATGAAAGCTTATAGTTCATCTGATTACAGCAGTAAAACAGCGAGCACAAAAGTTATGACAGCACCAAAAGAATATGATCATATTCTGCCAGAGTCTAAAGCACAACCAGTACAATTCGTAAAATTACCAACTGAAGTAACAGCAACAGTCTCAGCGAGTAGCTTAAGCATCTATTATATGCCTTACGCGTATTCTAAAAAGATCGGTACTTACGGCAAAGCACAAGTGATCACATTAAAGGCTTACCATACAGATGTACGCGACTTTAAAAACAACAGCGGCAAAAACACACGCTGGTTACGTATCTCATACAATGGCACACAAGGCTGGGTACGCACAGACGAGATTACGCTAGACAATCTATCATTCACAAAAGACGAATCAAACCTACGCTCAAGTGCAGGTGCCACATCAAGTAATACAATTCAAGAAGTAGTGCCAAATAACGCGCCACTTAAACACGTTTACACAATTTTCGGCAACAAGAAAAAAGAAACAGTAGGAAAAGACACATGGTACCAAGTCTATGCCCCTAAATCAGGCAAAAAACTATGGGTCAGTGGAAGCCTATTAACAACATTCTAATGTATGAGCCCCCTTACAATCACAAGGGGGCTTTTATTATATAAAGAGCCAAATACATCCTCGCCCACCAAAACTCCGCAAATTACACCAAATAACGCACTAAAAGGACATGGATATACTGCAACAATCTCAATATTAGCCCAACAATCAAAACCTTCCATAGCTCAAATACCCAAAAGGCCGACATAAATAGCGTCTTTCCAATCTTTTTTGCTAAAAGTAGATCCTAACAGTGCAAGTTGCTCATTTAGCGTAAAATCATCACCTATTAGGATGTGAATATTCTGCTAAATAACAATCAATCGAGTTAGCGCAACAATCGTCGGACTTAACGCAACAATCACCTCAGTTAGTGCAACAATCACAGCAAATAGCGCAACAATCCACCAACTCCAACCAAATTATTAACATGGATAATATTGGTCTAAACACAAATTCCTAGTATAATAAAAAACGAACAAAATAGATTGGAGATGAAAGAAATGAAAATGATGAAGTACATGGTAATGATGGCGGTGATGGTTATTATATCTGTATGTCTAAACAGTAATATAAGCCATGCTGAGGAATATTATGAAAGCATCCCACTAAACAAAACGTTAACAAAAACATTAATCATGGATAAAAACAAAGAAGGCGGGAATATGTACAAAGTGAAAATACCTAAGGATGGGGTTGCAAAGCTTCAAATCGAGTCCCCGAAAAACAAAGAATTCACTTTGTTCCTGATGAGTAGCTTAAAAAACGTAGGTATAATAAATCCTAAAGTGAATTCACCTATTATTAGCTACGCCATCAGTTCAAAAGAAGCCCATTATAATAAATCAGTCATGGCAGATTCGGTCGGTGTCAAAAAAGGTACATACTATGTATTCGCCTTCACAGAAGGAAATGTAGAGAAAGTAAAATTCAAAGTATCCTTCAATGCAGCATCCAACTACGAAAAAGAAAACAATAACACGATAAGTACTGCAACACCGATCAAGCTTGGAAACACATATAAAGCCGACATCAAGATGTATGATATGAAAGATTACTATAAAGTCATCGTACCAAAAAAGACAAAGCTTCAAATTACAGTAAAGAAACAACTAAAAGCACCTTTTAAAATTACTCTACAAAATGGCAAGAAACAAACAATCAAAGGGCTGAAGATGAAAACATTAAACAATACGTTAACTCATACAGGAACCGTAACGGTTGATAAAGGAACGTACTATGTAAATGTATCAAGTGGAGTATATTTTGGAACTTCATCTGATTACGATAAAGCACCTTATACGATAAAAGTGAATACTATGAAGTAGGAATCGGCGCCACTAGTGGTGCTGAAAGAATATTACAGCCTGTAATAAATCTCATACAGGCTGTAATATTTGTAATGGAATTATAGGCATGCTATTAAAAGAAGATTCATATAAATTATAAACCATAAAGTGAAAGCGCTTACTAATATGCGGAAGATTACTAGAAATATATCTATATAATAGGAAGAAACTCAATTCAAATAGTAGCAATGAGATCGATAAGGATGCAGAGTAGGGCGGACAGCTTCTATTGGAGTATGTATCGTATATTACAATAGAGTAACTGGCAGTTAAGGTAATGGTAAAAATTTAAGTATTTTATTAAAAATATACCTCAATTGGTAGTATATAACTAACTTTACAGTTGGAATTGTAATAAAACCATAGAACTTGTAAGAAACTGCTAATATATCTCAATTTTACTAATAATATTGATAAAAATATCATTATAGTATTAAAGTCACTATTATCTACAAATCTATGGAAGAAAAAAGGGTGGAAATTCTCTTATTTATGGACGATAATTAGGCTAAGCATGATTAGCTGATGAACAAAAAAAAACAGCGAAATGCTAATCATATCCAATAAGGGAGGATTTTTTAATAATGGGTAAATTCAATCTAAAATTAGTAAAACCTGTCGCATCACTAGCAATCGGTGCAGCAGTATTAACAGGATCATTCGCAGTATCTGGTGCTGCTGATACAGCTTTCGCAAAAGCAGCAACTGTAAAAGTTTCTAAAGGTAAATTGGTATCTGCAAAATCAGGTAAAGCGGTGAAAGGTTACAAATCTTACAAAGGTATTCTTTACAAGAACGGTAAGAAATTCACTGGTCTTTACAAAAATACTTATTACAAAACAGGTAAAAAAGGCACTGGCCTTTACAAAAACGTATACTACAAAGCTGGTAAAAAAGGTAGCGGCTGGGTAGGAAGCGGTTCTTCTAAAAAATGGTACCAAGATGGTAAATTACTAACAGGTCTTGGTAAAAACTCTGGTAAACTATTTATCAAAGGTAAATACGCTAACGGTATCGTAACTTACAAAGGCGTACAAAAATTATACAAAGACGGCGTTGTAGTGAAAACTGTAGTTGATGCAGCTAAAGCTATTAACAACACAACTGTTGAAGTAACATTCGCAGAAGCTCAAAAAGCTAGCGATATCTCAGCTGGACGTTTCAAAATCGAAGGCTTAGAAGTTACTAACGCTGCAGTTAAACAAACTGACGATAAAGTTATCGTTTTAACAACTGCTGCTCAAACTGGCGGTAAAACTTACACTGTAGCACTTGATGGCGTGAAATCACGTACATTCAAAGGTGTATCTAACGTATTACCAACAGCTATTACTAACCAAACTCCTTCATTACAAGGAATTATCGGTAAAGAAGTAACTGTTAAAACTCAAGTGGAAGTTCCAGCTGGACAATCTAAAGAAGGTATCGCTGTAACTTTCAACATCACTAACTCTGCTGATACTTCTGTAGGTAACTTCGGAAAGAAAATCACTGCTGAAGCATTTACTGATGCTAACGGTGTAGCTTCTTACTCTTACACTCAATATGTTGCAGGTACAGATGATACTGTAGAAGCTTACCCAACTGGTAACGCATCAGTGAAAACTACTGCTGCTAAAGTTTACTGGGGTAATGTAGCTCGTTTAACTCTTTCAGAAGTAACTGAAGGAAATTCTTTAGCTAACGGTGCTAAAAAAGTTTACAAAATCGTTTCTGCTGAAAATGCAAATGGTTATATCAACATTGCATACAAAGAAAACGTTAATGTAGCTCCAGATAAATTAGTTCGTACAGTAGATGTTACTGACGCTAATATCCGTAACAATGGTGCTAAGTATCCATCTCAAGTAACAACTGGTGGAGTACAATATGTAAAAGTAAAACTTGATTCTAAAGGTGAAGCAACATTTACTTTAACAGGTACAAGTGGTACTGTTACTCCTATCGCATTTGCAGATGGCAAATATAAAGATAACAATGTTACTTCTAATGAAGATACATGGTCAGGCGATAACAAATTAGGTGCTACAGAATTACAAGCAGCTGCAGCTCCTGTAACATTCGCTCTTAACCATACTCAATCAATTGATGTAGTAGCTGCTGATTCAGCTAATGCTGCTGCAGATAGTTCTCTTACATCTAATCCAAACGGTACAGGTAAAGGTGGACGTACTTATACTGCAACTATTACTGGTAAAGATGGTAAATTAGCACCAGCAGGTACTACAGCTTATGTAACATTTGTAAAAGGAAACTACAGCCAAGACAAAAAAGTTAATATTTCAACTGTAAAAGGTGAAAATGTAACAACTGCAAATGAAAATACTACATTTGCAATTAAAGTAACTGGTGATAAAGGTCAAGCTACATTCAAAGTTACAGGTGAACGTGATGGATATGCAACACCAACTGTATATATTGAAAATGGCGATAAAGCAGGATTAGATCCAGCTGATCTACAAAAAGTTGCTGAAACTACTTACTTTGTAAATGCAACTGTATCAAAAGCTACACTTAAAGTTGATGATACTGATAAAAAAGTAGCTGCAAACAAACCTGCAGTATTTACTTTCCAATCAGTTGACCAAAATGGTTTCCCATATGCACTTTCTTATAACGGTTTAACTGGTAGATTCGACGTAACATTCGAAGTTGCTGCTAGATATGCTGATGTAGAAGTAAACGGTACAACTGTACCACAAGGTTCTACTAAGTCAATCACTATCAAAGCAGAGGCTGATGGATCGGCTAAAATTACTGTGAAATCTAAAGGTGATTTATCAGCTGACGTAACAGTTAATGCATCTGCTTCACAAGTAAGTATTGGAAATGTTTCAGAGTCTATCCAATTCATCAAAGGATTAGATGAAGGTGCTTATGTAAGTTCAGAAGTACTAGCTAAAATCAATGCTGCTACAAATAAAGATGGAATCGAAGACGCACTTGAAGAAGTAGATAACTACAGAACATTATCAGTTGATGAACAAGCATATGTTTTAAATACTATCTTTGCTGAGCGTAATACTAATAAAACTGTAAGCTCTATCTTTGTATCTACTACAATTAATACAGCTAAAACAGAATTCGCAGCAGTAATCACAAAAATTAATGCTGATAAAGCAGAAGCAGCAGATTACACTAAAGCAGGTATTGATTTAAAAGGTCAAGAAGTAGCGGATGTAAACGCAGCAGTAAAAGCAGCAAAAGGTGCAGGTGCTGACTTAACAAAAGCTCAAATCCAAGCTGAAATTAATAAACTTGCTGGAGCAGCAAGTGAAACAGCAGCAATCAAAACTATCAATGCTGGTAAAGCAGAAGCAGCAGATTACACTAAAGCAGGTGTTGATTTAAAAGGTCAAACTGTAGCAGCAGTAAACGTAGCAGTAGTTGCAGCAAAAGGTACAGGTGCTGACTTAACAAAAGCTCAAATCCAAGCTGAAGTTGATAAACTTGTTGAAGCTGCAGCAATCGTAACTATCAATAAAGGTACAGCAGTAGCAGCAGATTACTCTAAAGCAGGTGTTGATTTAAAAGGTCAAACTGTAGCAGCAGTAAACGCAGCAGTAGAAGCAGCAAAAAAAGCAACTGGCAAAGATTTAACAAAAACAGATATCCAAACTGAAGTTGATAAACTTGCTTCTGTTGCTTCACTTAAAAAAATCAATGATGGTTCAGCAACTATAAATGACTATAACGCTGCAGGAGTTACTGGTGTTGATATTTATAACTTTGACAAAGTAAAAGCAGCAGTAGCACTTAAAAAATCATTAAATAATGGTAAAGACTTAACAGTAGCAGAAGTTCAAGATGTTGTTACTAACCTACCAAAATAATAATTATCAATAGGTGTCATCAAACTAACGTGTTAGTTTGAACAATTGATACAAATTATCCCCTAATCTCTTCGGAGATTGGGGATTTTCTGTTTGCCGTAATAAGTGAGATTTCAAATATATATCATAATCATGATTGAAGCAGTAGCCTTAATACCATTGGTATTAAGGCTATTTTTATTGGAGGAGGAATGAATTGAAGGGAAAAGAGCTTCAAAAACAAAATGTGATTGAAAGGGAAGGTGAATAAGGTGACGACTCTAGGACGCTTTTTGCTAGCTCTAGAAAAGGTTACTAAGGAAGAAGTAGGTTTAAAGGATATTGGTATGAAACAGTAGAATTGTATCGGGATGAATTGGATACGGACTTAATACCAGCGAATGCAATGAAGAACTTACTTTTTGAAGCTCTCGTATCATCTGCTAATTGTGTAGATAAAAAAGGTGGTGAGTACTTAATGATTGATATTATATTGTATGAAAATTCTGAATAATTGAGTACTGTTTGGATGAAAAATGGAGAAATAATTGAAGAAGTGACTCAATGATTTGGGTAGGGAAACTCACGACAGTCCTTTCAAAAAGGATCAAAAGAAAAAAATTTCTTAATCATAAGAATCAATCGGTACCATAACCCAAATCAATCAGTGCCACAGTTAAGTTTAAAGAAAATGACTCCGGCACAATACCGGAGTCAATAAATGGGGATTTAATCAGCGTAAATAGCTTTTATTAAACTGTCCATTTATAAAGGAACAGTTCAATCTAACTTTTTAAAACTCACTTCATATTCGACTATTTTTATTTGTTACTAGAATCCATTAAAATATGCAGCTAAATCCATCATATTACTTGTATCAATCGCTGTTTAACCTTTACCTAATTTATAGCTTCGGACTAAAGCAATTGAGTTCTATATCGTTAGTACTTCGTAGTCGGCTCTTTCACTTTATCAAAGACGATAATGCCGTCATACTGTTCTTTAGGAACAAACCTCATCGACATCGGCTTAACAATCTCGGATGTCATTCCGTCCTCAGCAGCATAAATTGGATTGAACATCCAAGCGTTATTTTTATTCGATGATTTGTGCGTGGATAGATCGGCGAATGCAACCTTATAGCCACTCTGCATCATCAGATGTTCTAAGCTTCCCTTAGGCATCGGCTTGATATTGAAGAGTTTCTGAGTCGTAATCGTACTTGCCTTTCCGCTATTCATATACAGACCCATCACATATTCCTTATCTTTTAGCTTTTTGTGAAGCAGTTCTCCCATACTAGTGAAGCTGTTTATCCATTTTCCCTGTTCTTTCGTAGTTATCTTGGAAGTATTCTTCGCAAGATGGTCGTTATGCGCCCATAAAATTACCTTTTTACCTGGGTACATTACTTTCATTAACCACTCTACGTTGTCAGCCATGATACGATCTCTGAATTCATAACTTTCCTTAGTACTGTACATCCCCATTTCGATAAACTTGATGCGATCTTCCAGCGTTTTCACTGCGATATTAACCATTTGAGGATTTTTAGGATATGCCGCAGCAAGCTGTTCCTTGTTATCTTTTATGAACTGAATCAATGCCTCGTATTTCGGTTCGTATTCATCTTTCACTTTCTTAATTTCCTTCTTGGCTTGAGGATTATTATCGTTATCCATGCCATATTTGTTGAAGACTGTATAGAAATCGGTTAGCCCTTGCATTTCAAATTCTACATAATTTTTCCCTTGATCTTTATCTACCTTGGAAATCCAATTCCCAATAAATTGCGTTAAATGCCCCGACGTAAACTGCATATCATAACCGGCAAGGTATAAGGGCTTGTCTGATTCCCGCTGCTTCTTAATATAATCGAATAAACCAAGCGTCTCTTTGGAATGCCATATCGGAAAAATAGAGCGCTCCATCATTTCTTTAGAAGTCAAAGAATTGGCATTCTCATAAGCGGCAAAGGAATCGCCAAGCCCTGCCTCAAAAGCAATGACATCAAAATCAAGCTCTTCATGCAAATATTTGATCAGTCTTGTTTTGATACTGCTGTATTCTGCGACGCGATGGAAGTTTTCACCGAGGCTAACGACGGTTTTATCCTTCAGTAAAGGTTTTAGAAACTCTAAATCCTTGTAATCCTTTGACGTTAGAGATTTAATTTCTCGAATATTTTGCTTCAGTTCTGTGTTCTTCTGCGAGGTAGCAGAGACATTTACCGGCGACAGTAATAGAGAAATTGCCAGTCCCGCTGCCATAACGCCGGTACATATTTTGGTTGCATTCATTAATCGTTTTCCTCCTTCAAAACCATTGAAATAGTTGTCTTTTAATGCCCTATCCATCGTAACAATAACTACAAATATTGGCAAGAAATTCAATTAATGTGCATCTAAATCAGACTGCTTCAATAGCACATCCGCTAGAAATTATGAAACAGCTATTTTGTCGGTTAACCATATAACAGAAATCAAAAAAAGAAGCGATTAAGTCAATTAAATAGTTATGAAATATCTGTAGTCATGTCGATTAAGTCATGGCTATTTTTAATGTAGAAAAATAGCGAAAAAAGTAGAAAATCCTCTAATATTCTCATATTTTCTGTGATAGCCTTCTGATATTTTCTTTTTAAAGTAATTAATATAATGCATTATTGAACAATTTGAATTTATAAAGAAAATAAATGTAAAAGAAATATTTTAATGAATGTAAATATATTTTGGAATATTCAAAATATTACAAATTTCGCTATTTACTAGCTAAATTTGTAATGCTACATTTTGTATACCTAGTAAAATAGTTGAAATTAAATTGCTAGGTTTATTTTAGTAGAGAGGAGCGGAGGGGTTCATTATTCCATTATTTGAAAAAGGGGAGAAGCGAATGAAGAAAATTCGAAGATTTAGAAAGAGTGTAGTAATTGGTTTGGTTTCTCTATTAACGGTTTCTAATGTTGCTTTTGGTACTAATATTACAAAAGCTGAAACGAGTGAAATCGACAAGTTAGTTAAAATCCAAAAATCCGACAAAAAAATTGAAGATGTCTCTTATGATTATAAGGATAGTGATATTGTAAGGGTAATCGTTGAGTTAGAAGGAGACCCAGCTATCAACTACTCTACTAAAAGGGGTATTAGATATAAAGATTTAGAGACAGAGAAGAAAACAGAATTGCAAAAAGATGTGAAGGAAGAGCATTCTGAATTTATCTCGGATGTAAAAGAAGAAAAAATTGAATTTGAAGTGGAAAATACATTCACTACTGTTGTCAATGGAGTCAGTGGAGAAATTGAATATAGTCAAATTGAAGAGCTTGAAAAACTGCCGAATGTTGAAGCGGTGAGCATTGTAAATGAATACAAAAGACCGACTGAAAAACCTACCATGCTCTCGAGTAAAGATATGGTAGAAGCAATTCAAACTTGGAATGCTGGTTATGATGGGAAAGGCATGGTTGTAGGTATTATTGATACAGGAATTGACTATGAACATAAAGATATGCAATTACAGGATGATACCAAACATAAATTAACTAAAACAAAAGTGAGTGGCCTAGTTCAAGCAGGTAAACTTCCTGGGCAATTTTACAATGTTAAGGTCCCTTACGGCTATAACTATGCCGATAAAAACAGTGAAATTCTAGATCTTGGTCCTGATGCCTCAATGCATGGTATGCATGTAGGAGGTACTGTAGGAGCAAACGGCGATGAAAATGGAAATGGTATTAAAGGGATAGCACCACAGGCTCAGTTATTGGCACTTAAAGTGTTCGGTAATGACCCAGCGATGCCATCAACATTTGGAGATATTTATATCAAAGCTATTGATGATGGAATTATTCTTGGTGCAGATGTCTTGAATATGAGTTTAGGCTCAACAGCAGGCTTTGCTGATTCAGATAGTCTAGAACAAAAAGCCGTTGAAAGAGCAGTAGAGAATGGTGTATTAATGTCCATTTCTGCCGGTAATTCAAGTCAGTTTGGAGCTAATTATACAGAAAATCCCTTAGCAACAAATCCTGATATTGGACTTGTTGGAGCTCCTAGTCTTGCACCTAGTTCAATATCGGTTGCATCTCTTGAGAATGACAAGCTTACTTTGGATCAGATGTCACTGAAAATTGGTTCTGAAACTTTTCCAATTGCTTATAAAAAGCAATCTTCCCCATTGCCTCTTGAAGTATTTGGCAAAGGTGTTGGAAAAGATGTTATCTACGTTGGTGATGGCGGTCAAGCTCAATATACTGGTAAAAATGTAAAAGGGAAAGTGGTATTCGCAGTCAGATCAGCTGCAAATCCTAATTATGGAGAAATTCAACTACAAGCTGAAAAAGCAGGTGCAGCAGGTGTCATTATTAGAGGAACCGCAGCACATGGTGATTATGTCAGTATGGCGTTAAATAATCCAACTATTCCATTCGTTACTTTAAGTGTAGCAGATGGTACCACTTTGGAAACAAAACTTAAAGCAGCAGGTGGAGTCGGTAAAGTGGAGTTTAGTGGAAAAATGACTACAGTCATCAATGGCTCTGCTGGGAAAATGTCGAACTTTAGTTCTTGGGGCGTCTCACCCGGCCTTGAGATGAAACCTGAGATTACTGCTCCAGGCGGACAAATCTACTCGACTTTAAATGATGATAAGTATGGTGTCATGAGTGGGACATCGATGGCAGCTCCACATGTATCAGGTGGTGCAGCACTTGTCTTGGAAAAGGTTCAAGAATTGTTCCCAGGTTTAAAAGGTGTAGAAAAAGTGAAACGTGCGAAAACATTACTGATGAATACCGCTAAAATTGTAACGGATGCATCAAATGATAATATTGCTTACTCACCGCGTTTACAAGGTGCGGGGTTAATGCAATTGAATGCTGCAGTTACAACTCCAGTATATGTTGAAGCGAAGGATACAAAAGAAGGTAAAATTGAACTGAAGGAAATTGGCAAGGACAAGTTCAGCATGACTGTTACGGCTACAAACTTTAGCGATGAAAAAGTTACTTATAATGTAGACGCCTCTGTTTTAACTGATGCGACTTCAGGTTCAGAAGAAACAGCAAGCAATGCTATAAAGGAACAAGTTATTAAAGACGCAGTAGTAACGATTGATACGCCGCAGGTTACATTATTTGCTGGGAAATCTAAAGATATTACTGTTGAAGTAGATCTTAGTAAGGCTAATACAGCATTAGAAAACATTCAAAAGAACGGTTACTTCGTTGAAGGATTTATCACGCTTACAAATAAATCACAGGACATAGTATTCCCGGACTTATCTGTTCCTTACCTAGGCTTTAAAGGCGATTGGAATAAGCCACCAGTATTAGATCAAATGATCTTTGACACGGGTTCTTATTATAAAAAATCAGGAATGTTAGATCAAGAAGGTTATTATCTTGGATACAATCCATTTACTAAAAAATATAGTAAAAGCTTAATTGCTATTTCTCCAAATGGAGATGGCAAAAATGAAGCGGTAGCTCCAGTTCTTTCTTTCTTGCGGAATAGTAAAACTGTTGAATACGCTATTACTGATGAAACTGGTAAAATATTACGCAAGCTTCGAACTGATAAAGAACAGCGCAAAAATTATCACAATGGTAAATCAGCTAGCTCTATCTATTCATATAAACCAAGCTATACAGAATGGGATGGAAAACTGAGTAACAAAGTGGCTGCTGATGGAACATATTATTATCAAGTAAAAACACAGGTCGATTTTGGCGGTAAAGAACAACAAGTAACTAAAATTCCTGTCATTGTTGATAACACAGCACCGGTTGTTTCAAAACTATCTTTCAGCAAAAAAACGGGTACTCTTTCTTTCAATGCTACTGATAAAGGTAGTGGATTACAATATATTGAAGTTTATGTAGATGGTAAACTCTCAGGTTCAGTAAATCCTGGTACAAGTAGTGAATTTAAATTGAACGTAGGGAAAATTGAGGGTGAAGGGAAAATCAAAGTTGTAGCATATGACTATGCGAATAATCATAGTGGACAAGATATATCAGGTCCTGGAGATAACACAATTCCATTTATCATATCTGATACACCAGAAGCACAAGGTGTTTATGATACTCGTGAAGTACCTTTCTCTGGTTATGTAACAGATGCATCTCAAGTAGATTACTTGAAAATCAAGGGCGAAAAATTAAATCCTACTTCACAAGATGTAAAAACAAAGTACAACGAAGTGACAAAAAAGCATGAATTTGCCACACATATTACATTCACAGAAGATGGTGTCCATGATATTTATATTGAAGGGGCAGATAAAGTTGGCAATAAAATTGAATTTAGAAGACAAGTAATGATAGATACACAAGCACCTACACTTTCTGTAAGTAACCTACCAGCTAATAATTTTGTTGCTACTGGTGATGAAGGTTCTATTAAGAAACCAGAAAGTAAAGATCCTAAAGAAAATAAAGAATCTAATGAAAATAAAGAACCTAAAGAAGGTACTGAGAGTAAAGATCCTGTTGTCCCTTCTGAAGGTGAAAAATCTAATGAAGAAGCAGGAAGTAAAAAACCTAATGATGCAACTGAGAGTGAAAAACCTAAGGAAGAACCAGGAAGTAAAGAGCCTAATGGAACAACTGAAAGTGAAAAACCTAATGAAACAACAAAAGGTGTGGATCCAATTGTCACAGTAACAGTTGCAGATAACTTTGATGAGCTACGCTTATTAGTAAATGGTAGCGAAGAATATACAAATGATTTCAAAGAGCCATATGCAATGAGAGCTTTAACACACGATCAACAAGTTCAATTAGTATTAGATGAGGGAAGAAATGATGTTGTTTTCGAAGTTACAGATCTCGCGGGTCATTTGACTAAGAAAACTATATCAATTTATAAAGGGGCTGTTTTAAATGCACCATTTGTAAAATCATTAGAACTTTCAAATGGCGGTGGTGATGTAACAGTTGAAAATCCTGCGAATATTCGTGCGGAGGCTTCAGAATCAATTGTGTGGGAAGCTAAAGTTATTGATCCAGAAGGAAAAGTACTAGATTTAGAAACGTATGAAGGTGAAACGTATGAAGGTACTTTTACACCTGATATTTTGTCTAAGACAGGTGATTACAAATTATTAATTGGCGCTGCTGGTAGTGCTGATAGTGAAAAGCTTGAAACTAATTTTAAGGTTTCAAATTATTTTGTAAGCGTTGAATCCATTTCAACAACTGATTCAAAAGGTGAAAAGGCTAATTCCTTCACAACAGATAGCAGTGTCAGCATCAAAACAAACTTAAAAAATCAAGGGAAAAATACATTGAATCCTACAGTTGCCTTCCAAGTTAAAGATGAAGAGGGCGCAGTTGTTTACTTTAAAGAAGTGAATTCTAAGGAGATTAATAGCAAATCGAGAAGTCGTTTTGGAGTAGATATCCCACTAGAAACATTTGATAAAGGTAAATACACAGTGGAAGTGTTTGTATGGGATAACGATGACAATCCTATTCCGCTAGCCGATTCAAGCAAATTAGAATCATTTACAGTTAACTAATAAAAGAATGAGAGGGGGAGGCAGAAATTGCCTCCCATCTTCTTATCTACCAATATGGGAGTGAATGTTTTGAAAAAAAGCCTAATCACTAGTTTAATAGCTACTTTCTTATTTTTAAATGCAGTTTTCCCTGCCTTTGCAGCTAGTAGTGTAACGATTACAGTAAATACTAATGCCGAACAATATACTTCTGGAGATAGGATAAATATTTCGGGAATGGTATTAAAGGATGGGAAAGCAGGAACGGGAACTGCTCCTCTTATGCAAGTCAAAAAAGGGGATACAGTCGTTGAAACCTACCAATGGAAAGATTCCGAAATAGATGGGAACGGCAATATATCTAAAATTATATTTCCTAAAAGATACGAAAGCGGATCTTATACGATTCAAATTACTGCAAAAAATGCAAGCCCTGCTATCACTACTTTTGAAGTAACGAATACAAATCCAGTCTCCAAAAAGAGCATAAGTGTGCAAAGTGACAAATCTAAATATGAACTTGGCGAAAAGGTAAAACTAACTGGAAAAGTTATACTTGATAATAAGCCTGTCGACAGTGAGACTGTTAATATTACTATCGAAAGAGATGGAGAAAAGGTTATTACAGATAATACAATCAAAACTACTAAAGACGGCACATATAGCTTTAGTTATGATTCCTCAAAATCTAAAGTAGGCATGTATACTGCTTCAGTTAATTTGGAGGATAAAAGTATTACTGCAAAAACGAATTCTTTCGAAATTGTTGCTTCAAAAACTACACCAGATCCAGTTAATCCAGTAGACCCAAAACCGAAACCAGATCCAGTTAATCCAGTAGATCCAAAACCGAAACCAGATCCAAACCCAACAACGCCTGTAGTTCCAACACCAAAACCAGATCCAAAAATTCCGTTGGATCCAACACCTGTGCCAGACCCAACGGTGACACCACATGCGCCAGAAGTAAACGTAGTGACATCTGAGAGTATGGAAATTAAAGGTGCAGCTGATGCAGGTACTTTGGTAAAAGTAACGGATAAAAATAATTTCTACGGACAAACCGTTACTAAAGCAGATGGTACTTTTTCTATTCCATTAAATAAGAAGATTAAAGCAGGAACAATTCTTTATGTAACTGCAAGTGCTTCTGATAAAGTGAGCTCAGAAACAACAATTATAGTTGAGGATAAAACACCTCCAACTAAACCAGTTGTCAAGAGAGTCACTGATAAAGATCGTAAAGTAAACGGAACAACAGAAGCTGAAGTAAAAGTAACTATTAAAGCTGGTGGAAAATTTATTGGTACTGGCTATTCGGATAAAAACGGTGCATTTTCTATTAACATCAATACTCAAAAAGCTGGGAACATACTAACTTTAACAGCAACAGATGATGCTGGTAATACAAGTGATTCTCAGAAAATTACAGTAGTAGACAAGACTGCACCAAAAACACCTTCAATAAATGTAGTGAAAACGACGTCTACAAAGGTAACAGGGAAAGCAGAAGTTGGCTCTAAAGTCTATGTGAAAGCTGGCAATAAGATTATTGGATTAGCGACAGTAACTAAGAAAGGAACTTTCTCAGTAGCTATTAAAAAACAGAAAGCCAATTCAAAGTTATCTATATATTCAAAAGACAAGGCAGGGAATGTAGGTAAAGCGAAAGTGGTCACTGTTAAGAAATAAGTATAGTAGGATAGGAAATCACTTGAATTAAATGGAAGGGCTTTGTGTTGTTACACAGAGCTCTTTTACATTTGTAATAGATAAGTTGAAAAAGAGGCTCAGAATCAACTGTATTAACATCTAGCTCCTAATTTTTTCGATCGTTAGGATTTTTACAACAGGATAAATTTCTAAAAACCAGAAAAAATATACTATATTAGTATCTTTTTTCCTTTCATAGGTGTAAAATAGTCTATAAAATTTACTATTATAAGAGGGATACTATGAAAAAATTACGCTTTTATGTGTTGAGTCTTATTGCCTTGTTTGTTTTCTTTACGACGTCTGTTGCGTATGCAGCGGAACCACTGGATGAGGCTAAGGAATTAGTGAAGAAATATTATTATCCGAATGTATCAAAATCAGCGTTAAATAGTAAGACAATTCAAGAAATGACAAGCCAGTTAGATCCATATTCAGTTTATATGACGAAAGATGAATATGAGGAATTTGCAAATGCAATTGATATGAAGTTGGTAGGGATTGGAGTAATGTTCGAAGAAAATCCAAATGGAGTGGTTATTACCTCCATTATGCAAGGTGGCCCAGCTGATAAAGCAGGATTGCAAGCAGGAGATATTATACAAGCAGTGGGAGACAAAGATTTAAAAGGGGAAGCATTTCAAACTGTATGGGGGCTACTTACGGGGAAAGAAAACACCGAAGTAACTGTAACTATATATCGTTCTACAACTAACAGTACATTTAATAAAACGTTAACGCGAAAAGTTATCAATATACCAAATGTTGAAACAGAAAAACTAGCTGGTAATATTGGTTTTGTACGTCTTAATAGTTTTGCAGAGAATAGTGGCAAAGAAATTCAAAAAGCAATCAAGTCAATGCCTGGTATGAAGGGATGGATTTTTGACTTAAGAAGTAATGGTGGCGGTTATATAACAGCAGCAGGAGATGTCATAGGATTATTTCCAAAAGCCAAAGTTGGTTATTTGTTAAAAGACAAAGTCGACACTTATTCTATGGATCCAGTGAAGCAAAAAGTAAGATGGAACGCACCTGTATCAATTTTAACGGATGCCTATTCAGCAAGTGCTTCTGAAATGACAGTAGCATCATTAAAAGACCAAAAAGCGGCAACAATATACGGCCAAACTACATATGGCAAAGGTGTTATGCAGGTAGTACTTCCTTTAAAAGACGGCAGCCAATTGAAATTGACCGTTGGGGAATTCACAGGACCAAACGGCAAAAAAATACAGAAAATAGGCATCAAACCAAATATCACAACACCAATTGGTAAAGAAGTAGAGTACAGCCACAGCGATTTCTTAAAAAACCAATTGAAAAGTTACAACAAGCTCTCAAGTATTAATCTGACAGCAGCTCAAAAAACGATCACCGTTAAAAGTAGTACGAAGATGAACTGGAGCACTATGAAAAAAGCGAAAGTATCTTTATTACAAATTGGTGGTAAACAACAGTCCATTAAAGTTCAAAATACATCGAAAAAACAATTGAAACTAACACCAAATGATAAGTTAAAACCTGGCACGAAATATTATGTTGTCCTAAAAAGCAAAACAAAAAAATCTCCAGGTGCTTATGCCGAGATGAAGGTTGCAAACTAAGCGAACCTTAACCATTTTAAAATACGTAGTCGAAAAGACATGTGCTAAATGTGGCCTAGTCTTTTCTGGCTACGTTTTTTTGTTGTAATAAACTGCCTAACAAGGTGACTTTAAAATCTTAAAAAATGAATATGATTCCATTCTAATTAAATTTCAATCTGCATCTTATTTTCAAACTAATTTAAACTTTGAGCATGATTATATACACATTAGGCATTTTTGTATTCGCCGATTCATAAAATACCGTATTTGGTCAATGTTGATTGGTTGTATGCTTTTAAATTCTGCGTAGTTGAAAAGTGGAGGAGATTAGAATGGGAAAGTATAATTTGAGATTTATTAAACCGTTAATATCATTATCGTTAGGCGCGGCAATTATTACAGGTGCAGTAGTAGGTGGAGCTGAAGATGCCTCAGCGGCAACAAATTACAAAATTTCTAATGGAATATTAGTTTTCAAAGCTACTAAAAAAGTAGTAAAAGGCACGGTAACTTATAAAGGAAAAGTATATAAAAACGGAGAGTTATTCACTGGTACAAAAGGTAATACCTATTACAAAAATGGAAAAAAGGCAACTGGTATATATAAAGGAAGATATTATTTAAAAGGTAAAATTTATTCGGGTATAGCAAACAGCATTTACTATAAAAATGGTTCTAAGGCAACTGGCACATATAAAGGGACTTACTACTTAAAGGGTAAAGCCTATACAGGTTTAGTAGTAGACATATATTATTCAAATGGGAAAAAAGCGAATGGTACGTATGAAGGCGTATTTTACTTAAATGGGACGGCATTTACAGGACTTCACCCGAACACTGGACATTTATACATTAATGGTGCATTGAATACAGTACTTAGAATATTCGATGGCGATTTGTACAACGGTGCAAGATTAAATGAAGGTGTGATCCAATACAATGGTTTATGGTACGCTGGAAAAAGAGTGGCAAACGGTACGATTACAATACCAGGTGGACAAATAATTATAGTAGATAACGGAAGACAAACAGGTACGATAAATTCAGGCCCAGGTAGTTATTATTCAGTCGTAAACGAAGCGATAGCTAAATTAGAAGCTTTAAAATTTTATGAAGTGTACACAATTAATCATGTAACAAATTTAGTAGATGCTAGAAGGCAATATAACGAAGCAAAAGTAGCAGTTGATGTCGCAGTAGCGAGAGGTGCAGTAACGTCAGAATTCGGTGTAAATTATTGGAGATTAGCAGCTCAGTGGAGAGAGATTGACCGATATGAAGGAAGAGATACGAAAGAAGTAGCAATTAATAAAGCAACAAATGAATTAGCAAGACTTGAATATACGGCTGTAAATTCAATTCGTTATGCAACCAATTTAACAACGGCTAAATTACAATATGATGCAGCAAAAACAGCAGTAGATGCTGCAAGAGCGAAAGGTGCAGTAACGTCAGATTTTGGAACGAACTATTGGAAATTAGCAGATCAAAAAACAGAGATTGACCGCTATGAAGCAAAAGAATCGAAAGAAGTAACAATTACAAAAGCAACGACAGAATTAGCAAGACTTGAATATGCAGCTGTAAATTCAATTCGTTATGCAACCAATTTAACAACGGCTAAATTACAATATGATGCAGCGAAAACAGCAGTAGATGCCGCAAGAGCGAAAGGTGCAGTAACGTCAGATTTTGGAACGAACTATTGGAAATTAGCAGATCAAAAAGTGGAGATTGACCGCTATGAAGCAAAAGAATCGAAAGAAGTAGCAATTACAAAAGCAGTAAATGAATTAGGGAACCTCAAATTTACAGTTGTTGAATCAATAAAGGATTCGACAAGTTTAACAATAGCTAAATCACAATACGATGCAGCAAACATAGCAGTAAAAGCAGCAATAGCAAAAGGTGCGTCAGTATCAGATTTCGGCTCAAACTATTCAAAATTAGAAGCGCAAGGAAAAGAAATAAATCGCTACGAAGAAGTGAAAAAAGCGGCTATTAAAGATGCAACAACAAATTTATTAGCTCTCACATTCTATACAGACAAATCAATTGATGATGCAACAAAGTTAGAAAAAGCAGAAACACAATATAATGCAGCAGACACAGCAGTAAAAGCAGCTATAGCAAAAGGTGCGACAGAAGCTGATTTTGCAAACCTTGCAAATTTAGCAGCGCAAAAAAAGGAAATTAATCGCTATAAAGTAGCACAAGATACAGAAGCAGAAGCGACAGCAGCTGTAAAAGTTTTTCGTGAAGCACATGCAAAAGCACTAGCATTAACTGTAGAAAAAGCTGGGATTGAAAATGAAGCTGAAGTGAAAGCTGCTTTAGAAGCATATGATAAATTATCAAAAGCAGCGCAAGATAAAGTATCTAATGAAAAGAAACTTCTTGATGACTTAGTCAAAAAAATAAAGGACTTAAAAGCAGCCGAAAATGAGGCACAAATAAAGGCAACAGAAGAAATAATAAAATTTGAAAAAATTACTTGGGAAAATGCTAAGAAAGATGTCTTAGAACAAGGTTTAACAGATATTAAGGATGTAGAATTGTTAATTGAGAAGATAAAAGATAAAGTAGTGAAAGAAGATTTACGCCAACGTTATGAAAATATAAAGAAAAAAATAGAAGAAGAATATGCAAAAAGAAAATGAACCATTCAGGAAGAAAATTACTATTAGCTAACATTAGTTTTTTAACCGTTTTTCCAATCAAAAAGACAGATTGATGTTGTTAAAATAGAAAAATAGCCAATAAAACAACAAAAAAATGGAGTTAAGTGTTTCATTATGGATAACCTAGAGAAGAAGTCGAAAAATAAAAATTGATTGAATAATAGTGAAAAAAACTTGAGGAGAAAAACAATCATGAAAGAATTCAAAATAACGTACTTCTTTGATGAAGAGCATTACATTAGAAGGTTTATCCATGTGGAATCTCAAGAAAAAGCAGAAGCACTAATTCAAAGTGAGAGAGAACAGTATGTAACGTTCACGGATAGTAGAGGTATCTATCACGAGCTACATACAAGTATTGTTCGGGTAATTCAAATTTCCGAATACCATAGAATCGACAAGAGTAAAAAAACGGTCAATTGATTTCAGCGATCCATACATTTCACTCATAATAATCTTTCCTTGAGGGAACATAAAGGCATACCAAAATGGAGGTGTTTTTATGGATAATAACAACGGGGGCAATTTTACGTCTGCTGGAACAGATATTGATGAGGTAAAAAGAAAAAATGCAGAGTCCGGTTTGTCTTACAATGAAATAAAAGCAGTGCTTGCAAAAACTGGCGGATTAGGTACGGCAATGTATAGTGATACGAATAGTGAGGAGGTAAAAAGCAAGAATCAAAAACAGTTTCCAAATTAATTGTGAAACCGTGATAGTTTTAAAAATAGGTACACTGAAATCCCTAATCTCTTTAGAGGCTAGGGATTTCAGTTTGTCTACAAAAGGCATTCGGAATGCTCACATACTGAATGTCTTTTGTTAAGTTCCAGCATTAACTTTCATACCGTTTTCAGACTTTGCCAAGTCCAATTGGCGATTTTTTTAAATTCATAGAAGCAAATTATTTAAAAAATTACCAGTATTTATACTGTATGTTATAGTGAGAATGAGTAAATTGATAGGTAATTTTTATAAAATCAGGTAAATATGCCATCTGTTGGTTTGAAATTAACGTCCTTGGCTTAATGAGAGTCATAAACGAAGTAATAAAAATAACACTAAGTGGGTTGTGAATACCTATATCTGTACTACTTCACGAAATAGGTCACGCACTAGGTGTCGTATTATTAGTTGAATAAGAAAAAACTAAGCTACTTGGAGTATACTTACAGATTGGTCTGAAACTAGATTTTAGCGTATATAAATTTAAGAGGTGATTGAAAATGATTTCATTTATTCTTGTTTATTTAATAGGAATACCTGTTTCCGTACTATTACATGAAGTGGGCCACGCTATTGGCTTCACTCTATTTTCTAAGGGAAAGTCGTATGTATATCTTGGTGCTTCGAATGATAAAAATAAGCAAAATTTTAGAATTGGAAGTATAAATTTCCATGTAAAGTGGGCATATTTTGGATTCTGTTCCGTGAAAAATAGGAATACTCTTTCAAGATTTCAAAATATCATGTTTATGGCAGGTGGTCCAATCGTATCTTTTTTGCTATTTGTGGGTGCTTATCTCACATCTTTAGAAGTAACGTATTATGAAACCAATAACTTTTTAAATGGAATTACTTATTTTAATCTCATCCTGTTTATATTTACGAGTATTCCTATTATCTATCCTAAATGGTTGAAACCTTATGCAGGACTTCCCTCGGATGGTTATCAAATCCTAACATTAATAAAAGGGAAGTCTAATTAAAAGTCGAGATTGACTAAACCTTTGTAAGCGTTCAATTCCTTGTTCAACTAAAGGTGCAGTATATTGGGGTAATAAGGTATTTTGTTTGTAGGAGTGGTAATGTTAAGGGGAGTTATTAAGCAAAGGGCTAGATTTAGATTAGCACAAAAGAAGATTAAAACAGAGCAGGAATTAGTAGGTTTTAAAGGAGTAAGAAAAATGAATTTATTGGGGGTAATTCAGAAATGTTTATTGTAAATGTTGAAGGTGCCATAAGGAAAAAGGATAAGTGGCTAATAGTTGAAAGAAGTGAAAAAGAAGAACACGCTGGTGGTATGCTTTCTCTTGTTGGAGGCGAGGTAAATATAGAAGGGAACTCCTCCGATATATTAGAAAGAACAGTGAAACGTGAAATTTTAGAAGAAGTCGGTGTAAAAGTAAAAGATAAGCTAAATTATGTACAAAGTACGTCTTTTGTAATTGGTACGGGTGAAAATGTAGTAAATATTGTTTTTCTTTGCGAACATTACTCTGGTGAGGCATTTCCTAAAAGTCCTGATGAGGTAGAAAAAGTATTATGGTTAACTACTGAAGAGATATTAAGCCACCCAATAGCACCTATTTATTTGAAAGAAAGTATTAAACGTGCTGAATCGTTGAATTCAATTCATTCGTCATCATAACTTTATTATACATATGCATAAAATTAGAGTGGTTTTGTTGAAAAAAGCTTATAAGGCATTATGAGGTTGTTTCTTTCAGCTATGAGGCTCATTTGTATTATCAAAGTTCTTTAACTAATGGTGCATTAGTGGAAGATTGTTGGGGCTGTTCAGTCAGCTCTTTTTTTATTCAACTATAGGGGCAGATGGAAGCAGGAGGAGAAAATTTGAAAAAGAAACATTGGGTTACTGTTCTAATTTTAGCATTAGCTTTTGGTGGTGTTTATTCCTTCGTGTTAATTAATCCACCTTTGGAAATAGGTACGCTTGGTACAGCTGTTGGTAATAAATCAGTTGTTATTGGAATTGGTAATAAAGGCTTTCGTGAAGTGAAAATAATAGAAGTATCAGTAAATAATAATGAAAAGCCATCAAAAACAAAAGTACAAGTTAGTAATGCTTTACAAGGTTTCATCATAACGGATAATAATAATGAGTCAAAAAAATATGGTTTTAAGAATATAGAGGATGTATCAATTAAGGCAAACACATCTCCTGCTGCTACCTATAAAAAATTAGATGATGGCACTGCTTCTAAAAAGGATGATATTTATGGGATTAGTGTTTTTCATAGTGAAGCAATCAATCAGGTTATTATAAAATATAGCTATTTCGGGATTTCATTTAATAAAACTGTGTTATTCAACTAACGGGGTGCATTAGTAGAAGTTCTTTGAGCTGTTCAGACGGATCTTTTTCCTTATTCAACTCAAGGTGCAGGTTAGTTCAATATTTATGATTTGGATTGTTCTAGAAAAAGATATAACCATATAGAACACAATTTTCTATTTTTTAGTTATAATTAAAAAAAGTGATATATTATATAAAATTAACCATTTTAGTAGATAAAAATACTTTAATTGATCGCTATTTTTTAGGGGAACCCGGGCTTTCTTTTTTATTGAAGAAGATGATAAATTAAGTTTTAAAAAAATGAGTGTGTTGTAATGAATAGTATTTTGAAAAGGTGTTACGTAGAACATAAAACTAGTCAATTAGATTGTACATTCTTTGGTATAATGATTGTTTCGTGAAAATACGAGTGACGAAAGAATATCGAAGAACACTACCCTAATAGCTACCGTAAATTTGCAAATCAAAATAAAACATACCCAACAAAACCAGTAACGGATGAATTCAAAATAATAGAGACGGAATTAAAAAAGAAAAAAATTAATAGAACAAAGGTAGAACGTCATTTACATTATGCAAAATCAAAAATACATTCAGACCGTTCAAACATAAAATTTATGACTACTATCACTACAAGATATTATTTTAATGCGAAAGAATTGAATTTCCAACACAGTGAACTGACGGTGGAAACGCTAAACGTAGTAATGTAGTAAAGAAATTCACCCCTGCCGAGTTACATTATATTGATTATATGGAAAGACATAGTGTGACATTAGCTCTATACAGTGCTAATTATACGGGTGACATAAATTCAATTTTAGATAGTACGGATGATTACTTAGAAAACTATAGAAAATTAAACAAATACGGAGAATACCTTAACGGGATTGTAAATGATGTCGACGTATTCAGCAAGTTAAGTGTAAAACAACGAGATGAAATACTTCACACACTTGGACACTATGAAGAATGGTATGTCAACACTAAATCAAACAACTTTTTTAAGGGCTAAGTTTTTATAAGCGACCGGACTTTGATAGCCTAGTTTGCTGTGCGACCGAATA